>JAJPXP010000021.1 GCA_021205365.1 Clostridia bacterium
TAAAGATTTTTCTTCCACCAGCATAGCTGGTGGTTTTTTTCGCTAAAGCGCCAATCAAAAACAGCCTGCTGGTCATTGACCAGCAGGCATTTTCTTTCCAACCGTTCGATTATATTATTTATCAAGCAGATACTTCATATGCTCCAGTGCACCAGATCGATTCAGTCCAGATATTACCAGTCCGGCAATGATAGAACCAGCCACCGTGGAAATCAGGAACGGAATAATGTATGCATAAAATGCAATCGACCCAGCATCAGCTCCCATAAACAGGACAGCGATCGGATATGCACACAAACCGCCGAGAACGCCAGTTCCCGCAATCTCGGCAATCAGAGTCGGCAGCAATTTTTTTGTTTTCCAATACAGCAGTCCACAGCACAGCGCACCAATCATACTTCCCGGAAATGCCATCAGACTGCCTAGGCCAAGCAGATTGCGAATCAAACTGGCCAGAAAAGCGCAGGCTATACCATAGCCCGGACCAAGGAAAACTGCACAGATGATATTGACCATATGCTGTATCGGCGCACAGCGGGAACCCAGGATTGGGAACGAAAACATACTGCCTGCTACGGCGACGTCCGCCAGAATAGCGCAAATAACCATCCTTTTTAAACGGGTACGATTCATACTATTACTCCTCCAGATAATAAAAAACGAGAGCATCACAAAAACCATACCCGCGGTGGTATGCCCCTTCGTGACACTCTCGTGTACTCTGTTCGAAAAGATATCATATTTTGCTGTATTTGTCAAATCTTTTTGACTCGTCTGCGTACCCAAGAAATGACGAACCCTTACACAATTTTCATAAAAAATCCGCCTATTCCTGATGGAACAAGCGGATTCATCCATGATTCAGTTTGTATTCTGCTCGTTGTCTTCCGATCTTGTGATCTGAATGGTTACGCTGTAGGTACCGCTCACCGTCGTACCATCCGGGCTGCTGATGGTAACGCCGATGGTATGTTGCCCATCAGACAGATCAGAGGATGCAAGCTCGGCAACTGCACTGATATCGTCTGCACTGATAGAGTCCAGAAGCTTTTCCTTGCCGATCAGCGTGACTGTGAGCGAGGAAGTTTCAAGTGAAACATCTGCGGACTTATCTTCATTAATATCATTCAGCTTAATATTTTTAATGGTATAATCCTTTGTCGTATCCTTCGATGTGGCAACGGTAACGGTTGCCGAGGTTGGCTGACCATCTGTCAGTTTAACGCCAGTTGGAAGACTGATATCAAAATCATAGGTATCACCATCTTCTGCATTGTTCGCGTTTATGGCACCAAGATTGATGGATTTTACCGCACTGACTGCGGATGGCTGACCAACAATTTCCACATTTTTAGGAGAAATGGAGGTTGATATAGAATCAGCAGCATCCTCGGGCGAAATCGTAATCTCCAAAGGAACGGTTTTTACCTGCAATACCGGTATTGTAACCGTAACGCTTGCAACATCACGAGAAATGTTGGTTGTATCAACGGCATCGCCATTCTCATCCACCAGCTTATAGGAATAATTATTGTTTATGGTCTCCGTGGCACCATCGGTATTGATGCTGATAACCGCCTTGGAAACCTGATCCAGGATGGTTGCAGGACCTGAGATTTTTACGGAATCAACGGATAATACAGGTGTATCATACCGATAGCCCTCTGGTGCGTCATCACTCAAATCGACAGAAACAGGAACGATCTTGGTATCAATCTCGTCAACCGTAACCGTAATGGCATCCGGCGATCTGCTCACGCATGTCATACCGCTCTCAGGCAGAATAACATTATAAGCAATTTCATACGTACCCGGGGTTGTAATGCTGTCGCTCACATTTGCCTGTACCTTGATCTGGGATGCAGTCAGTGTGGCAAGACGGCTGGTCGAAGCAGATACCTTGACATTGACAGTAGCATCAGAACCTTCCACAACCTTCAGATTATAGGAGTTATACAGTTCATCCACACCCGTCAGCTGAACAGAAATATCCCGATATTCCACTGTACGTGTAGGATTCTGTACGCTGACAAAATAACTCCAAAGGATGATAGCCGCCATAATGGAAAGCAGTTTGGTTAACACATCGTGCTTGATAAACCAGTTTTTCATCGCTTAGCCCCCCTGATTCCCTGAATTTTATCCAGAATCTTATCCCAAATCGTTACATCCTTTGGAATTTCGTCTTCCAGAATATTAACCAGGAGTTCGGAACGCAAAATTTCATCCAGCTGTTCCGGCACCAGATGGCGCTGCAGCTTTCCATCTATAGCAATGGAAATAGAACCGGTTTCTTCTGAAACAACAAGGCTGACGGAATCAAACTTTTCACTCATGCCAACTGCAGCACGATGCCGTGTGCCAAGCTCCTTAGCAAGATTTGGATTTGGAGACAGCGGCAGCACACATCCGGCGGCATATACACGACCTCCACGGACAATCATTGCACCATCGTGCAGCGGTGCGCCTTCATAGAAGATGTTCCGCACAAGCTCGTCCTTGACATCCGCATTAACGACAGTTCCGGTTTTGATGATATCATTCAAATTTTCCTTGCGCTCGAAAATAATCAGCGCGCCAGTACGGGACCAAGACATCTCCGAACAGGCATGTACAATTTCCAGAATTGCTCTTTCTTCCACCGGCACCATATCATTGCGCAGCATCAGCGAGGAAAGCTTGCTTCTGCCCACACGCTCCAAAATACGGCGCAGTTCCGGCTGGAACACAATAGCAATAACGACAATGCCCCACGTCAACACGGCGCGGAACAGATAATTGACCATTGTCAGCTGCAGGATATTGGAAACCCACATCGCAACAATCAAAATAATAACACCACGAATAATACGCGCGGAACTCGTTTCCCTTACCAGTTTGACAACCTGATAAATGAGAAACGAGACCACAGCGATATCTACAACATCTGAAATGGTAACAGCTGCTAGGTTTTGCCAGATCAATTGGATATAATCCATAAAAAAATTCATTCTCCCTATAAATCCACAGATTGTGGCTTCCTTCATGTATTCATGAGCAATTCTATTTTAGCACAACTTCACAGGCATGTGAACCGTCTACTCCAAAATTTGATCTGTTTCTTTTCCGCTAATCCGGGCCATCTTGCTGCAGAAACGCTTCATTTGCCGTTCTGTCTGGAACCATCCCGGCGCAATACGAACGGTTCCGGTTTCAGCTGTCCCAGCTGTCTGATGTGCCAGCGGAGCACAATGCAGCCCGGCACGAACACAGATATTCTGTTCTGCAAGCCGGAGTGCTATCGTTTCTGCAGGCAGCTGGCGGCTGTAAAACGACAGCACACCAGTCTGTTTCTTTTCATCCGGCGATATAAAAGGCACAATTCCCGGTATATTGCGCAGTTCTTCCGCAGCAAACCGGCATAATTTGCGTTCATGCTGTAGAATTTCCGTTTGTTCTGCTTTCTGGATAAATTTCATACCTTCAAACAGACCTGCAATGCCGGCAACATTGGGTGTCCCGCTTTCCAGCCGGTCCGGCAGGACCTCCGGCATCTCCAGCAATTCCGACCGGGTTCCGGTTCCACCGGAAAGCAGTGGCCGGGGCATTTCCTCTGCCAGCCAGAGCAGCATTCCAGTTCCGGGAGGCCCATACAGTCCTTTATGGCCCGGCATACAAACAGCCGCCAGACTATGCAGCTTTGATACATCAATCTGGATGATGCCAGCTGACTGGGATGCATCCAGAACCAACGGAATCCCATGTTCTGCCAGAAGCGCATCAAGCTTTTCCAGCGGTTGGATATAGCCGAATACATTGGATACATGACACAGGACAAAGCAGTCTGCGCCATTTTTTATCGCTTTTTCCGCAGAATCCAGCAAAAGCTCATCATTCCACAGCGCCCCGTTCAAAATGGTCAGCTGCATATTGTTCTGTTTTACAAGCTGCAAAACAGGACGATATACCGCATTGTGTTCAAACGGGGAGATCGCAAAATGATGCCGGTTTTCCGCTATGGCATATAACGCCTGATTGAGTGCATGTGTTGCGTTGCAGGTAAAAATTACACGTCTTGGGTCAGATAAACCGAATAATTCTGCTGCCAGTACACGTGTATCATACAAAATTTCGGCACCGGTCATTGCCGGGCCGTGTGCACTTCTGCCTACGCCTGCTGCCTGATTCATCGCCCAGCGCATAGCGGCGCAAACCGCAGGCGGTTTCTTCAACGTTGTTGCTGCATTATCCAAATAAATCATATTTCACAATCCTCCCAGGACCAGATGTCAGGAGAAATTTCAGCCTTTTCCAGGCATTCCTCTGCCTGTTCTGAGAATCGGCTGTCTATATCAATTGCCCATGAGCAGGAACGTACTTTTTTTGAGCGCGGCGGCCGAGTAAGCTTCCCATGGATGCCGCATGCGGACAGCGTTCGGGAAAGAATCATGGCCTCGCTCTGAGAACGGCACAGGATCAAATGACACTGTTTCATCTTCCGCACCTCCGAAATTCTTTCTCCTTATCATTATAAGAAATTGCAATGGATTTTGTGCCTGTCTCTTGCAAATAATGACAGTTTGTGCTATGGTAAAAAAGATTTGATAAACCATAAAGAGGTGACATTATGATGAACAGTACAACACTCCGTCTGCGTATGGAATCTCTGACAGTCTTGGGCAACCTGCGTCATACGGAAGTTTTTACTGCTTATGCTGATACGATGGCTGCATTATATGAAAAGCCGGTGGAATTTTGCCGGAAATATGCACATTTGTGCCGTTTCCATTATCGTAATAAAGACCTTGGCAAATTATTTGCAGCAGAAATTCATTATGATAACAATGTTCTGACTCAAAATGTCGATGAAACAATCTCTGATGATGTCCGCGCAGCAGCGGATTTTGACCTGTATACCATCAATACATTGATTTCCCTTTCCGGTTCTGACATTCTTAATTTTGCACGGAAATCCTTCCCAAAGCTTGGTGATGTATTTGACGGTCTGCCCGGCTTCCCAGCTGGCACCCCACTGCCATTTGGCAACTGTGAAGGTTTGCGGCAGATGTACCGTAAACGTGGTTCTGGTTATTTTGCCCGTGCCAATGCATTTACAGTTCTTGATGGCAATCCGCAGCCGATTCCAAATCCGGACCCAATTCGTCTGACAGATTTGAAGGGCTACGCAGTACAGAAAAAGCAGATTCGTGATAATACACTGGCTCTGCTGGAAGGCAAGGATGCAAACAACATCTTCCTGTACGGCGACAAGGGCTGTGGTAAATCCTCCACTGTCAAGGCAATTGCAAATGAGTATGCAGACCGTGGTCTGAAAATTATTGAAATGCCGATCAGCCAAATTAACAGCTTCCCCTCCATCTGTGCCCAGATTGCGGCAAGCCCATTTAAGTTTATCCTGTTCCTGGATGATCTGACTTTCACAGCAGAGGATGAACGCTTTATTGCCCTCAAAGCATTTATTGAGGGTGGTGTCGCTGGAAAACCGTCTAACATGGCAATTTATGCGACCTCTAACCGCCGTCACATTATCCGTGAAAACTTTGCTGACCGCGGCAGCGATGAAGTACACCGTACCGATGCCATGCAATCCGCTTCTTCCCTGGCTGACCGTTTCGGCATTAAGATTACCTTTATCAACCCAGTAAAGAACGAATATCTGTCCATTGTCGATCAGCTGGCAGAGGATTATGGTTTGGTTCTTCCGCAGGACAAGCTGCATATGTTAGCCGAAAGCTTTGCTGTCCGCAAGAATGGACGATCCCCGCGTACAGCACGCCAGTTTATCATGCATCAGCTTTCTCTGGAAAATGGTGAAAAGGAAGATACCAAGAACATCTAATTTTAATCTTTTCAGCAAATTTTTCTACCAGCCATGCGTTACAATACGTCAACCAGTGGTTGCAGATTAATTTCCGTCCTATAAATCAGAAAAAGGATGCTCTATTGTACTTTTTATCCCAACTACAGATAGCAAATAACCCGTCAGCTAATGCTGACGGGTTTCTTTTCAGGGCATTCTGACGCTGGCTTGACAACTTCTTCGTATACGGCAACCATGCTAAATATTCCCCCATTGAATAACACGGAGCCTCCCATACATTCATGAGTTATCATTTTGCTCCTCCGCTTCGTTTCGCGTATTTTATTGTACCATACCAAGTCAGCGCCTGCCCACATGAGCTGCAGTATTTTATATATTCGACTCTAATCGCATTTTTGCATCTCGGACAAATGTAGCAAAAATGTGATTGGTTCTTCCAATATTCGCAAACCATCATCTTTTTTCGGTATAATAATTCGCTGTTTATTTTCTCCCGTGTATCGTTTTAAATGTCTCGTCGTTCTGCACATGTCTAAGTAAAGCTATAATTCTTTGATTTTCGCTCATAATTCCTGCTTTCCTTTCAATTTACCATGGTCTTCGCTCTGCTGTTCTCTTTCTATAAATAATATGTGTACAATGCCTTCATTCCGGACATTTTTTTCAAAAAAAAATTTAATCGTAAAAAACAGAAACAGGCACGTCACAGAATCCTGTTCTGCGACGTGCCCTTAGCATGTTGTCAAATCATTCTATCGTACAGTTTAGCTGGCCTTTACTACGGAAGTTGTTTTCAATCTCGAATCGCATCCGCCATCTTTTTCGGCATATACAGTAACGGTTGCCTGATAATATCGGCCTTTAACGCCAGAATACGAAACATACGATGTGTGTGCCATTTTATTTGCTCCAAGCATATTAGAATAGCTTGTATATTTGAAAGTCTTTACTGTAGTCCACGATACGCCATCGGATGATTGCTTAAGAACAATCGTCGTTGCTCCGATCTTATCCATCGTTCCAACGCCGCCAACACTAAACCAAATTTCAATTTTCCCACTTCCAACTGCATCGATATATGCCAAATGTGATGACAAATAGCGGCTGGCTTGCGTCTCAGCAGTACCTCCATCTGGCGGAACAGCCGCCATAGCTGATGGGGTTACTACAGTAAGAAGCAAACATGTCAGTAACATTATCATCTTCTTTGAAAATATTTTTTTCATCTCATATTACCTCTCATAAATCGATTGTATTATCTTTTCTAACTCATCGCATGATACAGACGTAGTAATAGAGCATTCATTCGTGCCATTCATCCAAACCGCAGTATTGCATTCCAAATTCGACATAATATAGTGCTCAATATTATTCACTTCAAAAGTTTCAACGATAGTATCATCTTTCTCAAAAGAACTGTAATTGCCATTCCTAATATTGCGAATCAAAATAAGAACATAGTCATCTCCTATTTTATATGACGCAGTGAAATGGGTAGACATGGAAGAATCAATAACTTCCACCGCCTCTAGTTCATATCCAGATGGCATCCAAGTCGGCACAAGTTCCTCTGTAATTCCATAAGCATCCAACGCTTCTTGCAGGCTATCATACTGTGCGTCTGCCGTTTTCTCTGGCTCAGATTGTACTTCTGCTCCGCTTGATACAAAACCAAACGTTTGGTTTGTCCACTGTGCAAAAATCTGCCAGATATTATATCCAAAAGCATTTGCTGTAAAAGAAGCACATAAAATAACAACCACCGCTGCTGCGGCAATCCCTGTGAAACGTTGCAATGGACGTTTCTTGCGGGCTGTCCCCGGCAATATGACTGTTTCCAACGATGTAATGCTATTGTTATTATCGTCCTCTTCGCAGTCGTCTTCCTCTTCGTACCACGCTACTTTGAGATTACGATAATTTTCATTGAAAGACTTCCAAGCCTGTTCTGCATCCGGATATTCACGATTTTTCGCTTCTTGTTTTCTTTTTGCAATCACCCCCATGATGTATAAAACCGCATCCATATCAGATTCTTCGTCATTCGACAATTCGAAATCGCTTCTGAGGATTTCTTCCAGCATCTCCGTACTCATACGGTCAAATCCCGAATAGTCTTTGTGTTGTTCGGGCATCCTTTTTTCCTCCTTTATTATATATATGTATCAGATTCTAATTTTTTGGACATTTATTTTTAATTTTCTGATAATTTTTTTTTGAGAGCTTTCTTCGCCCGCTGTACCCGCTTAGCACAGGCTTCTAAAGATATTCCCAATTCGCTCGAAACCTCAAGCATTGTCCTTTGCTCTAACACAACTTTCTTTAAAAGCTGATAATCCTTATCGTCGGTCAAGTTAGCGTATAATACATCTACGTCAAGCTCCCCGCCATCGACTTCTGCGCTCCATTCGTTTAGTTGAATCAATACCATAAACAAATGATTGAGCCTTGCCCGCGTCCTTTTTGTATTGCTCATCACATTCTTCAACGTATTTGTTAGCCATCCATTTGGATTTTTGCTGGAAAGCAAATCCTCTGGTTTAGAACATGCAATCCGGAATGTCTCCTGAACGGCTTCTTCCGCAAGAGCATAGTCTTCCAGTACCCCTTTTGCATATGACATCAACAAATCGTACATTTCCAAATACAATCGTTTTATTTCCTCATCCTGATTCATAGTTATTCCCACAAATATATCACCTTGCTTTATATCATTTCCCTTAATCTATGTTTGCTAACAAGTTTTTAGCTTACTATCAATTAAATTATAAAGCATTTTATCCGACCCTTCAAGTATTTGGACATAAGATCATTCTAAAAATTACAGGTATCTGGCTGTCTTCCAGTTCTGGGACCAAATTCATTGCCTTTTGGGCAACGAATTTTCTTTGACCAAAAAAATTAATCCTCATTTCACATTTTACGCTTAGTTTTCTGTGAAATGAGGTTAATTTTC
>JAJPXP010000028.1 GCA_021205365.1 Clostridia bacterium
ATATATAAAATACAAGGACTATACTTGGTTTTTATTGACAAAAAGTACTATAATATTGTATACTTTATGCAAGGAGAGAATTATACAATTTAAATTGTATACTATTTTTGCAGGAGGTTTTATTATGAACAACTTTCAATTCCACTTCCCGACACAGCTGCGGATAGGAGAAGGGGAACGTAAGCAACTAGGTAAAATTGCAGCAGAATACGGAAAGAAAGCATTTTTAGCATTTGACCCGTTTTTGAATGGGAGTACGGTGCAGAAGGAGATGCTGGAGGATCTGAGCCAAAACGGTGTTGCGTATGAGATCTTTTCGGACATCGTGCCGAATCCGCGCAATACTTCCATCGATCAGGGGGCAGAGCTGTGCCGAAACACAGGCTGCGAGCTTGTTATTGCAGTTGGCGGCGGCAGTGCCATCGACACGGCAAAGGCAATTGCGCTGACCGCGGCGCTGGGAGGCAGCTGCTGGGATTATACGGAGCGTCAGGGGGAATATGTGAAGCGGCCAGATCGACCAGGCCTTCCTCTGATTGCCATTCCAACCACTGCGGGAACCGGCACGGAGGCTACGCAGTTCGCGGTCATCAACAATCCGGAGCAGGTGCGCAAATGCACCATTATCACGCCGTTGATCTATCCGTGTGTTTCGCTGATTGATCCGGAACTTATGCAGAGCATTCCGGGCCAGCTTACCGCGCTGACGGGTATTGATACGTTTGCGCACGCCTTTGAAGCATATATATGCAAGGGACACAATGAATTTTCGGATGCACTTGCGCTGCATGCGATGGAGCTGTTTGCAAAAAGCATCCGTACTGCGGTGCATGACGGTTCCAATTTGGAAGCACGCGGCATGATGGCGATGTCCTGCACACTGGCAGGCGCGGCGTTCTCCCATGCCGGAGTCTGCCTGCCGCACGCTATGGGGCAGCCACTCAGCGCGTTTACGGATGCGCCGCATGGAGGAACACTTGCCGCCTGCATCCCGCAGGTTATCGAATGGACCATTCCATATGCGGAGGAGCGTTTGGCCCGTGTCGCAGAAATTCTGGATGCTGATGCGGTGGCTGGAAAAACACAGGCGGAAAAAGCAGCGGCGCTGCCAGAGATCATAGGACAGCTATATGATGATTTGAATGTGCATGTATCTTTCTCCGGCTATGGGCTGAAGGAAGACGATCTGGATGCCTTTGTGGACCTTTGCTTTACTGCATATAAGCAGGATATGGACCAGCATCCAAAGCCGGTGACGCGTCAGGATGTATATGATTTGGTGCGCAAGTGCATGAACACGGAGGAGGGCTGAGCATGCAGAATCAACAACGGCTGGAAACCGATGTCAAGCTTTCCATTCGGCAGAAAATAGAATACGCCGTAGGCGATCTCGGATATAATCTGATTTATTTCTGGGTCAGCTCCTATCTGCTGATCTTCTACACGGATGTATTCGGCATCAGCGCGTTTGCGGTTACAACACTCATGCTGGTGGTTCGTATTTTTGACGGTATCAATGATCCGGTGATTGGCGCGCTGGCGGACCGGACCAAACAAAAGACAGGTACATATAAAAAGTGGATTCAATGGGGCAGTTTTGTGTTGGGTGTGTCAACGATTTTGTTGTTCTGGGCGCATCCGAGCTGGCCGAATGCATTGAAGCTGGTTTATGTTTATGTGACTTATATTGTCGTCGTTTGTTCCTCCACAGCGACCAATATGCCGTATGGTGTTGTCATGGGTACGATCACCACCGACTCCTACGAGAGATCCAAACTGTCCCGTCTGCGTTTTGCCTGCGTATTCCTGGGGAATATGGGTGTTATTGCAGCGGCGCCGCTTGTGCTCCAGTGGTTTGAGAAGCAGTCAGGTAGCACACAGGTTTCCTACTTCGGTTCCGTCGCGCTGTTCTGTATTATTGCTGTTCCGCTGCTGTGGGTCACCGCGTTCCGCTGCCGTGAGGTTGTCAAAATCCCGGAATCACAGCCAAAGGTGACTATGAAACAGCGTATCCGCAGTTTCCGCAGCCGGCCGATTTTGATTATCATCATCGCATTCCTGTTCCATGGATTTGTCTATTATGGCCGTGCTGCGATTTATCCGTTTTATTTCCTCTATTTCTGTGGAAATGCCAGCATGAGCGTACAGTTTGGTATTGTCATGGGCATTGCGAATGTTGTCGGCACGCTGATTGCTCCGTCCATACACAAGGTTCTGCGCCATAAGGGCAAAGCAATGGTGATCGAGGTACTGCTCTTCTCCGTTTCGACCCTTCTGGTCTATTGGTTCCCGCCTACCACACAGTTTGCTGCGTTCTATGCGTTGAGCTTTCTCGGCGGCGTCGGTATGGGCGCTTACATGGCAATGCTGTATTCCATGACGCCGGATGCGATTGATTACAGCTACTATGAATCCGGCGTGAGTGCATCCGGCTTTCTGTATGCATTTACTTCGTTCATGTGCAAAGTCGGTGGTGCGCTTGCTCCCGCAATCATCTCGGTTACCAATAGTGCGCTGGGCTATGTGCCGAATGCAGTGCAGAATGCTGGTGTGCTGAGTGGCATTAACTGCATGATGTCCATTGTACCTGGTGTCGTTGCTCTCATCTACGCACTGCTGATGTTTGCATATCCAGTGAGCGATGACCGTTATAATGAAATCAAAGTTGAACTTGCCAAGCGGCAGGGTGTTTTATAAAAATATAGATTATAGATACCTCTCATTTTGGCTCCGCGTTACGAGTGCTGTCGTACGCGGAGCTTTTTTGGCATTTTTTATGGATAAAACAGGCTGCTGGCATCAGATCCGCAAGGGAATACATAGAATAGCACAGATCTTTGCAATCCTTTTATCATAGTGGGGTGACAATATGGCAAACGAACCAAAGATCATGTGTGTGAATATATTTCAGCATGAAGATACAGCAGAACGGCAAAAAGTATTTACTCTGAGGTGGATCGAGCTTATCCGCCAATATGAGAAACAGAAACAGTATGCTGTTCCGCATATGCGTTAGGCGGATTATTCTTGAATCGCATCTAAAGAACCGCTCGTTTTGTTCTTACGGGAGGAATATGACATGACAGACCGTTTGCAAACAGCTGCGATTTACTGCCGCCTATCGGAAGAGGATCGGGATAAACAATGGGAAACCGATGAAAGCAACAGCATTCAGAACCAGAAATCCATGCTTCTGAAATATGCATCGGAACAGGGATGGCTGGTATACGACATATACAGCGATGATGATTATACCGGTTCAGACAGACGGCGGCCGGAATTTAACCGATTGCTGGACGATGCCCAAAATCACCGGTTTGACATTGTCCTCTGCAAGACACAGTCACGCTTTACCAGAGAGCTGGAACTGGTAGAGAAGTATATCCATGGGCTGTTTCCTCTTTGGGGTATCCGTTTTGTCAGCATTGTCGATCATGCGGATACAGAGAATAAAGGAAATAAAAAATCCAGACAGATTAACGGTCTGGTAAATGAATGGTATCTGGAAGACATGTCGGAAAACATTCGGAGTGTCCTGACAGATCGCAGAAAGAACGGATATCATATCGGAGCATTTGCGCTGTATGGCTATAAAAAAGACCCGGAGGTCAAGGGACATTTGCTGATTGATGAGGAAGCGGCGGCAATCGTCCGTGAAGTTTTTACGCTGTTTTCCCAGGGATATGGAAAGACAAAAATTGCCCGGATGCTCAATGACAGAGGAATCCCGAATCCAACAGAATACAAACGTATACATGGGCTGCGTTATCAGCAGCCAAAGAGAAAAAACAGTACGTTGTGGAAATATTCTGCCATTGCGGATATGCTCAGGAATGAAATGTATATCGGAAATATGGTGCAGGGGAAGTATGGCAGTGTTTCTTACAAAACCAAACAGAACAAACCGCGTCCGAAGGAACAGTGATATCGTGTAGAGGGGACGCATGAGCCGGTTATTGACCGTGATTTGTGGAACCGTGTCCAATCAATGCTTGCACAAAAGGCAAAACCGTTTTCTACAGGGACAATTGGTATCTTTGCCAGAAAGGTGCGCTGTATGCACTGCGGGTATACCATGCGGTCTGCCAGAACAAAAAATCTGTGTTATCTGCAATGCGCAAACCGCCATGTTGCGAAGGATGCTTGTATCGGTTCCTTTCTCTCCGTAGCAAAGCTGGAACAGGCTGTTATACAAGAGTTAAACAAACTGTCAGAAGAATACCTGAACGAGAATGACTTGGAAAAGCAGATCACGTTCCACGATGATATGCCTGCAAGAAAAAAAGCTTTGGAAACAGAACTGTCAGCCTATAAGAAAAAACGCGCAGATTCCGGCAGGGCGATCTGCGGATTATATATGGATAAGGTAAACGGAATCATCTCGGAAACGGACTTTCTGATTTTGTCCAGGGAATTGCATGAGGAGGACGGACGGCTGGAAAAGCTGATTGAAGGAACACAGCAGCGACTGGATGATGCAGAACAACAGATACAGCACGGTGGTGCAGGACAGCGGGTGCTGGAGCGGTATACAGATTTGGAGCATTTAGACCGTGAAACCGTGGAAGTGTTCATAGATTATATTCTGGTTGGCAAAAAAGACCCGGATACAAAGGAAGTTCCGGTTGAAATCCATTGGAATTTTTGAACGTATTTTTTCTGTAAAGGTTTGTTCTTGTGCGATTGCAGCATCTGCTGCCATATCCTCGAACAAATCGGCGATTGCATCACCGGTAGACTGCAGCGTTGCTGCAGAAAACGGCGTTCCGCTGGCAGCCTGCGGATAAATACCTGTGGTATGGTCGACAAAGTATGCATCGAAACCGCTCTTTTTGATCTCCTCCGGAGTCAGACAGCGGGTCAATTGGTAAACAATCGCACCGATCATTTCCACGTGCGCCAGCTCTTCTGTACCGACAGAAGCATCGGAGTGGCGCACACCCGGCTGCTGCGGGCAACCGCCTTGTGAAGTGCCGCAAACCATACTATTCAATATGAACGCAAAGGCAGTACAAAAGCTGTCTTTTATTTTTGTGCGGATACAAAAAGCAGATTTTTATAATTTTTGGTTTATTTTGCTGGAAAACACCACAAAACACAGCATAAAAGAACTAACGGACATTTTGAGGCTTACTGTATAATAAAATCATAAAAAATCCGAAATAGCTACATATATCTTTGGAAAAAGTGCTGGTATTATGGAAGAGAGGTACGATTTCCTGTTTCTCTTAGGGGTTTTTCTACGCGTTAGAGGTAAAAGACAGAATAGCAGAATTGTTATGGTATTTCAACGCGGAATATCCGGACTGGCTGGAAACAGTATATAAAAAGATATATGGCGGATTCAGATATGCAACGGCGAGTATTTTTCTGCATGGACTGTACAGGCCAGTGCAGATATGATAGATGGAACGCGACAGAGATATAAAACAATGGAGGTATTTAAAATGAGTGAACTGAGAATTGGTCTGGTAGGCACTGGCGGCATTGGCCGTACCCACATCGAACGTGTAAACACCAAGCTGCAGGGCGCAAAGGTTGTAGCCTGTGCGGACCCGGCTGCTGCATTCGGCATGTCGGTTGCAGAAAAGTTTGGAATCAAGGGCTATGAGGACCCGATTGCAATGATCAACGATCCGGAGATCGATGCAATCATGAATACCACCGCAGACGCATACCACGAGCAGTATGTCATTGCAGCGATCAAGGCTGGTAAGTATGTATTCTGTGAGAAGCCGCTCGCACCGAAGGCTGATGCATGCAAGCGCATCATCGCCGCTGAGATGGAAGCTGGCAAGCAGCTGGTACAGGTAGGATTCATGCGCCGCTATGACGCCGGTTACAAGCAGCTGAAGGAAGCAGTAGAAAACCGCAAGTATGGCGAACCGCTGCTGCTGCACTGCGCACACCGCAATGCGGATGTTGTTGGAGACTGGGATAACTCCTCGGCTGTTGAAAACTCCATGGTTCATGAACTGGACGTGCTACGCTGGCTGCTGGGCGAGAACTACAAAACCGCAGAAGTTCGCTACGGCAAGGCCACCCGCAAGGCAAAAGAAGGCCTGCACGACCCGCAGATTATGGTGCTGACAACCGAATCCGGTGTCCGGATTGATGTGGAATCCTTTGTTAACAATGGTCATTGCTATGATATCCGCTGTGAAGTTGTGTGTGAGGATGCAATCCTGAACCTGCCGAAACCGCCAACGATTGAAGTTCTGGCCAATACAGTTCGCGGCAATGCGGTTGATGCCGACTATTCTACCCGTTTTGTCGATGCATATAATACCGAGGTTCAGCAGTGGATCAATGGTGTTAAGGAAGACCGCGTAGACGGTCCGAACGCATGGGATGGCTATTGCTGCCAGGTTGCAGCAGCTGCTGCTTCCAAGGCACGTGATACCCAGACCATCGTAGATGTTGTCTATGATGAGATGCCGGACTTTTATAAGAAGTAAGTTTTCATCTTCACTCTTCATGTTTCCTTGCCGCTGCGCTGTCTTGTGCGGCGCAGCGGCACAATGCTTTTTTGGGAAAGGATATAAAAAATGAGATTTTGCTTAAATACAGATTGCCTAGGATATATGCCTTTTGAGGAGATGCTGGACACCGTTGCCGGCCTCGGCTATGAATCCATTGAAATTGCCTGCGGCAACTGGTCACAGGCACCGCATATTGACCTGGATGAGATGCTTGCAAGTGAGGAAGCACGCAAAAACTTCATGGATGCTATTGCAAAGCGCGGCCTTGTTCTGGAAGTGCTGAATTGCTCCGGCAACCAGCTCGCGCCGAACGAAGAGGGCAAGCAGCATCAGGAGGTCGTCGAGAAGACCTTTAAGCTGGCTGGCCTGCTGGGCGTGAAGAAGATTGTCATGATGTCCGGCTGTCCGGGTGGTTCCCCAACAGACTCCACGCCGAACTGGATTGTCACAAGCTGGCCGCCAATCACCACGAAAATCCTGAACTGGCAGTGGGAAGAGGTTCTGATTCCGTACTGGAAGAAGACCGTCGAGCTGGCAAAGGAAAACGGCATTGAGAAGATCGCACTGGAAAACCACGGTGCCCAGATGGTATATAATCCGGAGACCTTGATCCGCCTGCGCGATGCAGTCGGCCCGATGGTGGGCATGAACTTTGACCCGAGCCATCTGATGTGGATGGGCGGCGACCCGATCACTGCAATCAAGAAACTGGGTGCGGACCGCATCTATCACGTACATGCTAAGGATGTCCGCCTGGAGACCAACTACATTGGACCGGACGGCGTACTGGATACCAAGACCATCGACAAGTTTGCACAGCGCACCTGGAACTATGTTGCGCTCGGCCATGGACATGATGTCCGCTGGTGGAAGGAATTCCTGTCCTGCCTGAGCATGGC
Organism: Clostridia bacterium; assembly: GCA_021205365.1. GTDB lineage: Bacteria > Bacillota > Clostridia > Oscillospirales > Butyricicoccaceae > Butyricicoccus_A. Next base: position 7,382 of record JAJPXP010000028.1, read on the forward strand.
AGGTTATGACGGACCGATCAGCCAGGAGATGGAAGATCTGACGATGCCGGCTCTGACCGGACTCAAGAAGTCTACCGTTGTACTGAAGGAAGCAATGCCGAAGGATTTCGACTAAAAAGTATAACTGTCTCTTCGCATCTTCACATCATACGGTGTTTGGCAATTTAAGAAATAAGATTGTTCCAAGTTTCATTCTTTTTCTTATATGGGACAGATAACGTCTCAACTCTTTTTTCATAAAAAGCCGATTTGCTTTTTATGACTCACTCTCTTTGTATAGGCGGAAAGGTAATGGGAAACCTTTCCGCCCACCCTCTTTTTATAGTTCCATTTTGTAATGGATTCTGCTGTTGTACCGCAAGGGTTTGATGAAACAACTATAATATGTTAGGATATTTTTGAACCAATAACAATGTGCCCGTGCAAAGTTTGGAAGATGTATGCAAAGAGAAAGGAGTGATACAGCTATGGGCATAAACGGAGCATATCCGTTTGCTATTGATGAAATAGGGCTGAACGGTTCGTTTTACGTTGACCGGAACTATACGCAGAAGCATGCGCATACGCTGCATCAGCATAAATCTGTCGTTGAGCTGCTTTATGTCTGTGATGGGGAAGGACGGTATCAGATCGGCAGCCGTGAATATGCGGTCAGTGAAGGCGATATGATTATCTGCAATGCACTGACACTGCACGGAGAGACGCTGTCTTTGAAAAATACCATCCAGACCTATTGTATTGCGCTGTCAGGTGTCCAACTGCCGGGACTGCCGCAAAATTGCCTGATTTCCGCAGAACGGCGTCCGGTTGTTTCGATGACGCGGTTTAAGGAAATGGCAGATATTATTATGCCGAATATTCATGATATGTTTCTGCTAAAAGAAAACCAGCTGGGACGGCAGCTTGCAATTTCCGTGCTCATGATGACCTATGAGGAACTGCAATTGCAGCAGCAGGAAAGCAATCATCGGCTTGCTCAGCGCAACGAACTGATGGTGCGTGAGATCACGAAATATCTGGATGCGCATTACACGGAGCCGCTGCGTATGGGCGATGTCTGTGAAGAGTTCCATCTGAGCATTTCATATTTATCCCATATGTTTAAAAAGGAAACTGGGCTGTCCCCAAAGCAGTATATTGTCCTTCGCAGAATCGGGGAGGCACAGAGCCTGCTGACAGAGAGCGACATTCCAATTAGACAGATTGAAGAGCAGCTTGGCTTCACCAGCAGCTGCCATTTGACGTCCACCTTCAAAAAATACGTTGGAATTTCCCCGCGGGAATATCGGCAGCATTTCCGTGAAAAAGATGAGTAAAAAAACAGAAAAATATAGGTGTGATACTGTGCTTCCTTTCTAAAATGGATATGAAA
>JAJPXP010000020.1 GCA_021205365.1 Clostridia bacterium
TAAAGATTTTTCTTCCACCAGCATAGCTGGTGGTTTTTTTCGCTAAAGCGCCAATAAACAGCGGCTGACCTGCCGCCAGCCGCCATTTTCTTTTAGGATTTGATCTCTTCCAGCATATTTTCGATCAAAATTCCATATCCTTTACTTGGATTATTCACCAGCGTGTGCGTTACGGCGCCAACCAGTTTCCCATCTTGTATGATTGGCGAACCGGACATACCCGGTACAATACCTCCGGTTTGTTCCAGCAAAGCATCATCTGTGATGTGGATCGAAAGGTTCCGGCTGCCTTCTGCATCCGGTGTGATCTTATCAATGGAAATGGTATACTTCTTTGGCACAGAGCCGGAAATGCAGGTCAAAATTTCTGCTTTTCCCGTGTGAATTTCATCCAGTTCTGCGGTTTCCATTGCATCTGCTGCACTGTATAGCGTGCTGTCCGTCAGTGTGCCAAAAATACCGCAAGCAGTATTGTCATTCAATTGCCCCAGTTCCCTTGTAAATTCATACGTGCCGACCAGCTCACCCGGTGTGCCGGATTCACCGGCAACAACGCCGATTACAGTTGCCGGAACAATGGAACCTGTCTGCAGCGGCAGCAATGCACCACTGTCTACATCACTGACCGGATGTCCCAAAGCGCCAAATTCCTTTGTCTCTGGGTCCGCAAACGTCAGTGTTCCAATACCTGCCATGCTGTCACGGATCAGCAGCCCGATCTGATACGTTCCCGAAGCACTGCTTTTCACCGGCTGTACAGTTGTCTCAATTGCTGTTTCTCCCCTGAACCCGGTAATTTTTACAGGTTCGCCATTGCTGCTCTGAATGACCTCTGCCAGCTGTTCGCTGGAGGAGATTTCTTTTCCATTTGCAGTCTGTAAAATATCCCCGGCTTCCAGACCTGCCTGCTCACCCGGACAGATTTCCCCAGCTGCACTGTCCACCGTTGACAGAGAAGAAATCACCACACCTTCTGCCGTCATCCTCACACCCACCGGTATCCCCAGCGGAACCAGTTCCACTGCCTGTGCAGCACCTGCCAAAAGCACGCAGACAGTGAAGAAACAGACCAGCTTCTTTCCCAATCTCTTCATCGCATCCTCTCCTTCCCTTATTAGATTGACCGCGGAAAGGCAAACAAATGCATGCGTTTGTCTGGATGTTCGTGCAGAGAATGTCTGTTTTGTGCCGCGATATCCTCTTACGGAAAAGTTTATGCTATTGAACAGAAAGATAATATCTGTTATAGTTACATCAGAAGATTATCTGTGGGAGGATTTTATCATGCGCGTTGCGATTATCGGTTCCCGTTCCATTACATGGGATGCTTATCCAATTCTTGAACAATATATGCCAAAAGGCACCAGTGAAATTGTATCCGGTGGCGCAGAGGGTACAGACCAGCTTGCTGAGGAATACGCCCGCAGGAATCATTTGCCATTGAAGATTTTTCGTCCGAATTATGTCCGATATCGCAAAAATGCGCCGCTGCAGCGCAATCTCTCCATTATCCGTTACAGTGATTTTGTACTTGCTCTATGGGACGGAAAATCCCGCGGTACTGCAAATGTCATTCACAACTGTATTCTGGAATATACCCATGTACATACGCTTCTTATCCGTGACGGACAGCTGGTAAGGACCCTGTTTGGCCAAGAACCTTCCGGCAAATTAATCCATTCCTCTTTTTAAGGCAAAACCGCTTTTCTCCATGCGCCTTCTGCTGATATTTCCCATTTCCGGCTGTTCTGAATTTGGTGAATTTTTCCGCTTTTCTTTCAAAATAATTCGTGCTATAATAATCGAAGCAACGAGTAGCTTTTCTGGCGTAATTCCGGTTGGTCAGAGCTGCTCGTATTTTTTTGTGCTCAAATCAAGATATTGCTCAAGGAGGTCTCACATTTTATGAGTCAAAAACCCGTCAAGCTGTGGACAAAGGATTTCACCTTGATTATTATCATCAATTTCCTGGTTTTTATGAACCATCTGATGATCCTGTCCACCTTTCCATTTTATATTGAATACCTCGGCGGTTCGGAAACCGTTGCCGGTCTGGCAGCCGCATTATTCTCCATTGTTGCTGTCGTATTCCGTCCGGTGATCGGCTGGATGCTGGATAACGGCAAACGCAAAGCCATCCTAATCATTGGCTTGTGCGGCATGTGCCTGATGCCGATCGGTTATCTCGTACTTGCCACTATGTTTTTGGCATTTGTCTGCCGTATGATTCACGGCGCATCCCTTGCCTTTTCCAATACATCTACTTCCACCATTGCAACCGATATCATCCCGAAGCAGCGTTTTGCAGAAGGTATGGGTATGTTTGGTCTGGCCACTGCTCTGGCTACCGCTTGTGCCCCGGCACTTGGCCTGGCGCTGATGGATCATATGGGCTTTACAACCCTGTTTATCTTTGCAGCCATTTCCATGGTGATCGCGCTGATCCTGTTCCTGATTCTGAAAACCCCGCAGGTAAAGGTTGAAAAGAAGCCGTTTACTGTGAAGGGTTTGCTGGATAAGGATGCAATTCCTGCTTCCTTTACCGCTCTGATTTTCATGCTTACCTACGGTGCGCTGGAAAACTTTACTGCAAAATTTGCAGCAGAGCAGAATCTTCCTTCCGGTGGTATTTTCTTTGCCATAATGGCAGTTGCACTGCTGGTTACCCGAATTTCCGCAGGTAAGGTCACAGACCAGCACGGTGAAGGTATCTTTGCGTATTCCTGTAATATCGCTATGCTGATTGCATTCCTGCTGATGGGCCTGTTCCCGAATGTCGTTACATATCTGATTTCCGCAGTTCTGGCTGGCTTTGGCTTTGGTGGTCTGGAGCCTGCTCTGCAGTCCATGGCCGTTGCCATTGCTCCACCGGAACGACGCGGCAGTGCAAACTCCACCTTCCTGTGTGCATACGATATCGGTATCGGTGTTGGCGGTGGTATCGCAGGCTCTCTGATTACTGCTGTGGGTTATAACCATATGTTTGTGATTATGGCAGTATTTAACATCCTTTCCATTGTGATTTATATGGCCTGGGGACGCAAGCATCCGTCTTCCTTCTCCTACCGTATCAAGCACGGCATGAATTGATTTGCAAAAGCAAAGGACGTATTGCAGAACCATGCTTCTGCAATACGTCCTTCTTTTTTATCCAAACCATTTCTGTGATTCATTTATCCTTCCGCAATTCAAATATTTTTTCATATCTTCTGGTAAGGGTGTTTCCAGCTGTATCCATTTCCCGGTAAAGGGATGTCTAAAATCCAGCTTTCCCGCATGTAATGCTGCACGTGCAAGATGTTCCGTTTTTCCGGTTCCATAGATTGCATCTCCCAGCAAAGGACAGCCAATTGCCGCCATATGGAACCGGATTTGGTGCATGCGTCCGGTTTCCAATGTCACGGAACACAGGGAAAACCCCTCGAATATTTGCATAGCTGTATAACGTGTCCCTGCAAATTTACCGTTTTCTGTATCTGTATGCATAATCATTTTGTTTTCGCTGTTTTCATCCAAATAGGCAGACATAGGAATGGTAATATATCCATGCTCCGGCTTCGGACAGCCTGTAACAAGGGCAAAATATGTTTTTTGCAGCAGATGATGGTTTCTGGCTTCGGTCAATCGTTGCGCTGTGACGCTGTTTTTTGCAATGGTTACAATCCCAGTGGTATCCTTGTCCAATCGTCCGATCAGGTGAATGCTGCTGCGTTCCTGTTTCTCTGCAAAATATGCCTTTACGCCATTGGCAAGGCTGTCTGCATAATGCCCCTGTGACGGATGACAGACAACATCTGCCGGTTTATTGAGAAATAACAGGTCATTGTCCTCATATAGAATGTCCAATTCCATCGGAAACGGTATCAGGCAGTCCTCCCGCCATTCAGTGTCATTTAATAAGACACACAGGCTCTGCCCTGCTTGTACCTTTTCCCGGACTGTGACACGCCGGTCATCCAGATAAATGCCATGGGAATCCATTTTTACAGAACGGATTTTCTTTTCAGATAAATGCAGCCTTTTCCGCAAAAGAGACAGCACCTCTCGTCCGGTATCCTGTTCGGTAATACAATATTCCAGATAATGGTTTCCATCGTGATCTGCCATAGTAATACCTGCCTGAAAGAATCTGTAAGATGATTGTAGCATGGGACGAAGCCGTTTGCAATTGGATGGATTTCCTATGTTATTGAAAAAGCCGCACCGTTCAGTTTTCCAAACGGTGCGGCTCATTATTATATCTTATTTGATATTATTAGCGTTCAGTCTCCTGCAAAGCTGCCTGTGCAGCAGCCAGGCGTGCAATCGGTACGCGGAACGGCGAGCAGGATACATAGTTCAGGCCAACCTTATGGCAGAATGTAACCGAGGATGGATCACCGCCATGTTCGCCGCAGATGCCAAGCTTGATATCTGGACGGGTTTTTCTGCCCTTCTGCGCTGCCAGCTGAACCAACTGACCTACGCCATTCTGATCAAGGCGTGCAAACGGGTCAGATTCATAAATCTTGGACTTGTAGTAGGAAGCCAGGAATTTGCCCGCATCATCACGGGAGAATCCAAAGGTCATCTGTGTCAGGTCATTGGTGCCAAAGGAGAAAAATTCTGCTTCTTCGGCAATCTCATCGGCCATCAGTGCAGCACGCGGAATTTCAATCATCGTGCCGATATGATAATTCATATCAGAGCCCTTTTCTTTCTTTACCTGCTCTGCTACCTCAACAACAACGTCCTTAACATATTTCAGTTCCTTCTTATCGCCTACCAGCGGAATCATGATTTCAGGAACAATGTCATAGCCCTTTTCCTGGGAGACCTCAATTGCGGCTTCCATGACAGCGCGGGTCTGCATTTTCGCAATTTCCGGGAAGGTAACAGCTAGGCGGCAGCCACGATGGCCCATCATCGGATTAAATTCATGCAGATCATCGCACTTCTGCTTTACTTTTTCCGCCGTCATACCCATATCCTGTGCCAGCGCCTTAATATCCTCCGGATCAGTCGGAACAAATTCATGCAGCGGCGGGTCCAGATAACGCACTGTCATCGGACGTCCTTCCAATACCTCATACATGCGCTTGAAGTCGGTCTTCTGGAATGGCAGCAGCTCAGCCAGTGCGGCTTCACGCTGTTCCACGGTCTCCGAGAGAATCATCTTGCGAATTTTTGGAATGCGTTCCGGCTCAAAGAACATGTGCTCTGTACGGCACAGGCCGATACCTTCCGCACCCAGACGGACTGCATTTGCCGTATCTGCTGGTGTATCTGCATTCGTACGAACCTTCAGCTTGCGGAAGCTGTCTGCCCATGCCATAATACGGCCGAAATCGCCGCTGACAGATGCTTCCACTGTCGGAATCATGCCCTTATAAATCCTGCCAGTTGTACCGTCAAGGGAAATCTCATCACCTTCATGGAAGGTATAGCCGCCCAGTGAAAATATCTTTGCGTCTTCATCAATCTCGATTTCACCGCAACCGGATACACAGCATGTACCCATACCACGTGCTACAACTGCCGCATGAGATGTCATACCACCGCGTACGGTCAGGATACCTTCCGCAGCATGCATACCTTCAATGTCCTCAGGAGAGGTTTCCAGACGTACCAGGATGACCTTCTCTCCGCGCAGCTCATGTGCTGCCTTTGCTTCCTCAGCCGTAAAATATACCCTGCCAGCCGCAGCGCCTGGAGATGCCGGCAGTGCCACACCAATCAGTTTACCCTTTTTCAAACCAATTGCAGCAAAGGTAGGATGCAGCAGCTGGTCCAAAGACTTTGCTTCAATGCGCATAACAGCTTCTTCCGGCGTAATTCTGCCTTCATCCACTAGATCACAGGCAATCTTCATGGCAGCTGCCGCAGTACGCTTGCCATTTCGGGTCTGTAAGAAGAACAGATTGCCTTCCTGAATGGTAAATTCCATATCCTGCATGTCGCGGTAATGGTCTTCCAGTCGGTTTGCAATGTCCATAAACTTCGTATAGCATTCCGGTAAGTCCTCCGCCAGCTTGCTGATCGGCTGCGGCGTGCGGATACCAGCTACAACATCTTCGCCCTGTGCATTAATCAGGTATTCACCAAAGATGCCCTTCTCGCCTGTGGACGGGTTACGTGTAAATGCTACGCCAGTACCGGAGGTATTGCCCATATTGCCAAATACCATCGACTGTACGTTGACGGCAGTACCCCAGTCACCTGGAATATCGTTCATGCGGCGGTATACAATTGCACGCGGATTATCCCAGGAACGGAAAACAGCCTTTACGGCTTCCATGAGCTGAACCTTCGGGTCCTGCGGGAACGCTTCGCCCATTTTTTCCTCATAAATTACCTTGTACCGTGCAATGACCTCCTTCAGCTCATCCGCCGTCAAATCCGTATCATATTTTGCGCCCTTAGACTGCTTGATTTCATCCAGAATGCCTTCAAAGAACGTCTTGCTCATTTCCATAACAACATCTGAGAACATCTGAATAAAACGACGATAGGAATCGTACGCAAAGCGCGGATTTCCCGTCTTCTGTGCAAAGCCTTCCACGGAAACATCATTCAATCCAAGATTCAAAATGGTATCCATCATACCCGGCATAGACGCACGCGCACCGGAACGAACGGATACCAGCAGCGGATCGGATTCATCGCCGAACTTTTTGCCGCGCTGTTCCTCCAGAACAGCGAGTGCTGCAAAAATCTGGTCCTGAATTTCCTGTGAAATCTGCCTGCCCTGCTTGTAATAATCCGTACATGCTTCTGTTGTCACAGTAAAGCCGTTCGGAATTGGCAGGCCAAGGTTGGTCATTTCTGCCAGATTTGCACCTTTGCCGCCCAACAAAGGCCGCATATCGGCATTGCCCTCGTGAAATTCATAAACCCATTTTTTCATTCTCTTTCCTCCATCTTCAAAGTCTGCATCAACCTCAACAAACATCTCCTGTAACAACCATTTATCCCTTGCCTTTCCTGCATGCAGAAGCAAAAAACAAATCCTTCCAGTTGTTATAGTTATTTTAGCACAAGAAACTACAAATGTATACTCCTAAATTTGGTAAAAATGAAGAAAACCTTGTCACAAACTGGAGCATTCCATGGCGTTCTCTCTGTTCATGCATTCTCTGGATCATAACAGCCGTATACCATGCAAAAAGCCCGCACAAATCAGTTTTTGAATAACTGACCGTGCGGGCCCCTTCTCTGCAGAGAAAATAGAGATTATTATAAAATATAATATGACACCAAAGAGGTATCCTGCAGTGGATTATACCTTGCCGCCAACAACCTGTACCTTAATCATATTTGTCGTGCCGGAAACACCGAGCGGAACGCCGGAAGTAATAACTGCGATGTCACCATCCTTGAGCAGCTTCTGCGCCTTGCTCTGTTCCAGTGCATAGTCAAACAGATCCAATACACGGTCTTTTTCTTCCACCAGAACCGGTTCTACACCCCATACCAGATTCAGCTGATGACAAACCGTTTCCGACGTTGTGCAGCCGATAATATTGCAGGCCGGACGATATCTGGAAACCATACGTGCGGATCTTCCGGACTTTGTTACGGTTACAATTGCACTTGCATTCAAATCATGTGCTGTCATACAGGTGGAGTGGCAGATTGCATCGGTGATATCCGGTGTTGCCTTGCGGTCACGTGCAAGGAAACGCTTACGATAATCGATATCCGCTTCCGTCCGTTCCGCAATACGCGCCATCATGGATACAGCTTCCACTGGATACATACCTGCTGCTGTTTCACCGGACAGCATGATTGCGCCAGTGCCATCATAGATCGCATTGGCTACGTCAGTTACCTCTGCACGGGTCGGGCGCGGATTGTGCATCATGGAATCCAGCATTTGTGTTGCTGTGATAACCTGCTTGCCTGCCTTCACAACCTTTTTAATCAGCAGTTTCTGAATAGCCGGAACATCTTCAGCCGGAATTTCAACACCCATATCGCCACGGGCAATCATAACGCCATCTGCCAATGCAATGATGCTGTCAATATTTTCAACACCCTGCTGGTTCTCAATCTTTGCAATAATATTGATGGCTTCGCCGCCGTTTTCATCCAGAAGCTGGCGCAGCTGCTGTACATCATCTGCCTCGCGGACAAACGATGCTGCGATAAAATCAACGCCCTGTTCGATGCCAAAGAGAATATCAGATTTATCTTTTTCACTCAGATACGGGATAGACAGGTGTACATCCGGTACGTTGATACCCTTATGATTGGATACTGCACCATCATTGAGTACACGGCACAAAACATCCTGCTCCTGGGTCTGCTCAACGCGCATTTCAATCAATCCGTCGTCAATCAGAATACTAGTGCCTGCTTGTACATCCTCATACAAATCCGGATAGGTAATGGAAATCTTCTCCGGCGTGCCGATACATACCCTCGGCGTCAGACGAAGCATCTGGCCTTTCTTCAGAAAAATCTTTCCGTTTTCCATATCACCAGTACGGATTTCAGGCCCCTTGGTATCCAGAAGAATGGCAATCGGCAGGCCAAGCTCCTCACGGACTGCCTTCATTCGATCCATACGTTCCTTATGCTCCTCATGTGTTCCATGAGAAAAATTAAACCGAGCAACATTCATGCCGCTGCGTGCCATTTCGCGCAGAACATCAATATTATCTGTAGACGGGCCCATTGTACATATAATTTTCGTTTTTTTCATTGACGTCACCTCGTTTCTTATTTTGCCTATTATTATAGCATATTTT
>JAJPXP010000030.1 GCA_021205365.1 Clostridia bacterium
GCATTGTATTTGCGAAGGTACTAGAGCATGCCGGCGTTTATAAGCGCAACGAAGCTGGCAAACAGGCATTTCTGAAATTTATCCGCTCTATTTCCTGATTTTGATAGAAATACCCTATTTCTATATCCCTATTCCAAGCAGGCAGCCGGCTCCCAGCTGCCTGCTTTTCCATTTCACTGGTTAGAAAACGCCTGCTTTCGAAAGCAGGCGTTAAATGGAAAGTATACAGAATGTTGTACAGCCCTCAGGATAACAGGAAACAGATGCTGCATAAACAAGGTGTCGTTTATCTCTACCGATCGTTGGTATAAAGTTGCGGCGGGATTCCTAACTTGGAACCCCGCCGTTTACGTTTTATTTTACTCTACTCAACGAATTATCTTTTACGACAGCTTCTCACGCTCATAGGATTGCTCCATTGCTGCAATCAGCGGGAGCTTCTTACCACTCATGAAACGTACCATTGCGCCACCTGCGGTGCAGACATAGCTGATTTTGGTCAGATCAATGAACTTGGTCGCACTGGATACGGTGTCGCCGCCGCCAATAACAGAATATGCTTCACTGTCTGCAATACCCTGCCAAATGCCGCGCGTACCGACATCGAACTTCTCCTGCTCGTATACGCCAGCCGGACCGTTTGCAAAGATGGTCTTCGCGCCAGCCAGCAGCTCCTGGTAGTCAGCGATGGTCTTTGCGCCGATATCAATGAACTGTGCATCCTGCGGCAGCTCATCAATGGAGCACTCTACGCGCTCGCCGTCCTTTTCATAAGCGAGGTCACGCGGCAGCTCGAAGCTGTCCGGGAACATTTCCAGGTACTTCTTTGCCAGCTCGACAAAGGACAGCATGTCGCGATCACGCAGGAATTTCATCTGCGGCTCGCCGAACTGTACACCCTTGGCGATGTGCATAACGATACCGGTGACACCGGTGGTCAGAATGCGGTCAGCAGTACCGTTGCTCAGAACGGATTCCATCATGCCGAACGCGTCGGAGATCTTCGCACCGCCCAGAACAAACATGCTCGGGTGCTCTGCTCCATCCTTGACGGAAGCCAGTGCAGCGTACTCATCAAAGAACTGGAAGCCAGCAGCCGATGGCAGTGCATACGGGAATCCTACCATGGACGGAGCGCCGCGGTGTGCAGCCGAGAACGCGTCGTTAACATACAGGTCAAACAGCGGGGTCAGCTTGCGGATATGCCAAACACTCTGCATCTGCTCCGGCTCGAGCTTAACAAAGTTCGAGAAGGTGGAGAGCTCCTCGCCGAGGTAACGCAGGTTGCCCAGGATAATTGCCTCTCCAGACGGCAGATTCTTGACTGCCTCAATAGCAGCAGGTCCGCAAACGTCATCAATATAGTGTACCGGATAGCCTGTCAGTGCGGTCAGCTTCTCTGCATGCTCTTCCAGCGGAATCAGGTTCTGATAGTCCTGCGTATCGCCCTGATGTGCAATCAGGGCAACAGCTGCGCCGTTCTCCAGCATGTATTTGAGCGTAACAGCGTTCTTCTTCAGACGGTTCTCGTTGACAATCTTCTTGGTAACCGGATCAATCGGAGAATTGATGTCCGGGCGGAACAGAATCTTCTTTCCCGCAATGTCCAGGCCTCTCAGGGCGTTCATCTTTATTTCCATTTTGCCATCCCCAGATAATCATTCGTCAGCTTGGTTGCTTCTTCCATAGTCTCCTGCATGTGCAGAGCAGCGCGAACGCCGTCCAGTGTCTCCGGAATGGTGACAGCTTCCTGCGGGATATAGATTGCGAACATGATCTGATCGCCGTACTCTACGATGGATTCCTCCCACAGGCCGATCTCGTACATATCGCCGCGCGGGTTGCCCAGGTCACGAGCATACTTAAACATGGATGCATTGCCCTGGAAGCCGTCAGCGATGCGGACAACGCGGATACGGTCATGGCCCAGGAATGCCTTGAGCGCTTCTTCCTTGGTGATCTTCTGCTTGCCCTGTGCGGTAACGGTGATGATATGGCCATGGGTAACCGGGGTATGAACCAGAATACCGGTTGCCTCGATGTGCGGCATGATGGTCATCAGGTCAACTGCCTGGTGAGACGGCGCCTTATCGATCTTCAGTGCGTTGGTCAGTCCGCGATGATAGTCGCCCGGGTCAGCGACACGGCGGATGATGGTGATAGCAACGCGCTCGAGGCCGCCACAATTGCGGTCCAGGCAGTCGACCGCACGGATCAGACCGGTGGTATTGCAGGAAGTCAGCTTGAGGAACTGCTTATCCAGACCCTTCTCGTAGTTAGCGCAGCCATGGAAGAATACGTCTGCAACGTCGTTCTTCTCGCCGCCCTGGAAGATGCACGGCTTGCCCATCTTCTCGAACAGTTCCTTATTCTTGGCACCTACGCCTGCCGGAGTCGCATCCAGAAGGATATCACACTTTTCTGCCAGATCCTCCAGTGTACCGCAAACCGGAACACCAGCTGCTGCATATGCATCAGCATACTGCGGATCAGACATATACAGATTGTACGGCATGCCCTTTTCCTTGAGTGCACGAACACCCAGATTCGGGGTGCGGTTTGCAACACCTACCAGCTCCATATCACCCATCAGGCTTACGCCATCAGCCAGTCGCTGGCCGATTGTGCCGTAACCAACAACGCCTACCTTAACTTTGTTCATGAGATACAACTCCTTTTTAAACGAATTTTGATCTATTTATGTGGATACAATAAAAACAGTAAAAGAGAGAATAGATTACTCTGCACGGTGCAGAGCATAGTTCGGATTGAGCAGAGATCTCGGGTCCTCGCCGCGCATGTAATTGGCGATGACACCTGCGCAGTGCTGGAATACCATGCGGACCGCCTGTGTGGAAACCGCTGCTGAATGCGGGGTCAAAACAACGTTCGGCAGTGTCTTGAGCTCGGAATCCGGATCAAACGGCTCTACTTTAAATGCGTCCAGAGCAGCGCCTGCGATCTTGCCAGAGCGCAGTCCTGCCACAAGATCATGCTCATTGACAACGTAGCCACGGCTTGTGTTGATGATATACACGCCGTCCTTCATCTCTGCAATGGTTTCCTTGCAGATAAAGTCCTTCATGTTCTTCACAGCCGGCAGGTGCAGGCTGATGATGTCTGCAGTCTTAACCGCTGTCTCCAGATCAACGATTTCAACGCCCAGTGCGTTAGCTGCCTGATAGTTCGGGAACGGATCATATGCGATGACCTTGACCGGGAAGACGCTGAGCAGCTTAGCAAACTCGCAGCCGATATTGCCGAAGCCCAGCAGTGCAACTGTGCCCTCCAGTGTCTGCGTCATCTTTGCGGTAACGCCTCCATCGCGCAGGTCGCGGTCGTACATTGCAATTTTTCTTAACAGCGCCAGCGTCAGTGCCAGAGCCTGCTCTGCAACCGCCTTCGAGTTGACGCCCGGTGCGTTGCAAACAGCAATACCCAGAGATGCTGCAGCTTCCAGATCAACTGTCTCAAAGCCAGCACCAAATCGTGCAATACCCTTCAGATGATCTGCACAGGCGTTGAGTACCTCCGCGTTCCACGGCTCGCGGCCTGCAACGACGTAGTCAAAGCCCTTGGCCGCTTGGATGACCTCCGCCGTGTCCTGTGTGTGGTAGAGTGGGGTGTTGACAATCTCCGCGCCCATCTCGACCGCTTCGTGGAACACCTGATTAAGATCCAGATTCAACTCGTTCTGTACGAGAACTGCAATTCGGGTCTTCTTTTCCGCCATAACCAATTTCTCCTTTCCAACAAATCTTCGTGGGACATCCCATTGCTGCACTCATGCAATATGAGAATGCCCTTCATGCCATCATAAATTGTTATATTCTTAACAAGCCTATATCTTGCCTGCTTATACCGTCTCCTGAACGAACTTCTTGAGATCGTCGGCCGCTGTCTCTTCCTGCTCACCGCTTACTTTAAACTGGATAATATCCCCGGATTTGATACATAATCCCAGGATTGCCAGCAGATTTTCTGCACTTACAGCCTTTTTGTCCTTTACCAGCTGAACAGTCTGTGGCATCTGCTTTACCTTTTCCACCAGCTGCGAAGCTATCTTCGCATGCACGCCTTCTGGGTTCTTAACCGCATGATCGAACATTGTCATTTCGTTCCCCTCCATTATAGTATAATACTATTTTACATTTTACATTTCGATTTATTTTATACCCTTTTTGTGGTTTTTATTCTAACACATCAGTTCCTTTATTGCAAATCCGCCCAAAGTGAACCCGTCCGCTATTTTATCATAACTTTGTTAATTATTAAACAAATGTGTGTCATTTTCGCTCAGATTCCAAGAATTAATTTGCCAAATCCCATGCTTTTTTCACATTCCATACCGCAAAATCTTTTTGCTCTTTGTGCAATAGTTAAAATTTTAACATTATTTACAATAATTTTTCCGTCCGCCGGGCTGCCCTTCGGCACATCCACATGCTACCGCAATGGCCTGAATCAACAGCAAACAAAATCCCATGTATCACCATCCAGAAATGCAATCGTATTTTGATGCGTCCAAGGGAAAGCGTGCGGCTTTTATGCTTCAGCCATGTGCCAACATCATCATTCCTGTTCGAAGAGGACATCCTACTTTTCCCGTATGGGGAAAGACGGCAGAAGCTGTATGGTCAGCTTCTGCCGTCCCCACTGTTATGCTAATACGAATCATTTAGTTTTGAATCAAACTATAATCAGGAGCTCCCCCAGCGGCCCAATGATACATCATTTACAAAACTGGAATTATACATTAGCTTTCTTATTCAGAAGCGAGCGCCGCATCTCCAGCTCTGCACGCATCGTATCGGATACAGCATCCAGCTTGTAGAACAGCGTTGCAATGGCAATCAGTGCACACAAAACCAGTGGAATCCAGATAAATGTAATTTCGATGCTAGCGAGTGCCTGCGGAGTCTGTACCGCATTCGGTACATAGCCGCTGCGTGTCAGGAACAAGCCGATTACCCAGCTTGCCAGACCCATGCTTGCCTTTACGGAAAAGCCCTGGAATGCTGCGATCATACCGGAAATGCTGCGGTTCTTCTTGAATTCCGAGTAGTCAATGACATCAGGCTGAATGGCAAATACTGTGCCGAAGATTCCATAGATGCCCAGGCCAGTGATGCACAGGCCTGCCAGCAGGCAGAAGGAAGATGATTTTCCAACATAAATCAGCAGATCACCAATGACATAGATTGCAATGGAGAGGAACATAACGTTGCGCTTACTGAATTTACGCATCAATGCAGGCAGACAAAGCAGCATCGGCAGACCAGACAGGATACCAAGCAGACCTACCAGTGTGATCCACTCTGTTTTCTGCAGGTTGTAGGTAAAGTAATACAGTACGGTGGTGGAGCGAACAACATAGAGTGCGAAATACAGTGCGTTGAAGATCATCAGCAGAACTGCCTGATCGGTCATACCCTTGAGGTTTTCGCGCAGGGTTGTCTTCTCTGCAGAAGCAGTAGTCGGAACAACTTCCTTGGTGCTTGCGAATGTCACAAAGAAAATCAACATTGCCAGAATGCCATACATGGTCATCGTTGCCAGATAGCCATGTGCTGCATCTCCCTTGCCGAAGAAGTTAACCAGCGGGGTTGTGATACTCATGACAATTGCAGTACCGAGCATTGCGCAGATCATACGGGTGGATACCAGACAGTTACGTTCATTTGGATCTGCGGTCAGGCGGGGAACAATTGTATTCAGCGGGATATTAACAACTGTATATGCCGTGCACAGCAGGCAATAGGTTACATATGCCCATACCAGCTTACCGGTTGAACCGAAATTTGGTATATAGAACGTGAGGAACGTAAACACAGCGAATGGAATTGCACCGATAACAAAATACGGGCGTCCCTGTCCCCAGCGCGTGTGTGTCTTGTCTACCAACAGTCCCATGCCGGTATCGGTGAGAGCATCAACTACTTTCGTGACCAGCATCAATGTGCCTGCTGCCGCAGCAGTAATCCCAAATACATCGGTGTAGAACAACATCAGATAGGAGGCCATGGTGCTAAATACAAGGTTACAGCCCAAATCTCCGATGCCGTAGCCGATTCTCTTTGCCCATTTACTTTTCATACCGTCTCTCTTTCTCCGTCACTTGGACAATGCGCTCAGCGCTTTCATATCGTCCTTCAGATGTGTATAAATTGACTTGTATGCTGCAAAGCAGCGGTCATACTGTGCGTGCCGTTCCGGATCTGGCTGAATCGGGTCATCCAATACCTGCCAGCCCTTCACCTCTTCATAGGTCAGCAGTCCGGTACCAATACCTGCCAGCATAACGTCCCCCATATTGGCTTCCACATCATGCTTCGGGCAAATAACCGGATATCCTGTAACATCTGCAAAAATCTGTCTCCACAGCTTCGACTTTGTGACGCCGCCTGCAATCAGAATAGATTTCCCCAGATCATCGCCGGTTGCGTTCATTGCATCACGAAGAGAGTATGCAACCGCTTCGAGAAATGCGCGGTACAGATGTGCCTTCGTGTGCGCCAAAGACAGGCCTACAATGGTGCCCTTTGCATCGGAATCCCACACTGGGCTGCGCTCTCCCATGAAGTACGGCAATACGATCAGACCATCACTGCCCGCAGGAAGTTTTTCCGCCTGCTCGTTCAGAATATCGTATGCGTTTGGACCGCCTTCCTGCTCTGTTTTGATTTCCAGTTCGCAGAACTGATTGCGGAACCATTTGACAATTGCACCAGCGGTTGCTCCGCCTGCAAAATAGTAGGACATATGCTTGGCATCATATAGATATGGCCATACAATCAGTCCGTTGCCCTTCACCGGCTTGTCAGAAACCAATGCAGCACACATGGAAGTACCAATTGCAGCTGCATATGTGCCGGAATCAAATACGCCCAGTCCGATATTCGCTGCACCGCAGTCAATGCCGCCTGCGATGACCGGCATGCCTTCCCATAATCCGAGTTCTTTTGCTGCTGCTTCCGTCAGTCCGCCAACAATATCGGTGGACTCTACAATACGCTGCGGCATCATGTCCATCGGTATGCCCATAGCGTCCATCAATTCCTGTGACCATGTACGTGTGTTCATATCGAAAATTCCACCGATATTGCCAGCAGAGGAATAATCAATGGCAACCTCACCGGTCAGGTCATAAATAACATAATCATTCGGCGGCAGGAACAGCTTGGTTTTCGCCCAATTCTCCGGTTCATTGTTTTTAATCCACAGCATCTTTGTATAGCCGTAATATGGATCTGCGCCATTGTGCGTAACTTCCAGCAGCTTTTCTTCGCCGATGTTTTCCTTCACCCATTTGGTTTCTTCTTCTGCTCTGCGGTCCATCCAGATCAGGCAGGGACGGACCGGCTTCATATCGGCATCCAGCGGGATACCAGAGCCGCCATACAAACCGCTGATTGCAATACCTTTAATCTGCTTCTTGTCAATGCCGGAATGCATCACAACATTGCGAATAGAGGATTTTGCTGCCAGCAGCCAGATATCCGGCCACTGCTCCGCCCACAAGGGGCGCGGAGTCAGTACATCGTATTCAGCCAGATTCGAAGCAATCAGATTGCCTTTGGTATCCATTAATATCGTTTTTGTACCAGAAGTTCCGATATCTGTACCCAGTAAGTAATCCATTTGTTACTCCTTTCTTTAGAAGCAGGTAAATGCGCCGTCAACAACGAAATCAGAGCCTGTGGTGAAGCTGCTGGTATCACCTGCAAGGTATACGCAGATGGACTGCAGCTCTTCCGGCTTGCCCAGGCGTCCCATCGGTGCCATCGCATTCCACTTCTCAATCAGCGGCTTGAGCGACTCGGAGGACAATGTCAGGTCTGTTCCGATATAGCCAGGGCTGATGCAGTTGACACGCACACCGCGCTTTGCCCATTCAATTGCCAGTGACTTAGTCAGCTGAATTACGCCTGCCTTAGATGCATTATAGGAGCACTGCGGCTGCGGTACATTAACAATATGTGCTGACATAGAAGCAGTATTGATAATGGAACCATAGCCCTGCTTCAGCATGACCTTGCCTGCTGCCTGTGCAGTCAGGAATACGCCGGTCAAGTTGATGTCGATAACCTTCTTCCACTGTTCATAGGTCATCTCGTCTGCCGGGATGTTCATGCAGATACCTGCGTTACAGAATGCCGCGTCCAGCTTGCCGTACTTAGCGAGCACAGTGTCAATCATTGCGTTTACCTGATCCGGATTGGTAACATCTGCCTGAATCGCAATGCAGTCTGCTCCAGTTGTCTCGTTCAGCCATGCTGCTGTTGCCTTTGCTGTCTCGATGTCCATGTCCACGATTGCAACGTTTGCGCCAGCCTCACAAAATGCTGTTGCTACGCTCTTGCCAATGCCTCGTGCACCGCCTGTTACGAAAATGCTCTTGTTGTCCAGTCTCATGCTTTCAATGATACCCATAGTTCTTTCTCCTTTGCAATTTTTTAAAATCATTTTGTAAAATGATTTTGTATATCGTGTTTATATAATACCCCTCTGTTACAAAAAATGCAATATCCAGAATAAATAAAATAAAATGAAATAATTTAGTGATGTTCACAATAGCTT
>JAJPXP010000046.1 GCA_021205365.1 Clostridia bacterium
AATCAAGACAATGAATTATTTTCCTCATTTTCGGAATTTTATATTATAATAAAATATTATAGTTTTATTTTTTACAAATTCTTTCTTAATTTTAAAATTTATTATCAATATACTTGATTCAATTCAGTCCCCAAAAGAGGTGAACCAGATGGATCTTACACTGACGCAATCACAGTCATTGTCACCTGCTATGCAGACTTCCCTGCATCTGCTGCAGCTGAACAACATGCAGCTGCGCAATTACGTCTGTGATTTAATGCTCCGAAATCCTGTCGTTGAACTGGATTGTCCAAAAATTGAATATGAATCCAGCCCTTTTGACCAGAGGAAGCCTTCCTCTGTTACCCATAATGAGAACCAGCATCCGCAGGATTTCCGCGATGAGATTTTAGCGGACAAAGCAGATGAAGTTTCTGCCCTGCATGATTTATATCTGCAAAGCGCCTCTATGAATCTTTCCATCCATGATTCCCGTATTATGAAATATCTGATAGAATCACTGGACAACAACGGTTTCCTCACCGAATCCTGCCTGGATATCGCGAAGACGCTCGGCGTCTCCACCGAAGATATCCTACGCTGCAAAGATCTTCTGCAAAGCATGGAGCCCGCCGGAATCGGCGCTATTGATTTAAAGGACTGCCTGCTGCTCCAGATCAAACGCATTGCCCCAGAGGATACCGTTGCTCCACAGATTATTCATACTTTTTTAGAACAAATGGCGAAGAAGCAGTACGCTGCCATTTCCAAGGCATTGTGTGTTCCGAAGGCTGATGTCATAGAAGCCTGTGACAGAATCCGCAGCCTGAATCCCAAACCGCTCAATGGTTTAAGCGGTGAAATTGTTACGCACTACATTATACCTGATTTTTATATTTTTACCGAAAACAAGCAGCTCAGCTGTACAATAAACGACTACTTTCTCCCCAAAATCACAGTCAGCCCAATGTATCAGCAGCTGCTTTCCAACAATGATATCAGCCCTGCAGACAAAGAATACATCCTGAAAAACTACAAGGAAGCAAATGATATCAACAGTTATATTGCGTATCGCAAAAGCACTCTGCAACGCGTTGTAGAATACGTCCTCCATGTGCAGGCAGATTTTTTCCTCCATGGGCCTGGTCATCAGACCGCTATGACCAACAAGGAAATTGCTCAGGCACTTTCCCTGCATGAATCTACTATCAGCCGTGCGGTATCGGGTAAATTCTTTGAATGTAAATGGGGTGTTTTCCCATTAAAATCCCTGTTTTCACATAGTCTGAACCAGGAAGATGAAAATGGAAATGCTGTAAATTCCGCATATATTTTGCAAAAGCTGCAGGAGCTTGTCTCTTCAGAGCCTACAGGTTCCGCCTATAGTGACCAGCAGCTCGCCGACCTTCTGCGGGAAAACGGCATCCAGATTGCACGGCGCACAGTTGCCAAATACCGCCAGAAGCTCGGTATTCCTTCCGCTTCCCGACGAAATGCCAAATATACCTAAGATTCAGCCGATTTCTGATTGCAAAAATCTGTTATGATATATCCAGCAAATCAGAAAGAAGTGATTCTATGTTTTCCGACCTTTTAGGAGAAATAACGGATTTATCTCTTTTTCAGGAAAGTATCAGTGATTACATTTCCAACCTGTCTTTCAACAGCATCATCGTGACCGTTATGATGGTCTTCATGCTGCTGGGCGCAATTGACAAAGCGATGGGAAATAAACGCGGCTATGGAGCAGCCTTTGACGAAGGCTTCCAAGCACTTGGCCCTCTGGCAATCGCTATGGTTGGTGTCGTTGCCGCAGCACCGGTACTCAGCATAGTGCTTCGTCCGATTATTGGGCCGATCTATGAAATGCTGGGTTCTTCCCCATCTATTTTTGCAACTACGCTGCTACTGGCAGATGCCGGTGGTTATTCGCTGGCAACCGAGCTTGCAGGAAGCAATGCTGTGATGGGGCAGTTTGCCGGCATTGTTGTCGGCTGCACCATGGGCTGCATTCTTCTATTTGACATCCCAGTCGCACTGACCCTGATCCAGAAAAAAGACCGTCCGCTGCTCGCCTGTGGTATTTTGGTCGGTGTTATCACAGCCCCCATCGGTTGTTTTGTCGGTGGTATCATTATGAACTTGACCACCGATTACCACATGGATTTGCCTACCATGTTCTTCAGCCTGCTGCCGGTTATTATCGTTGCGGCTGTTCTGGCTCTGGGCCTCTGGTTCAAGCCAGTAGCTCTGATGGATGGATTTTCCAAGTTTGGCGCTTTTGTCACTGGACTGATTGCCATTTTTGTAGCAATTGCGGTTTTCCAATATGAAACCGGCATTCGCTTTCCGCTGTTCCATTTGATGGTGGAGGAAACTGCCGAAGGCATCACTCCTCTGGCAAACAGTGTGGAAATTCTCGGTGATATCGCTTTTGTTCTCATCGGCGCATTCCCAATGGTTGAATTTATCAAACGCCATTTCGGTGCTGCTCTTGCAAAGCTTGGCAACAAAGTTGGCATGAATGACGCAGCATCTGCCGGTATCGTCGCAACTGTAGCAAACAACATCCCTACCTTCCAAATGCTGAAGGACATGAACCCAAAAGGCAAGCTGATGAACATTGCGTTTGCTTCCTGTGCAGCATTCATGTTCGGCGATCATCTTGGATTTGTAGCCGGTGTAAATTCCACCATGATCCTGCCGATGATCTTTGCAAAGCTCGCCTGCGGTTTCAGTGCATTGTTTCTTGCAAATCTGCTGGCACCTCAGCTGCTTGCCAAAGCAGAACATGCTGCAGCAGCGGAAGATACCTAAACACAAATACAACACACTATCCTATTCTTATCATTTTCTCCACTATCCCATCTGGAAAGCGTTGCTTTCCAGATGGGATACCAAAAATAATCTTACCATATCCTCATTTCACTCTAATTGCCCTCCGGCCTCCCTTTCCCATCTGGCCGGAGGGGAACCCACTGAAATGACAAAATAAACCGGCCGTTTTCTGCTCCTCCTGCACACATGGGGAGCTTTTTTATGTATTACTTTAATCCACTCCAATGCTTCGACATCCCATTGGATCGTATACATGCCGATGGAACGCATGGTAGACACAACAGAATCATTGTAATCCCCATACGGAGGGCGGAACAGTGTAGGACAGGTTCCTGTTATCTTTTCAATCTTTTCGTTACAGCTCTGCACCTCTTCAATCATCTGATCGCAGGAAAGCTCTGGCATATGGGGATGGGTAGAAGAATGGTTCATAACCTCATGCCCGGCGTCAGATAAGGCTTTGACAGACTCCGGATATTTCTCTACCCATTCACCAACGACAAAAAAAGTTGCTGTGATATCATACTTTTGCAAAATATCAATCAGCTGCTGCGTATCCTCATTGCCCCATGCCGCATCGAAGGTCAGAGAGCAAACCTTTTCCTCTCTTTCCACACTGTATATCGGCAAATCGCGCTCTGTCGCTGCTGCCGCCACAGTTTTCCCCATTCCAATTGCCAGACAACCTGCCAGACAGATCCCCGCACAAATTGCCGCCGCTAATCGCAGTTTTCGCCCAGATATCACCAAAAAATAATTCATTTTACCCACCTCGGGACAAAATATGCATATAATTTGTCCATTATACTACATTCCATACTTGTCTAGCTCTTTGTTTAGCTGCAACAATTTACCCACACAATATCTGTATATTTTGCGATTGAAAAAAGCTTGCATTTATGGTCATATCATGGTAAATTTAATAGCAAGGAACGACACAATGCACAAAAAATCACAGTATGAATTGGGTATATTGGTACATACAACTGTGCATATTGCACAATTCATACTGTATTTTTACGCACGTTTGCATCTCCGGTTTTCCTGAATGATGAAACCGGCATCAGTAATTATTTTGATTTGCTGACGCGATCTCCTGAGGGCTTCATCTCTCCGGTTATATGCGAAAATGCATTTTGTTTTCCTATGTACCTCTACAATTTCATAACCGCATAGATTGAATTCTATGCGAATAGGGAGAATTTTACTCAGATCCTGATTCTGAAAATTTGGCTTTCGTTCTTCATTTCCATCGCTTTTTTCAACTACATGTTCTTGTTTCTGGAGAGAGTTAATAGAGGATATTGAAAGGATTCATGGGAATAGGTATTACAACAAAAGGAAAATTTAGAAAGAAGGATATTCATGGGTTTCTTTAACTCCACTATCTGGGTTGTTATCACCTTCATCGCCTTCACAGTGCTTGTTGCTGTTATTGCAAGTGTGAAGACCAAGGGTGACAACCTGGAATCCGCAGATGGTTACTTCTTGGCAAGCCGTAGTCTTCCTGGCTACGTCATTGCAGGTTCCCTTCTGCTGACAAACCTGTCTGCCGAGCAGCTGGTTGGCCTGAACGGCCAGTCTTGGCAGACCAACATGAGCCCGTCTGCATTTGAGGTTGGCTCTATCTTCACACTGCTGTTCCTGGCTCATTATTTCCTGCCGCGTTACCTGAAAATGGGTACCACTACCATCCCGGCTATGATGGAAGAGCGCTTTGGCAAGGGCGTTAAGCTGATGTTCTCTGCAATCATCGTTCTGATGTACTCCTTCCTGAATCTGCCGGTTATCCTGTACTCGGGTGCTGTTGCATTTGTACGTATCTTCAATTTTGACACCATCTTTGGCGGCAACCTGTTTATGGCTGTCTGCATACTGAGTGTCGTAATCGGTATCGTTGGCGCTTGCTATGCAATCTTCGGTGGTCTGAAAGCAGTAGCTGTATCTGACACCATCAATGGTATCGGTCTGCTGATCGCTGGCTTCCTGATCCCGTTTATCGCCCTGGCCGTTTTGGGCAAGGAAACCGGAGGCTCCGGTATGCTCGACGGCTGGACGTACATCCTGAATCATGATCCGGAAAAGCTGAATGCATGGTCTGCATGGAATTCCGCTCAGCCAAATCTGCCATGGCCGCTGATTTTTACCGGCATGCTGTTCTCTAATCTGTATTGGTGGTGCACCAATCAGTCTTTTGTACAGCGTTCCCTCGCTGCCCAAAATCTGGCAGAAGGCCAGAAGGGTGCAATCTACTGCGGCTTTTTGAAATGTATTGGCCCACTGTACCTGATCTTCCCTGGCATCATCGCGTATCACATGCCGGCAATTCAGGACGTTATCAACAACTCCACTTCCCCGATCGACATGGCGTATCCGGCACTGATCGCACACGTCGTTCCGACTCCGATCATGGGCTTCTTTGCTGCCGTACTGTTCGGCGCAATCCTGTCCTCCTTCAACTCGGTTCTGAACTCTGCGTGCACCATGTTCACGCTGGATATCTTCAAGGATTCCAAGTTCGGTCAGGGCAAGACCGATGCACAGCTGGTTAAGGTCTCCAAGACCTACGGTACTTTCGCTGCAATTATCGCTATCATCATTGCTCCGTTCGTAATGTACGCTAACGGCATTACCACTTTCCTGAACTCTCTGGCAAACTTCCTGTCTCTGCCGGTTCTGTGCACTGTCCTGGGTGTCATGTGGTTCCGCCGTGCACCGAAGTTCACTCCATACCTGATTACAGTGATTCATTTCGTCGTATACGGCGCATTCCTGCTGATAGCTCCGTGTTATCCGGGAACCACTGAGACCATCCATTATCTGTATGCAATGGCTGTTCTGTTCCCGGTCTATCTGATTATCATGCTTGTACTTTCCAAGGTTTGCCCAAGCGAAGAGTACACAGTACCAGACGTTGGCGCAGTCGATCTGAAGCCGTGGAAGTATCGCTGGCATCTGACCATTCTTGGTCTGGCTGTCGCAGCTATCTTCTACTTCGTATTCTCCCCGCTTTGCCTCGCGGCATAAGCGATCCAAACAAATCCTTAGGGATTTCTCCTGTAATGACTTTTCAACCTTTATAATCTTTCCACTTAGCCCCCTGCATTCCTGAGCAGGGGGCTTCTTATTTTTCATTGGCTGCCGTAAAAAAGCATGAAAAAACCACCTAAAGAGGTGGTTTTTATATTTATAGCTTTATTCTTCATCTGTAATCTCACGCGTAAACAGTTGCTCTCTGCTGCTCTGCCAAATCAGATAAAGGATGTCATCGCCATACATGACAGACACATCCTCGTCGATACTCGATGTTTCCTCTGTCAGATGAACGGTCTTAAAATCATCGCTGAGCTTATAGATTCCAGATCCTTCCTTTCCTTCATTGTTGGTCACATAGGACCCGTCCTCATAGAAGTCAATGTACGCCGCCTCATGCCCTTCAAAATACCAGCGCCCCTGGATGGTAGATGCAGTAACCTCTTCCTTCGGCTCACCGATATCTTCCTGTGTATAAGTACTTCGCGTGCACGCGCACAGCAAAAACACTGCTGTCACTGAGAATATCAGAGTTCCCAATATCCGTTTTTTCATTTGTCAACTTCCTCCTGTTGTGTCTTGCAGCCATTATAACAGACTATCACGCGAAAGTCTATAATAATCTCCAGACATCAGAGAAAAATCAGATCGCCAGTTTCACTGCCTTTCTGTTTTCAGACAGGTTTCATGGAAAATATACGGAAAACACTTGCAAAACCATTGCAATCATGTTAAATTTATTAGTAACATACATTATGCACAAAAATTTATTGTTATAATCCACAATATTGTCTATACAACCGTATGATTGGTACATCTCTTCTCCATTTTGATTGTTCTGTGCTTTTGTTTTTCATCGGGCTGCGATGTACCATACTCATGCTTTTACAGGAATCGGCTGGATAACGGTGGCAAATGGTTTTCTGCATGTAGAGCCCTTGCAATATTGAACCTTGGCAAAATAATCGTATTTTTCTATATATCTATATTATGAACCAACCTATTTTTCTGCAATATTTTTGCAGAAAAAATAAAATCTGTGTATTCCTGTTACAGTTTTCACATTTCCTGAAACTGCTTTTTTTAACCGTAAGCGTGCATGCCGCACGCACACAATAAACTGAACATACAAAGACAAACGAGGTATTTTAAATGGCTGTCACACTCAAACAAATTGCAGAACTTGCCGGTGTTTCCCGTGGCACAGTTGACCGTGCACTTTATAATCGCGGACGTGTAAAGCCGGAGGTTGCGGAACGCATCAAAAAAATTGCAAAAGAGCTTGGCTACCAGCCCAACCGCGCTGGCAAGGCACTTGCTATGACCAATCATCCCATAAAAATTGGCGTCATCGCGCAAGCGACCGAGACCCCGTTTATGCACCTGCTCCGTTCTGGCATCGATGACGCAACCAAAGATGTTGCTGCTTTCGGTGCGGAAGTCATCGTTCGTTCCGGCATTGGCCTTGATGTCGAAGACCAGCTAAAAATGATGGATGAACTGCTCCAAGCCGGCATCGATGGACTTGCCATTGCTCCAGCAGATGACCCCCGGCTCCGTGACAAAATCAACAGCCTTGTGGAATCCAATATTCCGGTTGTCACTTTTAATGCTGATATTGACAACACCAAGCGCATGTGTTTTGTCGGCCAGAACAGTGAACTTGCAGGGCGCACCTGTGCAGGTCTGCTCAATGCGATTACAGCGGATCACGGGCTTGTACTCCCAATCTCCGGCTATCAGTACAATCATTCCCATGCACTGCGCATCAAGGGCTTCTGTTCAGAAATCGAGCAAAGCTTTCCGAAAATCAGAACCCTTCCAGCTGTCTATTGCCAGGATGACGAAATGCTGACGCAGGAACTCACCGAAGAGACCCTTCGGCAGCATCCAGATCTGACTGCTATTTATATGGCGGCGGGTGGCCAGGCTGGTGTGTGCCGGGCACTCGAACGTACGGGCTATGCAGATTCCGTACGCGTGATCTGTTTTGACCTTGTACCCAATAACATCCGTAATTTGCTTGACAGTCGTATAGACTTCCTGATCGGACAAGATGCGCACACGCAGGGCTGTATGCCAATTATGATACTTTTTGACTACCTTTTCTCGGGTAAAATCCCGGAAAATAAGCATTTTTATACCGATATATCCATCAAAAACAAATATAATGTGTAAATTGCACATACCTCCCCTAACCAGTTTTTTCCATTTCAGCCGGTTGGGGGATTTTTTTCGTCAAATTGTCCTGAAATCCCTAAGCATTTTTATTCACTTT
>JAJPXP010000068.1 GCA_021205365.1 Clostridia bacterium
CCATCAGATCATTCTGATAGACATATTCTACCGCATCATAATACCAGCTCCCTGCTTTTACATCCGTAAACGGCATACTTGCTGACTGCTTGCTGTTGGTTTCTTCCGTATCAACGGCAGACGCCATTGCCGGAAACATCCCTATGACAAAGCAGACTGCAAGCATCAGGCTGGCTACCCTCTTTTTCCAATTCATGTTTTTCCTCCTTTTTGTACAAAAATAACGATATATGCTATGTTAATTATACCAAATAAACAATACTCAAACAACTTATTTTTATAAATATAAAAATGGGATCTGTTTGCACAGATCCCATCCATGATTTCCCGATTTTTATGCCTGTGAAACCGCACTAAGGAATGCCTGTGTGCGTTCCTGCTGCGGATGTTCAAAAATCTGTTCCGGTGTTCCTTCCTCGGTAATGTAGCCATCCGACATAAAGATGACACGGTCAGCCACCTCACGGGCAAAGCCCATCTCATGCGTTACAACTACCATTGTCATACCATCCCGTGCCAGTGCCTTCATTACTTCCAGAACTTCACCAACCATTTCCGGATCAAGCGCACTCGTCGGTTCGTCAAACAGAATTGCCTTTGGTTCCATCATCAGGGAACGTACAATCGCAACACGCTGCTTCTGTCCGCCGGAAAGCTGTGCCGGATAATTATCTGCCTTTTCCGCCAGCCCTACACGTTCCAGAAGATCCATTGCCTTGTTCTTCGCATCCGCTTCACTCATCAGCTTCTGCTTCACCGGTGCCAGCATCAAATTATCCAGAACGGTCAGATGATTGAACAGATTGAAATGCTGGAATACCATGCTCAGCTTCTGGCGTACCTTGTTGATATCACACGACTTTTCCATAATATTCTTGCCATCGAAAACAATCTCTCCACCCGTTGGATCTTCCAAACGGTTGAGGCAGCGCAGAAATGTACTCTTGCCGGAACCAGATGGGCCAATGACAACAACACATTCACCCTTCTCGATATGGCAGTCAATTTTCTTCAACACCTGAAGATCGCCAAAGCTCTTCTTTAAATCCTTAACGATTATCACTCTGACGCAGCCTCCTCTCGATAACAGCCAAAGCCCATGTCATAATCTTTATCAGAATATAGTAAACAATTGCAACCGCAATCAGTGGCAGGAATGCCTGATATGTGCGCGATACAATGAAGTCACCCGCTTTGGTCAGGTCAACAATTGCTACATAACCTACAATAGAGGTTTCCTTGACCAGCGTAATCATTTCATTGCCCAGCGCTGGAATGACATTCTTAATCGCCTGCGGCATGATAATATATCGCATGGTTTCTCCATAAGTAAAGCCCAGAGAACGTCCGCCTTCCATCTGCCCAACATCTACAGCAAGGATACCTGCACGAATGTTTTCTGCAACATATGCTGCACTATTAATGCCAAAGGACAGAATGGCTGCCAAAACAGCATAACGGCTGCGGAAGATTACCATGAACATGATAAGCAGCTGAACCATTGATGGTGTACCACGGATGATATCAATATAAATCCCTGCGATGCGCGACAGCACAGTCTTGCGTTTTTTCCGGGTTTCTGTCAGCTTCATCAACGCCAGGATAAAACCAAGTATAACGCCGAGAATACCAGCACAGACAGAAATGCCAATGGTAACCCCAAGGCCCTTTAGCATCAGCTGATAACCGTTGGTATCAACAAATACATATTTGAGGTTTGCAAAGAAGCCTTTTTCCGTGGTTTCTTCTGTGGCATTGTCGTTGATGTACTCCTCTACCAATTTGTCAAAGGTACCGTCTTCCTTGATTTTTGCAAGGCCTTCATTGATTTTTTCCAGAAGCTCTGTATTGCCCTTCTGTACAGCAATTGCATATTCCTCTGTGGAAGTGTCATCCTCCATTAAGGTCAATGTATCCGCATTGTTTGCAACAAAATTTTCTGCCGGGTTCTGGTCAATGACTACCGCATCTACACCACCATTATTCAGGGTTACAATCGCATCTGTACCTTTCTTAAAGCGCTGAACGGTCGTATTTTCATCTGTGATAACATCATTATCCTCACCTGGTGTACACAGGATGTCACCCGTTGTGCCTTCCTGAACAGCAATCTTTTTGCCATTCAGATCTGCAAGACAGGTAATTTCGTCTGCATCTTCCTTACGGATAACAATACACTGTACCGCAGTATAATAGCTGTCGGAAAAGTCAACCGACTGCTTCCGTTCATCCGTAACTGTCATGCCTGCAATGACTGCATCCAGACTGCCAGTTGCCAGCGATGCAACCAAGGATTTGAATTCCATATTGGTGATTTTGACATCAAATCCTTCTACCTCACCGATAGCCTTGATGATTGCCATATCAAAGCCATCTGGCTCACCATCGTCGTTTATATACTCGAACGGTGGAAATTCCGCATTGGTGCCGACGTTGACCACATCCACTGCTTGTGCCGTTTTTGCGACGGGAAAGAACATACCGCCAATAACAAGCAGACATGCAAGACACATTGCCAGCACACGTCTCGTGCCCTTTTTCATTTTTTATTGTCCCTTCTTCGTATTTTTATAAAAAAGAGGACAAGACAAACGATAAAGACAATCGTTGCCCCATCCTCTGATTTATCCAAATAACTGTTACGCAGCGTTTATTCTACCGGAACAGTCCATCCCATATCATCCTCGATGGTGCCCCACTGGATACCGGTCAGGGTATCATACAGCTTATGGGTTACCGGGCCGATTTCACCGTTGTTGATGTAAGCTACATCACCCTCATAGCACAGCTCACCAACCGGCGAGATGACTGCAGCGGTGCCGGTACCAAATACTTCTTCCAGCTTGCCTTCCTTGGAAGCCTTCATAACGTCAACGATGGGCAGACGCTCCTCAGATACGGTGTACCCCCACTTCTTCAGCAGTTCAATGCAGGAACGGCGGGTAACGCCCGGCAAAACGGTACCTGCACATGGCGCGGTATAAACGGTCCCGTCAATCTTAAAGAAGCAGTTCATAGAACCAACCTCTTCCACATACTTATGCTCTACGCCATCCAGCCACAGGGTCTGCTCATAGCCCAGATCATGTGCCTTGACCTGAGAAACCAGCGATGCAGCATAGTTGCCGCCGCACTTGGTAAAGCCAGTGCCTCCCGGGCATGCACGGGTATATTCATCTTCTACAAAAATCTTGACTGGATTGATGCCAGTGGAATAGTAAGCGCCTACCGGAGAACAGATGATAATAAACTGATGCGTCTTAGAGGTACGAACGCCCAGATGTGCCTCCGTTGCAATAACAAACGGACGAATGTACAGAGACGTACCTGGCTCAGACGGAACCCAGTCCTCTTCAACCTTGACCAGAGCCTGAACAGCCTGGACAAAATCCTCTACCTCCAGAGACGGCAGGCACATACGCTTATTGGTATTGATCATACGTTCCGCATTGCAATCCGGACGGAACAGCTGAATCTTGCCTTCCGGAGTACGGTAAGCCTTCAGGCCTTCAAAAGATTCCATCGCATAGTGCAGAACCATAGCTGCCGGATCGAGTGTCAGCGGCTGATATGGTACAATGCGTGCAT
Source organism: Clostridia bacterium (assembly GCA_021205365.1). Classification (GTDB taxonomy): domain Bacteria; phylum Bacillota; class Clostridia; order Oscillospirales; family Butyricicoccaceae; genus Butyricicoccus_A. The sequence continues at coordinate 3,589 of JAJPXP010000068.1, forward strand.
CATGCCATCCAATCCCCTCCGTGTGGTCAACGATGAACATATTGTCCGTGTAATAAACACCGAATCCCAGCTTGGTCGGATCTGGCTTCTGCTTTTTTTCCGTTGCCGGAGCAATTTTAATATTAAGCATTCTATTCACTCTTTTCCCGCCATACAGCGAATTTGTTAATAATAATCGTATAAGATTATTTTATATAACTTCCCTGCGTATTGCAAGAGTTCATAGCCATTTTTTTGCACAAACCGCGATTTTTTTGAAGTTTTTTCAAGTTCTGTCCTGCATTTTTCGCATAATATGATGCATTTCCACTGTATTTTGGGCAGATTGATTCGTGTATATAAAAATTCCAGCAGGAAAAGCTGCAAATAACTTAGAAAAAAGGCTGCATCCAGAAGGATGCAGCCCTGTAATAATGCTCTCTTGTAAGATAAGATTAAGCCTTGCCGTCGGAACCCAGAACGTTAACGATCTTATGAGCTACCATTTCCTTAACAGCCTGACGAGCCGGCTTCAGATAGGTGCGCGGATCGAAATCAGCAGGATGCTCTGCGAAGTGCTTGCGGATCGAAGCGGTGATAGCCAGACGGATATCAGAGTCAATGTTGATCTTGCAAACTGCCAGCTTAGCAGCCTCACGCAGCTGCTCTTCCGGAATGCCGATTGCATCCGGCATGTTGCCGCCGTAAGTGTTTACTGTCTTTACGAAGTCCTGCGGAACAGAGGAGGAACCATGCAGAACAATCGGGAAGCCCGGCAGACGCTTGATGCACTCTTCCAGAACGTCGAAGCGCAGCGGAGGCGGAACCAGAATGCCTTCCTCATTGCGGGTGCACTGCTCCGGGGTGAACTTGTAAGCGCCATGGGAGGTACCGATGCAGATAGCCAGAGAGTCACATCCAGTGCGCTCTACGAATTCCTGAACCTCTTCCGGACGAGTATAGGAAGCACAGCCTTCTTCAACTGCAACTTCATCCTCAACGCCAGCCAGGGTGCCCAGCTCAGCCTCAACAACAACGCCATGCGCATGAGCGTAGTCAACAACCTTCTTGGTAATCTCTACGTTCTCGTCAAACGGCTTGGAAGAAGCGTCGATCATAACGGAGGTAAAGCCGCCGTCGATGCAGGACTTACAGGTTTCGAAGTCCGGGCCATGGTCCAGATGCAGAGCGATCGGGATATCCGGATTTTCAATGACAGCAGCCTCAACCATCTTTACCAGATAGGTGTGGTTTGCATAAGCGCGAGCGCCTCTGGAAACCTGAAGAACAACAGGGGACTTCAGTTCGCCAGCAGCCTCGGTGATGCCCTGAACGATCTCCATGTTGTTTACATTGAAAGCGCCAACAGCGTAGCCGCCGTTATAAGCTTTCTTAAACATTTCAGTAGTAGTTACAAGTGCCATTATTCATCTTCCTTTCAGATTTTTCCCATGCGCCGGTTTCCACAGGCACACAGAGTCTGTATATTGCTATTTTACCAGTCTTTCCATATAAAATCAAGTCGATTATATAATTTTCGCAAATTTTACTCAAACTGTATCCACGATTTGTTCTATTTGCAAAAAGAATTGATTTTCTGTAAAAAATATGATATATTCAATTTAACATCGGAAAGTGTGGCTTAGCAGGGTCACTTCTCCCGTGGTTTTCCTGCTAAAATCCCGCCGCATGAGTTTCTTGACTTTTTAGGAGGTTTTTGATTATGAGTGAACTGAAGGGCGCAATGATTATCGGTCAGTCCGGTGGTCCTACTTCTGTTATTAATGCAAGCGCATATGGTGCAATTAAGGCTGGTCTGGATTCTGATTCCATCACCACCGTTTACGGCGCTGCAAACGGCATCGTTGGCGTTCTGAATGACAAGCTGTATATTATGGATAAGGAAGATCCGGCTGAGCTGGAGCTGCTGAAGTACACCCCGTCTTCCGCTCTGGGTTCCTGCCGTTACAAGATCGCTGATCCGGATGTTGATGACACCGATTACAAGCGTATTCTGGAAATCTTTAAGAAGTATGACGTACGTTATTTCTTCTACAATGGCGGCAACGACTCCATGGATACCTGCAACAAGATTTCCAAGTATATGAAGAAGGTTGGCTATGACTGCCGCGTTATGGGCATCCCGAAGACCATTGACAATGACCTGTTCGGCACCGACCATTGCCCGGGCTTCGCTTCTGCTGCTAAGTATATCGCTACTTCTATCACCGAAGTTTATCAGGATTCCCATGTATACGACAAGGGCCAGGTTTCCATCATCGAGATCATGGGCCGTCATGCAGGCTGGCTGGCTGGCGCTGCTTCCCTTGCTGCTGTAACCGGTTACGCTGCTGATCTGGTTTATCTGCCGGAAGTTGACTTCAACATGGACGAGTTCCTGGAAGACGTACAGGCTCTCTGGGACAAGAACCACAATGTTATCGTAGCTGTTTCTGAAGGTATTCACTATGCTGACGGCTCCTTCGTATCTGAAGCTAAGACCTCTGCTACCGACGGCTTCGGTCATGCTCAGCTGGGCGGCTTGGCTGCTATGCTGGCTGACGTTGTCAAGGAGAAGCTGGGCGTGAAGGTTCGTGGCATTGAACTGTCCCTGCTGCAGCGCTGCGCTGCTCACTGCGCTTCCCAGACCGATATCGACGAGTCCTTCCTGGCTGGTCAGACCGCAGTTAACTCTGCTGTTGCTGGCGAGACCGACAAGATGGTTGCTTTCGAGTGCTCCCGTGAGAACGGTTATGCATGCAAGACCAAGCTGCTGAACCTGTCCGACGTAGCAAACTACGAGAAGAAGGTTCCGGTAGAATGGATCAACGAGCGTGGCAACAATGTTTCCCAGGACTTCATTGACTACGCTCTGCCGCTGATTCAGGGCGAGACCAACATGCCGAAGGAAAATGGCCTGCCGCGTTTCGCAAATCTGGCTAAGATTGTTGCTGAATAAGCGATCATTTCCAACGTAATCTAAAAGATCAAACCGGCTGATACCTGAGGGTTCAGCCGGTTTTTTTTATCTATTTCACCTCGTTTTTTTGACCTTTTGTTTCCTTCTTTTGACCACTTGCCGAAAATTTAAGACAAATATTTCGCGCGCTGTTATACTATATACAACAAATTCGCATACCAAACCAGCCAAGAAGGAGGGATTACATGAAGTTTACACTGGAACCCGCTGAAAATGACGAGCTGGAAATTATCATCCGTGGCAATCTCAATCATCCACAGGTCCCCCAGATCATCGCTGCATTGAATGCGGCGAAGGTAATTTCCCGCTTGTTTCTGTATCAGAATGAAAAAGAATACCTGTGCCCGGTTTCGGAAATCACATATTTTGAAGCTCTGCAAGGTAAAATCTATGCCCATACAGCACAAGGTGTCATGGAAACGCATTATAAACTGTATGAGCTTGCAAATATGCTGCACAACAGTGGTTTTATCCAAATCAGCAAGGGGATTATCGTAAACATCCATGATGTTTTATCTGTAGAACCGGAATTTTCGGGTAACTACATTGCAGTACTGGGCGATCATAAAACCCGGCTGACTATTTCCCGCAAATATTTCAAACCGTTCCGTGAATATGTCATAAAGGAGTTGTGAACTATGAACATGAAAGCAAATAAATTTCTCATGATTTTCACATATATGATGGTCGGCATAGCCTTTGGCGCAATAGCAATCACTATGTCTCTGTATATCAATTACGGTATGACCGACTTCCTGAAGGAGATCCTCGTCTGGCTGATTGCCGCTGCAATCCTCGGGCTTGTTTCCATCATATATGATATCGATCATTTTAATGATATCACCGCTACTTTGATACATGCACCAGTCAGCTGTGTTGTTGCACTGATTTCCGGCTGGATTCTGGATTACGGTGATGGCTCGGTTTCCCTGCTGCTGATGCGCATGCTTCCTACGATCATTTCCCTGTATATCATCATCCATGTGATCCTGTTTCTCATCCGTCGCATTTCCCTACGCGATATCAATAACCACCTGAAAAAATAATTTTTACGGGACACGCACCACGTTCCTTTCTTCCGCTTATACTGCATGCAGAGGTGAGACACATGATCTGCTGCTGGAAAACCTTTGGACTGATTGCAGCAGCCTTTGGACTTGGTATACTGTTGGCAACAATGCTTCCCGCTTGTATCCTCGTCCCGGTATCTTCACTGGTGCTGATTGCTATCGGTGTCACCATTCATCTGCACTAACGAAAGGAGTTCCTCATTATGAAAATCGTTGTGATTAAACCGCGTCTGTTTGCCGGTATCCTGCGCAGTATCTTCGGAATCAAAAAAATGCCAACTATATCATGATTTTACATCAAAAAGGGGTTGACTAAGGTCAGCCCCTTTCACCTATTTTTCTATTTCATACGCATGCATAATATTGCACAACAGTTCATAGAACTGTTTATAATCGTGAATGATATAATCTACCTGATCGCCGACCCAAACGAAACCACTCATTTCCGGGTCAATGATAACAATATATCCAATATCAGCGCCGCGGGCTGCATAAGCACCTGCTATAGCATCCTCCACAACAATACAATTTTGCGGCGCAATGCCGAGATCCCGCGCGGCATAACGATAGATATCCGGAGCCGGCTTTCCCGGAAAATTTTTGTCGCTGCACACGATGTGCTCCCGCCTGAACCACTTTCCTAGGTTTAAATATTCAAAATAAAAATCTACACTCTGTGGATTGGATGAGGTTGCGATGGTAAAGGGGATATCACGTTGCTTTAACAAATCCAACACTTCAGGAATCCCATCTGCCAGTCGGAACTCCTCCGGATGTGTCAGACAATATTCTTTATAATTTTTTCTTTTTTGGTCAATTAGCGCCTGTTTCTGCTCCACGCAGAGACGATTTCCCCAAAAATATTCTACAGTTTCATGGCTGGTCCGTCCATTTACACTGCGCAGGAATTCCTCCTGATCAATGCCGTGACCCAGCGTTTCCTTCGCCAGTTTATCCCAGGCATGGTACTGTATCTGCGTATCAAACAGCATTGTACCATTGAAATCAAATATGACAGCAAATTCCTGCATTATACCTACGTCCCTTCATGTTACATTATACCACATATCAATCATCGTATCAATCATATTTTTCCGGCATATCTGTCCGCCTTGTACCATAGAACTATAACAACACCGTTTTCCGGCAGTGGAATCCAAACCTTACTTAGGAGGAAGTTCTATGGAATTAACAAAAAACAATATTGCCCTGAGCCGCCTGATTCTGGATACCTGGAATAATTATGAAGAAACCACCGATGCTATCGTTCCGGACACGTTTCCGGATATTATGCGCATTGCAGCAGTTTACGGCAGCCCGCAGCTAAAGGATGACGCACCACAGTCCGGCCGTGTTTTAATTTCGGGCAGTGTGCGCATGACCGTTTTATATGTGCCGGAGGGCGGCGGCCTGCGAAAGCTGGATATCCCTATCAGCTTTGCACATATCGAAGAAGCTGCCGGAATCAATGAGGACAGCCAGCTATTTGTCTCCTGTCGCGTGGTTGCGGCGGATGCCCATGTGATGAATTCCCGCAAGCTATCTGTGACAGCTACGCTCTCTATCTCCTGCCGCGTTTTTGTACCGGATTCGCTATCCCTGACCAGTGGCTTTTCCCAGGACGATGGTCATCTGGAACAGCTCACGACAACGCATACCGTTACGCTTCCGGCCGCTGTCCACCGCCGGGAATTTACACTGATGGATGATGTTAATCTGCCGGATTTTTCCCGATATACCAGTATTTCGGCATCCCGTGCGGATTTGCGTCTTTCCGACTGCCGTCTGATGAATGGAAAAGCCGTCCTGAAAGGAGATGCTGCCCTGCATTTACTGGCTGAAACCACTGACGGTACGCTGGAAAACACCGACTGTGTGGTGCCTTTCACACAGATTTTTGAAGTGGAAGGCATGACGGATAACCAGCAGATTTGCGTCAGCTTTTCCCTGCGCCATCTGGATGCAGAGCTTCGGGACGATGGCCTGATCGGAGTCGGCATTGGCGCCAGTGTTTTGCTCACTGCATTTGAAACCCATACGCTGCAGCTTGTATCCGATGTTTATCATCTGGAGCATCCGGTGCATGTGGAAACCCGTCCGATCACGCTGCCCTCCTGCCATCCTCTGGCGGAACTGGGTTGTGAAGCTTCGGAAACCATTCCAGTGGGCATGAAAATCGCTCAAATAGCCGATGTTTCCGCTGTCTTGGATACACTTAGCAAAGAACAATCCCGCACGGTCCTTCGCATGATGGTATGCATTGTTTATCGTGCCGATGACGGAGAATATTATTCTATCCACCGTGCCGTCCATATGCCACTGAGCCTGCCTGATGGCACACCGGATGTCCGGCTAAACGGCATACAGTGCCGCGCAACTGCAACAATCAGCGGGGAGGATTCTGTTGTACTTTCTCTTAGCGGGCGGTGCAGCCTGTTGTGTGATGAGCCGCTGCAGCTGAATGATTTATCTGCTCTGACCATTGATGAAAAGACAGCGGAATCAGCGGCGCCGGTATCTGTCATTTTGCGCTATGTAGATGCAGAAGAACGCCTGTGGGATATTGCCAAGTGCTACCGCACAACGGTAGAATCCATCCGTCAGGCAAACCAGCTCAGCACAGACCATTTCAGTGCCCGTGCACAAATGCTGCTGATTCCTGTACAGTAAGCAGGAAACGGAATACATGGAGGTGCATATGGAACAACAAAAGCTGTATGAAGATATCAGCCGCCGTACCGGCGGTACGATTTATATCGGTGTTGTCGGTCCGGTGCGTACCGGTAAATCTACGCTGATTAAACGCTTCATGGAAACACTGGTTCTTCCCGGTATTGACAATGTCTACCGCAGGGAACGTGCAAAGGATGAGCTTCCGCAATCGGGTTCTGGCAGAACAATTATGACAGCAGAACCGAAATTTGTGCCGGAGGAGGCCGCGGAAATTTCCCTGGATGGAGACGGCATCTGCAAAGTCCGTCTGGTAGATTGCGTTGGATACCTGATTGACGGCGCTTTGGGCAGTACAGAAGAAGATACGCCCCGCATGGTTTCCACGCCATGGAGTGACCAGCCAATCCCCATGGCAGAGGCAGCCGAACTGGGTACCCGTAAGGTCATCACAGATCATTCTACCATCGGGCTTGTCGTGACTACAGATGGAACGGTTACAGATTTCCCGAGAGAAAATTACCTGGAAGCAGAAGACCGTGTCATCCGTGAACTGCAAAGCCTGAACAAGCCGTTTCTCGTTCTGGTCAATTCCATGCAGCCACAGGGCGCAGAAGCACAGCATATCTGCAGGCAGATTTCCGATACCTATGATGTCACTGCTGTAGCAGCTGACTGTCTGAACATGGATGCAGAACAGATGGGAACGATTCTAAAATCCGTACTGTTTGAATTTCCAGTTCGAGAGGTGGGAATCGTATTACCTCCATGGGTTGGCACGCTGCCCGCCGGACACAAGGTCAAGGAAGCTGTTTACAGCGGCATCCGCAATCAGGCTTCCCATATCGGACGTATGCGGGATATGCAAAGCTGCGCAGATGCTTTGTCGGAAACAGAATATGTATCCAGTGCCCAGGTGCTTTCCATGGATCTCGGCACTGGCTCCGTGCGGCTGGAAATGCGGATACCGCAGGAAATCTTTTACCAGATTGCTGGCGAACAGTCCGGCCTGACCATACACGGAGAAGCGGATCTAATCCCTCTGCTTACTCGCCTTGCGAAAATTGAGAAGGAATATGAACGTTTTGACGGTGCACTAGCCCAGGTACGCCAGACCGGTTATGGCATTGTTATGCCAACCATCGATGAACTCACACTGGATGAACCGGAAATCGTCAAACAGGGAGGACGATACGGCGTCAAAGTGACCGCTTCCGCGCCTTCCATCCACATGATACGTGCAGATATTCAAACAGAAATTTCCCCGATTGTTGGTTCCGAAAAGCAATCCGAAGATCTTGTGCAATACCTCATGTCGGAATTTGACGGGGAACCGGAACGCATCTGGCAGACGAATATCTTTGGCAAATCTCTGAACGAGCTGGTCAGCGATGGCATGAATACCAAACTGACACGTATGCCGGATGATGCGCGGAGCAAACTGCAGGAAACCCTGGAACGAATTATTAACGAAGGCTCCGGCGGTTTGATTTGCATTATTCTTTGAAGCCATTTCAATATATCGTTTCTACGTGCCTGCAATATGTCTTCGTATTGCAAAGATATCACCTGTTTTTGGGTGTTATGTTTTTTGATATGCCTCCGGCTGCGTTGGCCGGAGGCTCACTCTCGCCACACGCACCCGCCGCCAGCCAAATACAATCGTTTTGCGCTCTTCCTTCCATCTGCAAGCCAGTCACTGATGCTGTTTATACCGCAGCTCTGCACAAAAAGCATTCTTATAATTATAAATAAGTATCATGTACTTATTATTACCAAAAAATACTTATTTTTACTTAATTCATGGTTTTCACAGTGCTTTTCAAACAAAAAAATCATATTTTTTCAACAAAAATATGCAATTGCAATTGACATTTTCTCGATTCCCATGTATACTTATTCCATGCTAACAAGGGTGTTGCAGAAGTTTTTCTGCAACACTCATTTTTATTTTTCAACAATCCAGAGCATGAGCAGTAAACTGTTTTCACACCTCTATTTCCGCCGAACCGTCACACTCGACGGAAAACCTTCGTATCATGAAAACAGACTCTATTCCTCTATACACATCTTCAATCATCTTCACATTTTTACGTGGAAGCAGTTTACCGTCTCAGCTCTCGATATAAAAAAACAGCGCAGATCGAATAAATCTGCGCTTTTCTATGCACTTTTATACAATCATTCCAAAGGAATATTTCCCGATGACGCAGAATTAACCCATATGTACCGCTGCAGCTGCTCATGGCTGATAATGTATACGGTCTTTTCCTGATGCTCTACGAGCTTCAGCTGCTCCAGCTCAGCTAGAGAACGATATAATGTCGCACGGCTGATATTCAGTCTGCGTGCCAGGCCCGCAAAGCCATCTGCCAGACGGACGCTGCCATGCCTCTCATTGCGCAAAAGATATAATCCGAGTGCAACACTTGGCGTTGCCGCAGTGAAATGATGCAGACGACAGGCTGTCAACTGTAATTTATCAGCAAGAATTTCCATATAATTCTGTGCAACCTGTGGATTATCATGAAAGATCGGCAGTAAGAGATCCTTATTGATAAATGTAACGATACAGTTGCTGCGTGCACGAAACTGGTACGGCAATAATGGATGGATTTCAGAAAATATAGATTCCAGCTCAAAAAATGCTCCTGCTTCTAAGGTAAAATACAGCACACCATTCAGGCTACAGACATCCAGGCTGCCATCCAACAGAAATCCCAGTGCCGGTGCGGAATGGGCAGAAGACAGCTGCTGCCCTTTTAAAACACTGACCGGGGCCAGGGACTGCGCCAATATGCGGATGCTTTTGACGTCACAGCCGGAAAACAGATCAGATTCCTGAAATCGTTTTTCCTGTTTTGCATTCAATGCCATTTCGGTCTTCTCCTTCTCTGTCCCGATGATGGATTTCACTCTTAGATATAAAAATTATAGCTCCATTTCCCTTCATCGTCAACCAGATTTTTACAATTTTGGATGTAATTTGACAAAATAAATTTATAATATGTGTCACTTTTTTGACATTTTATATATAAATCATCAACTTTATGCACAAATTCGAGTAGAAACTGCAAAAATTCCGCTGTTGCTTGACCATTTTCCACGAATGCAGTATGATGACAGAAGCAAAAGGACAGGAGTATTTCTATGAAAATTATCGATGCACATATTCATTTCAACCTGCGCATCCCCAGCTTTTCCACGCTGGCAGAAAATGCAGGGCATCTCTATACAGCGGAACATTTACAGTCAGAGTTTTCCCGTTTGGGTATTGAACGTGCCATTGTAATGGGAAACGGAAGCATAGCCCCCTCCTTCCATCAGTATCCGGATTTTCTGCGGTACTGCATCGGTTTGGATCACAATGAAATAGAAACTATGCCGGAACACGAAATGCTGGATCTTTTGGAACAGAATTTGCGTTGTTCCAGCTGTGCAGGTATCAAGCTGTATCCCGGCTACAGCCATATTTATGTCAGTGATAAACGGTTTGCTCCGGTTTATGCGCTTGCTGCCCAGTACAACAAGCCGGTCGCTATTCATACTGGTGCCACAGCCGGTGGCATGGGGCTGTTAAAGTATTCCCATCCCTTAACAATTGACGAAGCTGCTACGCTGTACCCGCAGACAAAATTTGTCATGTGCCATTTCGGCAATCCCTGGATTACGGATGCTGCCGCTGTTCTGGAAAAAAATGCAAATGTCTTTGCTGACCTATCGGGTCTCCTGGAAGGACAAGTGGATCTCGATTCCCTGTTTGAGGAAAACAGTGGCTATTTCTCCCTGCTTCGCACATGGATGGGCTATGCAGGAGGCTATGAAAAGCTGATGTATGGCACCGACTGGCCTCTGGTCAATCTGGAACAATATATTGGTTTTATTGCACGCCTTGTTCCGGAAAAACATCATGACAAGGTATTTTATGAAACCGCCAAGCGGGTATATCATCTGTAAAGCTTACCTTTTTCAACTGCACATCTGACTGCATTATAACAGGCTGCCGCCCTTCTTCCTCCGGGCTGCAGCCTGTTTTCCACATCCCTGAAAGGAATTGCCGTAGACAATGCCGTATTTTTTTATATTATCTTAAGCAGATATTCTCCAAAACGGAGGTGAATCATGGATGGCTGAACCGAATCCATCCTGCTCCTGCTATGAGCTTGATGAGCTGAAAACCATAACACAGCAGCATACCGTACAAATTTCGAAGCATGAAGAACGGCTTGGCCGCGGCAATATCGAATTTGCTGTCATTTCTACCAAATTAAATATTATTATGGCAATTTTAGCTGCTGTGGGTATCGCTGTATGCGGTGCTGTCATATCATTAATATTGTAAAGGAGGCAATTACGTGAGTGCTTCAACCAGAACAATTGGTGCAGATACCATCGCACGCACAATTATTCTTTTGCTTGCGCTGATCAATCAGATTCTGGCAATTGCCGGACATTCCACTATTCCATTCACAGATAATGATGTTTACCAGATTGTTTCCCTCTGCTGGACAGTAGCAGCATCTTTGGCTACCTGGTGGAAAAATAACAGCTTTACCTGTATTGCCTGTGAGGCAGATGAATGGAGGAAAAAACAGCTGGAACAGAAAAAAGCTTCTTCAGACACAAAAGAATAAACCGAAAGAGGTGAGAAATATCAGTTACGCAGTAAAATTTCAGACGGAACCGCAATACAAATCCATCGACTATGGACAGGGAACGATTTATTCCTCTGCCTGCGGCCCCGCGAGCCTTTGCAATGCACTGAACACACTTGGAATTGCAGATATCAGTATTCCAACTATGTGCAAGCTTGCAGTAGCCTGCGGTGCACGTGTGGATGGCGGTACTGTGATGTCCGTCTTATTGAAAGCAGCTGCACCGATATATCATTTTCAATACGCAACTTCCAGCAAAAATGCCGAACTGCTGGCACATGTAAAGGCTGGTGGTGCAGCGATCCTGCATGCTGGGACAGCTTATCAGCTATTTTCCACCAGCGGGCATTTTATAACCGCCGCCGCAGCCTCCGGCCAGACCATTACTGTATTGGACAGCTACTGGTATGACGGAAAATATACCGCATCTTCTATCCGCAGGAATTATATCAGCGTTGTAGAAAAAGGTGTGATCAAAACCAGTCTGACACAATGCGGCCAAGCAACCATTGACCGCAGCCCGAGCTATTACCTAATTTCTCGTGAAGTTATGACGGAAACACCAGCAATATCTCCAGATAATGAGGAGGATAGCATGAAGTATTACAAGACATTCGATGATATTCCAGCTTATTACAAAGAAGCAGTGAAAAAGCTGATAGACAAAGGGGCCATTGCCGGCACAAGCGATGGATTGAACCTGAGCGAAGACATCTGCCGTGTTTTCACCATTCTAAACAATGCCGGATTGATTCCCGATTGATCCGTGCACTCTCCCAAGGCACAGCAGCCTGTATGCTGTGCCTTTTTTCCTGCATATTTCTATGGAAACCATTGTTTCTTTCCATGCAATCATGCTATAATGAGAGCAAGCGAACAAGGCTGACGAAAGGATTTTGGATTTATGAAACGCGTTATTACCTATGGAACCTTTGATTTGCTCCATTATGGACATATTAACCTTCTGCGCCGTGCAAAAGCGCTGGGTGATTATCTGATTGTCGCAATCTCTACAGATGAATTTAACTGGAACGAAAAGCAGAAAAAATGTTATTTCTCCTATGAGGAACGCAAAAAGCTGGTAGAGGCGATCCGCTATGTTGACCTTGTCATCCCGGAGGAAAACTGGGAGCAGAAGAAAACCGATGTGCATGAATACCATGTAGATACCTTTGTCATCGGCGACGACTGGAAAGGCAAATTTGATTTTCTTGAGGACGAAGGCTGCGAGGTGGTTTATCTGCCGAGAACGCCGGAGATTTCCACCACAAAAATTAAGAACGAGCTGAATGTGAAAAAGTAAAAGAAAAAGCAGCCGTGCGGCTGCTTTTTTCGTGCTCAAAAAATACCAGGTATAAGATGTGCAAGCGATAGACCAATGCCAAATGATACCACATTTGCTGTCAACGCATATAAAATCGGATGGACTGGCCTTATATGCATGCTGTGTTTTGGCAACAGCCGTGTATACAGCACAGCCTCTATACCAATTATAATCGCCTCTAAAATGATATAATAAAACGTAAATGTCCTCGAGCCAGAGACATAATTTACTGTATTCAGAAGCAAATTCAAAACAATCTGCGTTATCAAATTTGTCACGATGACAATCTGCAGCTGTTTTTTAGCCCGAAAATGAAATAGCAGTGCAAGAAGAATCTCAACCACAATCGTAATGATAATACGTGCCAGCAGTGAAATTGCTTCCCATGTCAAATCGTAGCTTTTCTTTACGACAAGCGTTCCTCCATCAACAGCACTGATTTCTGCAGTAAAATAGCTGTCAAAGGCGTATCGCTCATATATGCTGCTAACCGCAAATATATCGGATTCTGGAAAATAAATCAGGATTTTAAACGGAGACGGCGGATAATATCCCCATATATAGGTGTCATTTCCCTCGCACTTTTCAAACCACTGGAGGAAAAAATAACCATCGCTATCGGAATACTCTACAAATTTCTTCCAGATTTCATAATCCTCTTCACCCATATGCAAGTAGGCATCCGCCTCATTGCCGTTGTATGCTGTTGCCGGGCCAGTAGAATAGGCTTCGGAAAGCAATGTGACATAATAGGTTTCGTTTTCCAAACCGGTGAAAGAAACCTGTACGGACGGTTTTGGCCCCATATCCGCACGCGCTAAAATCGGAAAAAACACAACCATCAGTACGATGCCTACAAAGACATTTCTACACTTCTTTTTCATCGGAAAATCCCCTTTGTTTGTACATGTTCCATTCTGTTCATCAACAAAAGCTGAATGCAGCCTAACACAGCGATAGCGCCCCCAGCTAACGCAATGTGCATCTTACAAACTATCACGCGCAGTTGTCTGTATGGTTTTACGCTTCCAGCAGTCTGTCCATCAACTCATAGCCGTGTTCAATCAGCTTGCCCGTGCTCTTTGCCATTGCTTCATTGTACAGCATGCCGGCATGATTTTGTGGTTTGGTGCTGTCATACAGCATATATGGGATGGAATCGCTGGTATGGGTACGGCAGCGGATTGGTGTCGGATGATCCGGCATCACCAGCAGACGGAAGTCCTCCCCTGCCTTGTTCATCTCATCCACCACAATACGGATGACACGGCTGTCGAGATATTCAATGGATTGTACCTTATGCTTTACATTGCCCTGATGCCCCATTTCATCCGGTGCTTCTACATGGATATAGGCAAAATCCTTGCCGTCCAGCAAGGCATTGACCGCCGCCATGGCCTTGCCTTCATAATTGGTATGCAGAGAACCAGTCGCACCTTCTACTTCAATGACATCCATGCCCGCGCCGACAGCAATGCCCTTGAGCAGATCAACAGCAGAAATCATAACACCGGATTTACCAGTCTTTTCCTCAAATGAGGACAACGCCGGCCGGGTGCCAGCTCCCCAGAACCACAGGCAGTTGGCTTTATGCAATCCCTTTGCCGCACGTTCCACATTAATCGGATGATTGTTCAGGATATCATAGCTACGGATCATCATATCGCGAAGAACCGGGTCGGATGGCATATACGATGCAATAACTTCACCCAGATGGTCATGTGGCTGAGCAAGCTCAATCACTTCTCCCTTATCCCAGATCAGCAGATGACGATAGCTGGTACCAACATAAAAATGATAGGTATCATTTTCAAATTCTTTTTTCACGGCTTCCATCAGAACGGCTGCATCCTCTGTAGAAATTTCACCGGAACTGTGGTCAATAATGGTACGCTGTTCAAACGGAACATCCTCTTCTGTCAGGGTAACAATATTGGTACGCAGCGCAATATCCGTCGGCTTCATATCTACGCCAATGCTCAGTGCTTCCAGTGGAGAGCGCCCAGAATAATATTTTCTCGGATTGTAGCCCATAACAGCCAAATTTGCAGTATCACTTCCCGGCTTCATCCCTTCTGGAATGGTATGCACAAGGGCAATTTCAGATTTCGATGCCAGTTCATCCATCATTGGCGTTTTTGCATACGCAAGCGGGGTTTTACCGCCGAGCATATCAATTGGCTCATCTGCCATACCATCTCCCAGGATAACAATATATTTCATAAGTATCTCCTTCGGTTCAAAATATTGATTCAATTATCATGCATTGCATGCCGTTAACTTTTCATTTGTTCTACACTATTATGCAGCAAATAATGCCCTTTGTCCAGAAAAAATGCATATTCTTTGAACTTTTTTGGATTTGTTCATCTCTGAAAGAGGAAAAGCTTTTGTGTCCTTGAACGGTGGACAAATGGACGCAAAGACACAGGCCTCCCCCAAATGGGCAAAAGAAAATACCGGAACGGATAAACCGTTCCGGTATCATAATACAATCTGTCTGATTCCAGTTTACTTGGAATCACCCGGAGTCTCGTAAAAACGAACCCAGTCAAAATCCAGAGCTTCCGCAATACGCATTGCTGTACCAACTGGAAGACGATAGTCACCCAGTTCAATACGAGTATAATAACTGCGGGCGATATGAGCTTTCTGAGCAGTTACTTCCTGCGTCATGCCCTTACTTTTTCTCAGTTCAACTAACCAGTCACGCATAGCATTTCACCTCAAAAGAAATATACAAAACTCTGTTTCGGATCAGAGTGTCCTTGTTTTTTACGGTGTCATTATAACATCATTTTTTTAACTTGTATATGTATTTTCTGACAGATTTTCAGCTAAATTTGCGCGGTCTTGCTGTTACGATGTTACAAATAAGAAAAAGATAACGGAATCTGTTTTTTCCCCGGGGTGATTTTTGTGCATAATTTTTATTATTTGACCAGCTTGGATATTGTCTTGAATACCGGGCCTGAGCCAACCTTCTGCAACTCAAAAAGGATTGCCTCCGCAGTTGTCAGCAGCACGCCCTCCTGCTGTGCACGGATCAGGCCAATCTGCATATCATGTGCGGCACGCGATCCAACGCAGTCCTCCACAATTGCAACCGTCTTGCCATCTGCAATCAGGTCCATAGCGGTCTGCAATACACAGATATGCAGCTCTGCGCCACAAATCAGGACCGTATTGCATCCACTTGCTTCTACAGCAGAGCGGATACCTTCATCATCCATACAGCTGAAAGTAGTTTTTGGCAGGTATGGCACATCCCCCAAGGCTTCCTTTATTTCCGGCACAGTGCTGCCCAAACCCTTCGGATACTGCTCCGATGCAATAGCTGGAATACCCAGTGTTTTCAGCCCCTTGAGCAGCATGCAGGTACGCGGAATAAATGCATCTTTGTTATGCATTGCCGGCATCAGCTTCTCCTGATAATCAATGACCATAACCATAGTATCTTCTTTGTTCAGTTTCATATTGCTCTCCTTTGCTATCAATAATGATGCCTATTCTTCTTTGTCAATCCTATTATATCGTACCACAGAAAAAAGGACAAGGACTGTTTGAAGCAATCTGATTTTCTATACAAATCTCTGCTTGAAAATTTGACAAATCGTGTCGTTTTCACTATACTAAAAGTAACATTACTATCCAACGGAAATGATATAAGGAGGGAAGATGTATGGCCTCTGCCGCGAATCCCGTACTGCAGGAATCCATCATCAAGCTGCATGCTGCTGATCATCTGGCGTTTCTGCGTGCGAACCATTTATTGAAGCAATATGGTATCACGATCCAGCAGGCATTGATTCTGCACTATCTCTCCGTACACAGTATGGAACATATCAATCAGAAAAACCTGGAATTGTATCTGGGCATCAGCAATCCCTCTGTCACCAGCCTAATGAAAAATCTGGTTGGGAAACATTTGATTCGCCGTTTGCCGGACCGTACAGACGCACGCAGCTACCTGCTCTGCCTGACAGAACAGGGTATCCAGCTGCAGGAATGTATTGCACAGTCCTTTCTTCAGCTGGCGCAGGAGCTTCATACCGGCCTGACGGTTGAGGAAATCCATCAGCTGGCTTATCTGCTTGATAAAATTACGGCAAATTTATCCACTGTAAAATAACGAAATCAAACTGTATTCCCCTGCCAAACGGCAGGGGATATTTTTTACTCTGCAGAGCCTTGTGCCGCAGGTGTATCACAGATTTGCCGCCCAGTATGATCCATTGTATAGTTATCCTTGTAAATCAATTCGGAAACCGGCAGGAAAGAAAAGCCTTCTGCTTTCAAGCCTTCGATAACTCCCGGCAAGGCTTCCGGTGTATTGGTTGCAGCATTGTGGAACAGAATGATACTGCCATTCTGTGCATTGTTAACGACACGGCTAACAATATCACTTGCCGGAGGGTCTTTCCAGTCCAGGCTATCAGCATTCATGCGGCTTTGCGTAACAGCTATACAAAACGATGCTTCCAGTAAACCGTAATTTCCTTCCGGCTGATTGCGATATGATCGATCAGCAGCCCGGCCAGCTCCCCTTTTTGCCTTGTGTCCAATTTCTTCCAGATTTTTTGAAATCCCGTCAGCTGCTTTTCCTTCCTGCCTGATTCCTGTGATGCTTTTGCCAGTTCAGATTCCAGTGTAGTTTTCTGCGCATCCAGCGCAGCAAGCCGTTCATGAAAATATGTTTCTGTGATTGCATCCGAATGCAGCAGCAAATCCAGCAATCTGTCAATCTGATTCCTGCATTCCTGCAGTTGTGCCTCCAGCCTATTTGCTTCCGGGCCGGCTTTGGGACATTGCTCGGTCTGAATGGAACTGTATTTCTTTATCATTCCAAAAATTCTCTGTTCCACTGCGGTTTCCACTGCAGTAACACTGCCCAAATTGGTTTTTATATCACAATTTTGCGTTTCCTTTCCAGAACAGTAGAAATAATGATAGGCTCCACGATTGGAAGATTTCGCAATAGCGGCATAACCGCAACGCGCACATTTTACGAAGCCTGTCAGCCAAGTCAGCTTCCCCCAGGAATGATTGTCCATCTGCAAATTTTTATCCAGACGCGTTTGGCATTTCAGGAACAATTCTGGCTCCACTAAGCCTTCACTCGGTGCAGGAGACAGTACATGCTCTGCAAAAGTGGAATATTTTCGCTCATGCCCCTGCCGCTTGCCATATAAATAGCAGCCATTTTGTCCGGCAAATTCCGCTGGTTTCCCTGTAATCTTGCATCCTTTGTTCTTATAATACCGATACACATTGATATCAGCACAAACATAAATCGGATTGCGCAGTGTCAAACCAATTTTACTCCCAGACCACTTTTTCCCATTCCGTGTCAATTGTCCCCGTTCATTGCATGCTCTTGCCAGCTCCCCCAGGGTCATCCTTGCATTTCCATACCACCTATACAATTGCCGGATTACTGCCGCTTCCTGTTCCTCTATTTCCAGATATTTCAGCCGGATGCCATCCCTTTGGATCTCCGCTTTCCGGAAACCATATGGCGGCGGTCCGCCAAGATACATCCCTTTTTCCCCTCTGGCATAATAATTATCCTGAATACGGATTTGAATTGTCTCCCGTTCCAGCTGGGCAAACACCATGGTAATACTCAGCATTGCACGGCCTACAGGTGTCCCGGTATCAAATTTTTCCTGTGTGGAAACAAAGGACGTATGGTACCGGTCAAGAAAATCAATCAGATTTGCAAAATCCAACAGGGAACGGCTCATGCGATCCAGACGGTATACAATTACCCGTTCAATCCGGCCCGCCTGAATGTCCTGCAGCATTTCCTGAAAGGCAGGACGTTTTGTATTGCTGCCGCTGTAGCCTTTGTCCCGGTAAATCTGAACCGTATTTCCCACGGTTTCCCTTCTGCAAAGTTCAATCTGTGTTTCAATGGATATGCTGTCCTTTCTGTCCACAGACTGCCGGGCATAGATGGCATCCATGCAGTACCTCCATTATGCAGAAAAGCAACGCAGCAGCTCTGCCACCGCATTGGCCCATTGCTGTTGTTTTCTATGGTCAAATGGTTCCTCCGGATAGATATCCGTAACCTTTGGCTGATCATTCTGCACAGCATCTCCTCCTTTTCTTTTGTTCATGCTATGTGTCTGCGCCAGCCATTATGCTGCTGTATCTTTATGGCAAAACAAATACTCCCTCCTGGAACATTGAAATCAAAAGGTCCAAAAGAGAGTATCTGTGAAAATGAAATGAGGGGGCAAAACGATATGATTCTGTTTTTCCAAAATGGTCAATCTAATCCGCGTTTCCCAACTCCAGCCCGTGAATGATATGTAAAATACCAGCAGAGCCAGAAGTTATACCAAGCATAAAATATTGATACCTGCATAGACAGATTTTAGCCATCCTGCCTGTAGTCTTTTTATTTTTGAGCACAAAACAAGGATGACACCTCGCGCCATCAATCCCCATCGGCAAAACCGATGGGAACCTGACGACGTACGATCAAATTAGAGATTTACTCAGCTTCTCCACTGTGCCAGAAAACATCTGAAGCGGGATGTTTCCGTGAATATACTGAGAGAAAAAGACAATGTTCAGATTGTTTGAGACCTGCCGGTTTACGTTCCGGCAGGTGCCCAAGCAAAACAGGATATATAGGAGAGAGGCCCAAAGAATGTTTTTTCTGTCGCTTTGCATTTCACCCAAAACCAAAGCCATACAGTCCGGAGTGTTATACAGGTTTTTCTGTACGTTTTTTTGCATTCTTCGAACATCGGAGACAGGCTTTTATTGTTGTCCTTCCTTATGGTCTTATTATACCCGGACGGCAAAAAAGATGATGTGCTTCCCTTCTCTGTTTTTTTGCCATTTCTCGCCTGCATATAAGCGGTCAACTGTATGGCATATCTTTCTGCCATTGCCAGAGTTTTTGTTGCTGTTTGAAAGCTGCCCGCCGCATTTACAGAAAAGCCAAAGATTTCGATTTTTCCGATACGCTCTGGAAAGCTTATCTTCCGTTTTTGAGAAGATATTTTCCGGTAAGGGACCGCTCACACAACAGCAGTTCCTCCGGTGTTCCCGTGAATATAACTTCTCCGCCCTTGTTGCCGCCCTCTGGCCCCATATCAATAATCCAGTCTGCTGCTGCAATCAGTTCCTGCCGGTGCTCAACCACAACAACCGTATTTCCCTGTTCCACCAACCGTCGAAGCAATGCCAGTAAGGTTTCTACATCGCGGTTATGCAATCCAGTCGTCGGCTCATCCAGCACATAAATATTCCCCTGCTTGTGCAGCTCACTTGCCAGCTTCAAACGCTGAATCTCACCGCCGGAAAGCGTACTGGTCGGCTGTCCCAGTGTCATATATCCCAATCCCACATCGATCAAACACTGCAGGCGTGTATGGATTTTCGGCTGCTTGAAAAATTCCAGCGCCTGTTCGATGGTCAGAGCCATCACCTGTTCGATATTCTTTTCCTGATAGAAATAGCTCAATGCAGTGGGATTATATCTGCGTCCCTGGCATTCCTCACACAGAATTGCTACAGGATCTGCAAACGCAACATCAGGTGTGATTTCACCTTTGCCCTTGCATACCGGGCAGGCTCCTTTGGAATTGAAGCTGAACCACTGTGCGCTGACATCGTTTTCTTTGGAAAACAGCTTACGGATAACATCCATAACCCCCGTATATGTTGCTGGTGTAGAGCGATTGGAGATTCCAATCGGCTTCTGGTCAATGACAACCGCATCCGGATACCGTGAGGTAAATTCCTGGCAAATCAGGCTGCTCTTGCCGGAACCGGCTACGCCGGTTACAGCCGTCAGAACACTCTTCGGAATGGTAACAGAAACGTCTTTCAGATTATTGATATTGGCATGTTCCAACCGAAATCCTTCACTCCACGGAAGTGGATTGGTGTTGATTCTGATTTTGCTGCACATGGAATTTGCCGTCAGGGTATTTCTGGCTTTGAGTCCATCTAAAGTTCCCTGATACACGATTTGGCCGCCCTGTGCACCTGCCAACGGCCCCAGCTCAATGATATGGTCTGCCAGTTCAAGCATCTGCCTGCTGTGCTCTACAACCAAAACTGTATTATGGTTGTCACGCAGATTCTGCAGCATTCTTCCTATACGCTGTGCATCCGCCGGATGCAGCCCGGCTGTCGGCTCGTCAAAAATATAGGTTAGATTGCTTAGGCTGCTGCCCAAATGGCGCACCATCTTCAGACGCTGGGATTCACCGCCGGAAAGGGTATCCGTCCGACGGGAAAGACTCAGATATCCCAATCCCACATCCACCATATGCTGCAGGCATTCCAAAATTTGTACTGCAATCGATTTGCCCAAAGGACTTGAAATCCGCTTCAGCACAGGTATCAGATCACTGATCTGCATGTCCGTATAATCAGAAATATTATATCCATCAATTTTGGATTCCAATGCTTTTGGATTCAATCCACAGCCACCGCATGCCGGGCACGGGCCTCTCCTGATGAATTTCATTGCTTCATCCTGAACGCTCTTTTTCAGCTTGGAAATATCTCGATTCAGATACAGGCGGTTGAAGCGTGAGACAATGCCTTCATATGGCAATTTGGAAACCTGACCGGTATTGTTGCGGATAAAATCCATCACCAACGGCTCATCCGGGCCGATGCGGAATGCCTTCCATTCCTCTTCGGTAAAATCCTTTAGTTTTTTATCAGCACTGTACAGTGGATTACAGCGGTAATAAAATTCCTGCCAGCTGCCGCCGAAAAACTGTCTGAACCGGATTGCACCTTCATTAATGGATTTTTCCTTGTTCAGCAGCAGCCCTTCATCCAGCATCACCTTCTCTCCAAGGCCAGTGCATTCCGGACACATGCCATGGGGATGATTCATGGAATATGCCATTGAGCCTCCTGCACTCGGCTGACCGACCCGTGAAAACAGCAGACGGATGAGCGGTGCAACATCTACGGCAGTACCTACTGTAGAACGTGCATTGGCGCCAATCGGCTTCTGGTCTACAACAACCGACGGTGTCAGATTGCGGACAGACTCTACCGCTGGACGTTCATACCGCGGCAGACGATTGCGCAGAAAAGCCGGATAAGATGCCTGCCACTGCCGTCCGCTTTCCGCAGCTATGGTTCCAAATGCCAATGAGCTTTTTCCGGAACCGGAAACGCCTGCCAGAATCACGAGCTTTTCCTTCGGAATGTTGACGTTGATATGTTTTAAGTTGTTTTCAGAAGCACCCTCAATTTCGATGCTTTCCCTTATTGGTTCACACATGATATTGATAACCCTTTCCATCGGTTATACTTTTTTTATGTTCCATCAATGGATTTCAGTGCATCGAATCCCTTCCGGCGCAAATGCATCCAGAATAGCCCAATAGCAACTAAGATGACAATCCATGTCACAGGATAAGAGAGATAGACAATCTCCACCCCGGTCCTGCTGGTATCCATGAGGCCAACCCAGATCAGCCTGAGGACACAGGTTCCCAACAGATTGATTATCATTGGAACAATCGGGATTCCGCAGCCACGGATCGCTCCCACCAAAACATCTGCCAGTCCAAAAACAGCATACGGCAAAGCAACGATCCAGAGACGCAGGGCACCTGCTTCAATTACATTGAGATCTGTATTATAAATACCAATTAGCGGATGGGAAAAGATACATACCGCTACGCTCTGGACAATGCCCAGCACCAGTGTACATACCAGGCAGGTACGCACAATTTTATCTACGCGATTATATGCCTTTGCCCCCAGATTCTGGCTGACAAAGGTTTGACACGCCTGATGAAAGGAATTCATGGATGTGTACAAAAATCCTTCAATGCTTTCGGCTGCACCAACACCTGCAATCACAACGCTGCCATAAGAGTTAATCGCCCCCTGAATGACAACATTGGACAGGCTGAACAGGCATGCCTGTACGCCGGACGGAATACCGATACGTGCCATTGCCCAAAAGCTTCCCCAGTCCATGCAGAGCTTTTTCCATTCAAACCGGACTGCATCATCCGAATGCATCAGACAAACCAGTGTCATCATACCGCTGACAATCTGACTGATAACGGTAGCAATGCCCACGCCAACTACATCCATTTTCAGCGAAATCACAAAGATCAGATTTAAGGCAATATTGATTGTTCCGCTGACCAGCATAAAAAGCAGTGGATTCTTCGTATCTCCCTTTGCACGCAGAGCTGCTGTGCCGTAATTATACAGCATGGTAAATGGGGTTCCCAGAAAATATATTTTCAGATATATTTCCGCCAGATGTAGAACATCCTCCGGTGTGGACATCATCACCAGCATTGGCCGGACAGCAAGCAGACTTCCGGCTGCAAAAATCAGCCCTCCTGCAATTGCCACCGTGACAGCGGTATGCAGTGCACGTGAAATTTCCCTTTCACGTCCACCCAAACCCAGATACCGCGCAATGACAACATTCACGCCAACTGAAATGCCGATCAGCAGATTGACAAACAAAAAGATGACACAGGATGTACTGCTGACAGCCGCCAGGCTGGTATGTCCTGCAAAGCGTCCAACCACCACAACATCTGCCGCATTAAATAACAGTTGCGCCAGATTCGCTGCCATCAACGGCAGGCTGAACCGCAAAATTTTCCCTGTTAACGGGCCATGCGTCATATCAATGGCATTTTTCCCTTTCAAGCGTATCACCTCTGCTCTCATCAATCCAGGCAGATTCTACCTTCCATTCAGCTTCTTCTCAGCATCTGCAAGAGAGGCATAACCATACTGTGCAACAGTATTATTCAAGATGATTTCACCCAGGTTTTTCCCTGCCTTTTTGATGCGTTCCGCATATTCCGCATACAGACGGACTGTCTGGAAGGAATAGGTTGCCAGTTCTCCCCAGAGATATGTCTCAAAGGAGGTTACAGCCGGTGTATCCTCTTCCTTACGGACGGGGCGCCCCTGACCTGCGAGCTTTGGATATTTTTGCAAAAGTGCTTCCTGCCATGCAACATGCAGCTGACAAATGCGGTCAATCATTGCATCCTTTTCCGCACAACGTTGGGGAATCCGATTGCGGATATCCGCAAATTCTGCCGGATTGGTGCGCTCCATCATATAAGCATACTTTTCGCTCAATAGGTTTCTACCATCCTGATGTGCCTGCAGGAGATCATAATAATAACTCTCCTGCATCTCTGTACTCCACGCCATCAGCTGGCTGGAACGCATGAGAAAGAAGGTTTGTCTGTCATCCTGGCAGGCAGCACGTCCGCCAATATTATGTACCTGATCGAACAGCTTCCATTCCATTTCGACAATTCCTTTAACGGTTTCTGTCATTATAATATTGTTCTGCATCTTGTGTCACTCCTGCATAAAATGCGTCTTGTGCAGCTTTTCATCCCGAATCCGTTCCATCATGTCGGGACACAGTTCCAGAAGGAAGGTATCCTCCTTTGTTGTCAGTCCCTGCCTTCTCAGTTCTGCTGCCACATTGGTACAGATTCCCTCTATCCGTTCTTCCGCTTCTTTCGGCTCCGCCTGTACAAGCATGTCCAGTTGAACGCCTACTCTCGGCAATTTCTCCATATAGCGCATACCATGGTGCATCCATTTATAGAATGGAGCATATTTCCGGTTCAGCAGATAAACCATAGACATAGCCGCCCTGCTGAATTCTGCCAGCGCAAGCTGGGCTGCCACATGTTCCTGCCGTTTGACACATCGCGGATAATTATACTGTCCAGCCTGTGCCATAACAGCTGCACGCGCTACAATTTTCTTAATGCGAATATCTTCCGGATAAAACCGCTGCAGCTTTTCCCTGACCGCAGAAAACTTTCCCATTGGGTCATGGAAGATTTCGCCATTGGTTGCCGTTGCCAAAAATGCCTCCGGCACATGTCTCCACTGCTCCAGTGTTTCCGGCCCTTCAGCATATCCTGTATATCTGCGATACCAATGCTCCGCGCATAGGCAACCTATTCTTCCGCTGCTGAGCGCACCGCTATTTTTTCTCGGAGGATAGCCTGCAGCACTGCCCGGCAGTCTGCTGTACATTGCCTGTACCTGTTTCCCATACCGGATATAATCCTCTTCAGAAAGCCAGATACAAAAAGACGGTCCCCAATCATGATCGCTGGACAAAATGTCATCAAATCCAAAGCATTCTGAACCTTCTCCGGCAAGCCCAACCGCCATTCTCAGCATTAGTTCCGGAAACTGCTTCTCCAATGCTTTCTTGCCTATGTTTTCATAATAGAATTTCGAAAGTTCCAAACCTCTCATGCACAATACACTTCCTTCAGCCGCTTCAGGTCATCGGCAACCACACGGGTTCTTTCATGCTTTTCTCCCAGCAGCCGCTGGAAGATCTGTTCCGCCTTTTCCAGCGCAGCAATGGCATCCTTCCACTGCCCGGTCTTTTCATAAACCCAGTACATATTCTGACAAGTCACGCCATATTCTATGTTTTCACCAAAGAACCTCTTGGTATATTCCGCTGATTTGCGGTACAGCTTCAACGCCTCTGCATATGCGCCGTCTGCATACAGAAATCCGGCAAGACTGTTCAAACCTGCGGCGTAATGTACATTTTCCGCATCAGCACACTTTTCAAATTCGTGAATCGCGCGTCTGACACATTCTTTTGCCTTTTCCGTATCACCTGCCGCGTGATACAGTGCAGTGAGGTTATTATACGTGACTGCTACCTCCTGCTGACATTCCGGCATCGTTTCAATAACAGCAAGCGCTTCCTCCAGATATTCGATCGCTGTTTCCAGCTGTTTTGTCTCGCGGTAAACAAGCGCCATATTGTTCAGCACACTGGCATATGCATATGTCTGCCGTTCTCCATTTAACCGGTAAATCTGGATGGATTTCTCAAACAGCCGGATGGCTTCTTCATATTTTCCCATCAGACGGTAAGTTCCCGCCATATTATTCAGAACAGTAGCATACTGCGTGCTTTTTTCTCCCATTTCCTTTGCAACCAGCTCTTCTGCCAGCAGAAATGCGGATATGGAATTTTCATACCGGCTGATACCGCGGTAAAAGGAACCCATCTCGTTATAAACAGCAATCTGCTCTCCTGCTCTCTCCTCTTTACCTTCACTAGCCTGTGCAGCACTTTCCAGCAGGAATCGTTCAATCTGATCCAAATCTCCCTGTGCATACTGAAAATCCAGGTCGTGATAAAATTTTTCCAATGTTTGCTTCATGCCGGTTCCTCCTGTCCGCAGAATCCCTGAATCTCTGCAGTGCCAGCAAGGTATCCGCACTGTTCATCCAGTTCTTCTATAGGTATATACTTAC
Source organism: Clostridia bacterium (assembly GCA_021205365.1). GTDB lineage: Bacteria > Bacillota > Clostridia > Oscillospirales > Butyricicoccaceae > Butyricicoccus_A. The sequence goes on from JAJPXP010000068.1 coordinate 29,572, forward strand.
TTAACTTTATTATAGAAAAATCCTCATATCAAAGTTGTGCAAAATCTCGTATTATGTTTGCTATTATACAGGTTGTTTTGCCCGTGAAAATACGATATGAAAATGTTGCCAAAACCGTAGATTTCCAAAAATTTGGTTACGAAAACGGCTTTTCTTCTGTTCTTTTTCAGCATTTTTGCGACATTAGAGATTCGGCAAAAAAAAGATGAATACAGGCACATTATTTTTTGCGTTCTTCTTCTATAATAATGTCAAGAATTTCAAAACACTTTTTATTATTCATCGTTTATATCGTAATGAATCCAGGAGGTAATTGTATGGATAACTTTAATTTCTACAGCCCGACATATTTCGTATTTGGAAAAGGCACTGAATCCCAGACCGGTGAACTGGTAAAGCGCTATGGCGGACATAAGGTCCTGATCCATTACGGCGGCGGTTCCGTTAAGCGTTCCGGCCTGCTGGATCGCGTAAAGGCTTCTCTGGATGAGGCTGGTTTGGAGTACGTTGAGCTGGGCGGCGTAAAAGCTTCCCCGCTGTCTGATCTGGTCTACGAAGGTATTGAACTGGCTAAGAAAGAAGGCGTTGACTTCGTTCTGCCGCTGGGCGGTGGTTCCGTAATGGACTCCGCAAAAGGCATCGCTCTGGGCGCCCTGTATGATGGTGACTTCTGGGATTTCTACTGCGGCAAGAAGGGTCCGGTCACAGAAGCTCTTCCGGTGGGCTGCGTTGTTACCATCGCGGCTTCCGGTTCCGAAGGTTCCACTGACTCTGTTGTTACGCTGGTAACTGAGGATGGCAACCAGTACAAGAGATGTGCTGACGGTGACATTCTGCGTCCGCTGTTCGCTATTATGAACCCGGAACTTATGATGACTCTGCCGCCGTACCAGACTGCTTCTGGTATTTCCGATATCTTTGCTCACTGTCTTGAGCGTTACTTCTCCGATACCAAGGACTGCGAACTGACTGACCGTATGCTGGAAGCTGTTATGCTGACCATGCTGAAGGAAGGCCGCCGCGTTATGAAGAATCCGAACGACTACGAAGCCCGTGCAAACATCATGTGGGCTGCAATGATCGCACAGAACAATATCACCGGTGTTGGACGTGCTCAGGACTGGGGCACCCATCATATGGACAACGAAATCGGCATCAATTATGGTGCATCCCACGGTGCTGGTCTGGCTCTGCTGTTCCCGTACTGGATGGAATATGCTATTCAGGCTAAGGGACCGGAAAAGTTCGTCAAGTTTGCAACCCGTGTATTCGGTTGCCAGAACGACTTTGAGAACCCGGAAGTAACCGCTCTGGAAGGTGTCAAGCTTCTGCGTGAATTCTTTGATGAACTTGGTATGCCGAGCCGTATCAGTGATCTGGGCGGCAAACCGGAGGATATCCCGGGTATGGTAGAGAACATGTTCTACGGTGCTCCAAACCATGGCAACTTTATCAAGCTGACTCCGGAGATCGCTGCTGAAATCTACAGCATGGCAATGTAATATCCACTATCGCAGTACTGGATAGATGGCTGCATAAACAACGTGCTGCTTTATAGCCTGCTGGCATGATTGATTTCGTGTCAGCAGGCTTTTCCCTTCTGCTGTATATTTCTGTTGCAGTACTTCCACTGTCTCTATATAATGTTTACGGTGAATGAAAATAAATTGTCTTTAGAGGATGATGGATTATGAACTATATCGCAGCAATTGATGCTTTCGAACAGTTGCACGCTCCGGAGCAGACCCATGGGGTTATGCTAAACGGAAAAACAACGCTCGACAATATGAACCGCCAGCGTCTGCTCATACAAAGCCTCCTTCTCGCACCTCCCACACAGCAGAGCGATGTGCGACTGCAGCAGCTGCAGCAGATCGAAGCTGATTCGTGGCTGAAAAAAATAAGCAACTGTGGTCAGAAACAGCTATGTATCCGTCTGCCGGACAGTTCGATTGAAGCGTTTCTTCCCGGCACACCTGCCGAATTGGAACAGCTTAGTACATACATGTCGTGTCCCGATGCATGGCTCCAGGAGCATGTCCACGCTGTCAGAAAGTCAAATCCGGATCTTGGCTGTTATCTGATTATCAGCAACGATATCCTATTTGGCACCATACTGCGCGGACTTTTTTCTGCTGCGCAAAAATGCGGCGTTGAAAAAATGTCAATTCTTCTCCCGTTTGTAAACCGCTGCCGTGAAGTACAGCAACAAAATATGTTCGTAGCACAGTGCGCTGTGGATTATGACATCACCTGTGATGTCGGCGTGGAGATTGCAACGCCGCGCTCCATCCGTTTTGCATCTGAGCTGGCTGTCCACGCAGATGTCATTGTATTTAACGTAGATGAGCTGTGCTGGCTGCTGTATGGCAAGGCGCCAGAGCAGACAAGCTCCCATCACCATGAATACGGCTTCCACGAAACCCCGTTCAATGAATTTGACGATATTGGAATCGGAACTCTGCTGGGTGTTGCCGTACAGCAGATCCGTCAGAATAAGCCGGGGATCCGTTTGTGCGCCAGCGGCAAATATGTCTTGACTGAAAAAGGAAAAAACTTTTGCAGGGAACTTGGCATTCACTCTCTGATCGCAGCCACCCATCTGTTTCCTGCTGATTCACAATAAAAAGAATCCCTACTGGAGGAATTTCGGGATGATTGGATTAGGTACCATCATTAACGTTGGCTTGATTATCGCCGGCGGCTTGATTGGCCTGTTATTTGGAAAACGTTTAACAGAACAGTACCAGGATACCCTGCTGAAATCACAGGGGCTCTGCCTGCTGTTCGTCGGTATCGGCGGTGCAATGGAACAGATGCTTACCATTACCGAAGACGGGCTTTCCAGCGGCGGTACAATTATGATTGTTGTCTGCTTTGCTCTAGGTTCCCTGATTGGGGAAGCGGCAAAGATAGAACTTCGTATTGAGCAGTTTGGTGAATGGATTAAGGCCAAAACCGGCAACAGCAATGACAATCAATTCGTCAATGCTTTTGTTATGACCTCTCTGACCGTATGTATCGGCGCCATGGCAGTAGTCGGCTCCATTCAGGACGGTATTTCCGGCGATTACTCTACCCTCGCATTAAAGGGTGTCATCGACCTGATTCTTGTGTGCACTATGACAGCTTCCATGGGAAAGGGCAGTATTTTTTCTGCCATTCCCGTTGGCCTGTTTCAGGGCTGTATTACCATACTCGCAAGCTTCCTGCAGCCGATTATGACCGATGCGGCACTAGCCAACCTGTCCCTGACTGGTTCCATGCTGATTTTCTGTGTCGGCGTCAATCTGGTGTGGGGAAAAAAGTTCAAGCCTGCCAATATGCTCCCTACGATTGTACTTGCCGTCATCTGGGCATTTTTCTTTTAAAACTTTTTACAAAAAATATGAGCCGAAAAACAGTTTTTTGCTGCTTTTCGGCTCTTTTCTTATGTATTTAGATCGTTAAATAAAATCTGACTGTCCGCTGCCAAGCTGGATAGTGGTATCCTCGGTATCCTGCATCTGCAGACGAAGGCTCAGGGGCATTTCCCAGCTGAAGTGATCGGTATGCAGCAATTCCTCCGAACGTTTCGACATCGGTTCGCCCAGATAGGTATCATATAATACCTTTATTTCTGCATTTTCATGGGAATAGCGCAGCGGACTGAAGCGGTCCAGCTTATACAGCAGCTCGCCGCGCACATCCGACAAATCATTCTGCTCAAACGGGATCGGCTGTCCGCCGCCGCCAACACATCCACCTGGACATGCCATAATTTCCACAAAATCATAATGTTTTTCGCCGGACAGCAGGGCCTGAACCAATTTACGTGCATTTCCAAGTCCGCTGGCAATGGCACAACGGACTGTTGCGCCGTTCAGGTCAAACTCCGCTTCCCGCCAGCCCTCAGTACCACGGACTGCACGGAATGCATCTGCAGGCGGATTGACGCCAGTAACGGTGTGATACGCGGTACGCAGAGCTGCCTCCATAACTCCGCCTGTGGCGCCGAAGATGATGCCAGCGCCGGACCCAATGCCCAACGGGGAATCAAATTCCGCTTCTGGCAGGCTGAATACATTGATATTCTCCGAACGAATCAGACGATCCATTTCGCGGGTAGTCAAAACAATGTCAACATCCTGAATACCTTCCGGCTGTGTATCAAATACATGACCACTCTTCTCTGCCTTCTTTGCAATACACGGCATGATCGATACACAGCAGATTTTCTCCGGGGGTACGCCAATTTTCTCTGCAAAATAGCTCTTGGTAATCGCGCCAAACATCTGCTGTGGACTTTTAGCTGTGGACAGGTATTGGGTCAGCTGCGGATACTGTGATTTTATAAAGCGCAGCCAGCCGGGACAGCATGAAGTGAACATCGGATAATCCTTTAGTTCTCCTGAAGTAAACCGCTCCAGAAACTCCTTTGATTCCTCCATGATGGTGAGGTCAGCTGAAAAAGCCGTATCGAAAATATAATCAAAACCAATGGACCGCAGGACAGCAGCCAGACGGCGTACCGTTGCCATTTCCCGCGGCAGGCTATGTGCCTCGCCCCATGCTGAACGGACAGCTGGCGCAATCTGGACAACGGTAATTTTCTCAGGATCTGCCAGCGCGTCCAGCACTTCCATGGTATCATCACGTTCACGCAGGGCGCCAACCGGACAATGGGTAATGCATTGCCCGCACAGAGCGCAGTCCGAATCCTTGATTCGGCGGTTATGGGTGACATCGACAGTGGTGCGACCGCCCGAGCCTGCCATGCCCCAAATACCCAGCGTCTGTACCTTTTCACAGTACTGGATACAACGCATGCACTTGATACATTTCTGCACATTTCGGAACAGCGGGAATTTCATTGTCCAGTGAATTTTGGGCAGATCCGGCTCAAATGGATTGCATAGGATACCAAGGTCATTGGCTACCTGCTGCAGCTTACAGTTTCCTGCACGGACGCAGATGGCGCAAATACCATCATGCTGGGAAAGCAGCAGCTCTACATTGGTACGGCGCGCTTCTCTCGCACGCGGGGAATTGGTATGTACCACCATGCCTTCATATACAAGGTTATTACAAGAGGATACCAGACGGCTCTCTCCTTCCACCTCAACACAGCAGACACGGCAGGCGCCAATTTCATTGATTTCCTTTAAATAGCACAGGGAAGGAATGGTAATACCGGCTTTTGCGGCGGCCTCCATAATGGTAGTGCCTTCCGGCACGCGAACAGCAATATCATTAATAATTACATTTACCATTGTCTCATCCGACCTCCTCTGAAGTTGCCATAGCCATAGTGGTCACAGCGCAGACAGCGGGAGGATTCCTGCAAAACCTCTTCTTCTGTCATGCCAACCTTGATGTCATCAAAATTGCTGACGCACTCACAGGCTGGGCGGGTGCGAAGGTTAACACGTCCGCATGCTTCTGCCGGGGAAAGCGGCGCTTCCGGGATATCCTCAACCGCTGCGTGAATGACATGGTTATAACCCAGGAAATTGTCAATATTGGCAGCAGCCACCTTGCCTGCTGCAATCGCACGGATAACAGTAGACGGGCCGGTAACAGCATCGCCACCTGCAAAGGTCTTTGTACTTCCCTCTACGATGCTATCCGGCAGTGCGGCAAATCGTTCCCGGTTCACAGCAATACCCGCAGCCGCAAATGCCCTGGAATCAATACCCTGGCCGATCGCAACAATTACAATGTCACATGGTATGGAAAATTCATCCAGTTTTGCTGCAATCGGGCGCGGACGGTCATCCTCTCCAACCGGGCCGATCTGCTGTGGCTGGGTAATCAAAGCCATCACATTGCCCTGCTCATCATGCTCAATACGCAGTGGTGCTTGCAACGGCAAAATGGTAGCTCCTTCTGCAGCAGCCTCTTCAATTTCCTCCTGTAATGCTGTCATGTCATCCACACGACGGCGGTAAACTGTGGTTACATTGGTTGCACCCAAGCGGATTGCCGTACGGGTTGCGTCCATAGATACATTGCCGCCGCCAATAACACAAACACGCTTGCCGGTCATATCCGGTGGATTGCCTTCGCCAATTGCACGCAGCATTTCCACTGCGGAAATAACACCATTGCTGTCTTCGCCCGGAATACCAATTTTACGGTCTACATGTGCGCCAATGCACAGGAGAACAGCATCGTATTCCTGTTCAATCTCACGAATCTGGATATCCTTTCCAACCGAAATATCGGTATGGACTTCTACACCAGTGCCAAGGATGACCTCAATATCATGATCCAGCATTTGTTCCGGCAGGCGGTAACGCGGAATACCATAACGAAGCATACCGCCCAGCTTTGGACGCTGTTCATATACAACAGCCTGATGCCCCATCAGCTGCAGGTAAAATGCACAGGACAGACCACAGGGACCGCCACCGATGATAGCAACACGCTTTCCGGTAGATGGATACTGTGATTTTTCCGGAGCAACATGCATCGCATGTGTAACAGCAAAATGCTTGATCCCACAGATATTCACCGCATCATCTACCATGTTTCTGCGGCAGCGTGCTTCACAGGGATGTTCACAGACAAATGCACAAGCTGTTGGAAATGGATTATCCTTACGGATCAGGCGGACTGCATCTTCATTGCGTCCCGCATTGACAAGAGCAATATATCCCGGAATATCCACATGTGCGGGACATAATGCAACACATGGTACCGGCTGGGTCAACCCGCTGGTGCAACGGTTGTTCAGGACATGTTCTTTATAATCATCCCGGAACCCCTGTACACCGCGAAGCACCATTCCTGCCGCTTCGTAACCAATGGCACAGTCTGCGGTATCCACAATGGTTCTGGCTGTAATTTCAATCAAATCAATTGTCTCCAGCGTTGCCCGCTGGCTCAGGACATCATCCATCAACCGTGCCAGCTGCCCAAGGCCAATACGGCACGGGGAGCATTTACCACAGGTCTGCGCATGACAAAGCTTTAGAAATCCCAAGGAAATATCCACAGGGCATAATCCCGGGGGACTGGCAGCAATGCGACGCTCCAGGTCCTTATACAGACCTTCCACAACGGTTTGTGCCTTGTTTGGTGTATCCAGACTTAATCTGCTCATGTACTCACCTCAATCTTTTTCCGCAAAAACTTGTCTTCCTTTATCTAAAACTGGTATTTTGACATCTGCTTCCGCGCAATGCCGTTTCGCAAAATAACATCATCGTGCCTGCATCCCCCTCTAATTCCTGATTATGCTGAACCGAGAGTAGCGGACGTAAAGCTACCGCTGCTCCCGGCTCTATTCATCAGGAAAAGGTGTTCAATTGCTATGTACTTAGTCGATACGGGCAATCGCCTTTGCGAGCTTCTTCTTCATTTCGATGTTGCC
>JAJPXP010000016.1 GCA_021205365.1 Clostridia bacterium
GGTACGGCGGCTGCAATGGGACAAGTTGACTGGAAGTATGTAGCATCCGCATCTGTATTGGCTGGCGTGCTGTCCATATTGACCAGCGTCGCCGGACTGCCGGAGGTAGAAAACGAATGGGCTACACAATAAAATTTCAGTCTCCTGCATCCTATTCGGGCGATTGGTATAAGTACAATACTATCGGCAAAAGTGGTTGTGGGCCGGCATCGGTTTGCAATGCATTAAAAAATGCGGGCATTGCTGATGTTTTTGTACCTACTATGTGTGCTTTGGCTGTGTCTTGCGGCGCGCGTGTGGACGGTGGTACAGTGATGGCTACGCTACTCAATGCTTGTAAAAGCAAGTACGGAATTACATATAAGACTACCAGCAAAAATGCCGACCTGATTGCGCACCTTAAAGCAGGTGGCACAGCTGTCTGCTGGTGTGGTGGTGGATATCCTCTGTTCAGCGATAGTGGCCATTTTGTCGCCGCAGTAGGATTAGACAGCAGCGGACTTATCTATGTTGCTGATAGTTTGTACTATAGTGGAAAATGGAGTTATAACAGCACACGTAAATCCCAAATCAAAACCACTAATACCACAGGGCTTGTGCGCTGCACTATCACTGCACTGGGCAAAGCCACAGCGGATAGATCTCCATCGTACTACCTTATTAGTAAGGCCAGTACAACCAGCAAGACAACTACAACTAATACCACAACTACTACAGAAAAGGAGAACGAAGACGATATGACATACTACAAACTGCTGACGGATGTTCCGCCTTATTACAAAACCGCAATTCAGAAGCTGGTAGATTCCGGCGCAATGGTTGGAACTGGCAATGGAGAATTGAACATCAGTGAGGATCTGTGCCGCATGGCTACAGTACTCAACAATGCAGGTATCCTCGATCTAACCGCGCCGGTGGTTTACAAGACCATTAACGATGTACCGAGCTACTACAAGGCTGCTGTCCAGAAGATGATTGACCGCGGTGCAATTGCTGGTACAGGCAACGAAGAACTGAACCTCAGCTCCGATATTTGCCGGGCACTAACGATTTTGGATAATGCGCATATCCTTGATGCCATCAGTGCTGCAGATATTGAACTGGATGAAGTAACAGAGGAATAAGCATGTGAAAGCCCACTGACCTTGATGGTCGGCGGGCGATTCGCTTTATAATTATTTGGACAAAACTGGACGGATGGAATTGTAAGTGTTGAAGTAAGTTGTCAAAATAGGAGATATTGGTTTAAGTAGACGGTAATTTGAGTTTCTTTATAAAGTCACCCCCACTCTCTGACTCTGTTTGTGAGGGTTCGAATCCTTCTTCGGCAACCACATTGAAACCGCTTAGAATGCAAGTTCTAAGCGGTTTTTTCAAATTTCTGTATGTTTTATCTCTGTTATCTATAACACACAACTAACTAAAGCTTGCGGTTATGCTGTCAGTTGGTATTCCGCAAAGGAGATTGTAATTACAAAAACATTCAATCAACATAGCGAAAACCGGCAGCCTTCTATATTTTGCATCCCTGAACGCTATTTCGGCGTTTCATTTCCCGGTCAATAGCAGCAAGGACAGCGCGTTTGTTTCGGCTCCAATCTGGTGCAAGCAGGTCGGCCCCCTTACCATCTCCAGTTAACCTCTGGATAACGATATGGGGAGGTAAAACCTCCAGCTGATCGCAGATAATAGAAACATATTCCTCGGCCGTCAAACATGTATATCGTTGTTCTGCCAGCTTTGTATGCTGCAAAACATGCAGTGCATGCAGCTTGACAGCGTCAATGTCCATAGAACCGATTGTTTTAGCGGATTGCACCATTTGTTCCGATGTTTCTCCGGGAAGACCGTTGATGAGATGTACACAAATAGAAACTGGAATTGTATGCAGCAAATCTATTGCCTGCTGGAAATCAGAAAAGGTGTGGCAAAGATTGCAGCGCTCTGCCGTATCATCGAAAATCGTCTGGACACCCAGTTCAATGGTAATATCGGTTTGTTCGGTCAGCTCTGCCAGCAGAGAGCAGAGATTTTCACTGATACAATCTGGACGAGTGGCGATGGAAATGCCAACGGTATCAGGAAGATGTACCGCCTGTGTATATAATTCCCGCAAGCGGTGAATGGGGGCATAGGTTCCAGTAAAGGACTGAAAGTAGGGAATATAACCGATAGGTGTCCATTTTGACAGCATATTGGTGCGGTAAGCTTCAAACTGTTCTGCAATGGATTGGAATGGGGAAACAATAAAATCCCCGCTTCCGGCAGAGGAACAGTAAATACAGCCTCCTATACCTTTGGTTCCGTCGCGGTTTGGGCAGGTGAAGCCTCCATCCAGCGGTACCTTTGCAATGCGTCCACCGTATTTTTTTCTGAGATACCAGAAGTAAGGATAATACCGCTTTCCGGAACCATCAAAGGGGAGATTCATGGAAATATTTCTCCTTTTCTATAAAAAAGACCGATGCCATCCAGTAAAGAAAGGCATCGGTCAATTGGTATGTTAAAATTACTTTGTGCCGAATAGGCGGTCGCCTGCATCACCTAAACCTGGAATAATATATCCCTTTTCATTGAGCTTTTCATCAATAGAAGCACAATAAATCTCTACGTCAGGATGCTCTTCCTGAATAGCGGCAATAGATTCCGGAACAGCAAGGATACACATAAACTTGATATGCTGTACACCATAATTTTTTAAGAACTGGATAGCGACATTAGCAGAACCGCCGGTAGCCATCATAGGATCAACCAAAATAACATCACGGTTTGCGATGTCAGTCGGCAGCTTGCAGTAATATTCGACCGGCTGCATGGTATCCGGATCACGATACATACCGATATGTCCGATTTTTGCATTCGGGATCAGATCAAGCACACCATCAACCATGCCAAGGCCAGCTCGAAGGATGCAGACAACAGCAAGCTTCTTGCCAGAAATATAGCGCACGGTTGTGCGTGCAATCGGGGTTTCGATTTCGACTTCCTTAAGCGGAAGATCACGGGTAGCTTCATAGCACAGCAGGGAAGAGATTTCTTCTACAGCTTCGCGGAATTCCTTTGCACCAGTATACTTGTCACGCATGAGAGACAGCTTGTGTACAATCAGCGGATGATTCATTACATGAACTTCAGCCATGATTCATTACTCCTTTTTTGTAGATTGCACGGTCTGACCTGCTTCGCGGGCAAGCCGTTCGCGGACAGCCTGAGGCTGACGGAGATAGCTTGGCATCAACTGAGCAGCAGAGACCAGCTGTCCCTTTTGTGCCATCTGGTGTGCTTCCATAGCAGCACCATGCGCACAGGGGTAAATCAGACCGGGCGGTGCAGTGATGATATCAAGATCACTGGAAATGATAAAATTATTATAGCACATTTGTGCACCATCTCCAACCAAAACCACAGATTTTTCAGAAGAAATTAATTCTTTTTTCAAATCATCTATTTGGATCAGGCGGTCAGGCGTTAAGCGTTGAAGTTTTCCATTTGAATAGAGGAAAAGAGCATTGTAAAGCTGGCTGCGGCGTGCATCCATAACCGGGCAAATCAAACGGTCTGTCAATGGACCGATGTTCCATGCATTTCCAGCCATGCTGGAAACACTGATACAGGGGAGGTTTTTACCGTCTGCAATGCCTTTTGCTGTGGCAACACCGATGCGGACACCAGTAAAAGACCCAGGACCTGTGACGCAGGCTACAGCGTCAATATCATCTATCTTCAGCTGAGATGCCGTCATTACATGGTCAATCATTGGAAGCAGCGTTGCACTGTGGGTCATACCGCAGTTTTGAAAGGACTGCGCCAGTAATCTGGTGTCATCTGTCACACAAACCGATGCGGACAGAGAGGAGGATTCCAATGTTAAAATTTTCATAGACTACCTCCATCTATTGTAATGATACGGTCATCTTCAGTATCGCCACGGCGGATATCCACTGTAATGCGGTCATCTGGCAGTGCCCCAGTGACATTTTCACTCCATTCCACAAGGAGAATGGTGTCATCATTAAAATAATCGTCCCAGCCGATATCATATAATGCATCCTCATCGAGAATACGGTACATATCGAAATGGCATACGCGACACTGTTCGGTGTCGTATTCATTCACGATAGCAAAGGTAGGGCTGGTAACACGTCCGGTATATCCGAGTGCGTGCAGGAATCCGCGGCAAAACGCGGTTTTTCCGGCGCCCAGATCACCAGTAAATGCGACAAGCGCACCGGGGGACAGCTTTTTTGCCAAACTGCCCCCCGCATGCTCCGTCTCTGTTACATTATGGGTTTGAATTTGAATCATAGTGTGTGAATCATCTTTAGAACAGGCCAGTAATCTTTCCGTCATCGTCGACATCAATGTTGAAGGCAGACGGGATACGCGGCAGACCCGGCATCGTCATTACCTTGCCGGTTTCGCAGACAACAAAGCCAGCACCGGCACTGACGCGGACAGCACGGATATTGATTAAGAAATCATTCGGACGTCCCAGTTTCTTCGGGTCATCGGACAGGGAATACTGGGTTTTTGCCATGCAGACTGGCAGGTTGCTGTAACCCAGATCGGAAATGGCCTTGAGGGACATTTCTGCAGATGGAGAATAAGTCACGCCATCCGCACCATAGATTTCTCTGGCAATCGTTTCAATCTTTTCCTTCAGCGGCATGTCATCCGGATAGAGCGGGGAAAATGCAGACTTGCCGCTGTCAGCCTCTTCTATTACCATCTGAGCCAGTTCCATGCCACCGTCGGCACCCTTTGCAAATACTTCAGACAGAGCGTAACGGGCACCCATATCCTCGCAAATGCGGCGCAGGAACTCGATTTCATCGTTGGTATCGGTTGCAAAGCGGTTGATAGCAACAACAACCGGAACATGGTACTTGCCGATATTCTCAATGTGCTTCTGCAGGTTAACTGCACCCGCTTTCAGGGCATTGAGGTTTTCCTTGCTGAGTTCCTCCTTTGGAACGCCGCCATTGTATTTCAGCGCACGGATTGTAGCGACAATCACGACACAATCCGGGTGCAGGCCGGCTTTGCGACACTTGATATCAAAGAACTTCTCAGCGCCAAGATCAGCACCGAAACCTGCTTCTGTTACGGTGTAGTCAGCAAGCTTCAGAGCCAGACGGGTTGCTGCAACAGAGTTGCAGCCATGTGCAATGTTCGCAAACGGACCACCGTGCATCAGGCACGGAGAACCCGTCAGGGTTTGTACCAGATTCGGTTTGATTGCATCCTTCAGCAGAGCACACATTGCACCGTCAACATTCAGGTCGCGGGCAAATACCGGAGAACCGTCATAACGGTATGCAACCAGAATATCGCCACAGCGCTTTTTCAAGTCAGCCAAACCAGTAGACAGGCACAGAATAGCCATAACCTCGCTGGCAACTGTAATCATGTAATGGTCTTCACGCGGAACACCGTTGACAGAACCGCCCATGCCAACGATAATATTGCGCAGTGCACGGTCATTCATATCAACAACACGGGTAAAGATAATGCGGCGTGGATCAATTTCCAAAGCATTGCCCTGCTGCATATGGTTATCAATCATAGCGCACAGAAGATTGTTTGCAGCGCCGATTGCGTGAATATCACCGGTAAAGTGCAGGTTGATGTCTTCCATCGGGACAACCTGGGCATAGCCGCCGCCTGCCGCACCGCCCTTGATGCCAAATACCGGGCCAAGAGAAGGTTCACGCAGCGCAATGATGGAGCTTTTGCCCATCTTGTCCAGTGCCTGACCAAGGCCAACGGTTGTGGTGGTCTTGCCTTCACCTGCCGGAGTCGGATTGATTGCAGTAACCAGAATCAGGCGGCCATCCGGCTTGTCCTTCAGACGTTTCCATGCATCATCGGAAATCTTTGCCTTGTACTTGCCGTAGTATTCGAGTTCATCTTCCAGAAGCCCAGCCTTTTCAGCGACTTTGCCGATGGGAAGCATCTTACATCCTTGTGCAATTTCGATATCACTCAGCATATCAAAAACTCCTTTGTACATTCAGAATGGGGGAACGGATAAAAATGATTTATATATTATATCATGTTATCTGTTCCGATTGTAGATATTCTTTCCAATATTTTTTCATTTTTCCTTTCCCAATGTGTGCATCGGGTATATGGTCTTCTTATTATAACACGGATACAGAAAATTTGAAGATGGCGTTTTCCACAAAGGAGCTAAATCTGACAACAGATTTTATTATTTTTATACAGCATACAGACAAAACAGGGCAAAGAAATGCGATTTACAGCAAAAAAGTATTTACCGTTCGCGTCAAAGGTGGTATGATTAAGGCATAGAAATTTGAAACGGATGCGGCTGTATAGCAGTGGCATTCGCGGAAGCGGAAGAAGCTGCTTTCCGGAAAGGATCATGGGTTTCATGCAAAATATCAAAGAAAAAATTAGCCGGTATTTTCAGACAATGGATTATGTTCTGTTGATACTGGCGTTGTGCTGTTCTGCCTTCGGTCTGGTGCTGATTTTTTCTGCCACCCATGCAATGAATGACGGCAGCACGAGATATATGGCAATACAATCCTTAGCCATTGTTCTGGGGTTAGCTGGCTTTACCGTTATATCCAGTATTGATTTGGAACGGTTTACACCAATGTGGCGGCTGGTTTTCCTGATTAATGTATTGTTTCAGTTGTCACTGGTCATTTTCGGCTATGAAAATGGGGGCAATAAGAGTTGGCTCCGTTTTGGCGGAATTGGTATCCAGCCCGCAGAGTTGGGTAAGCTGCTGTTTATCTTTACGTTTGCCAAGCATATCAATCTGCTGCGTTACCGGCTGAACCGCGTCAAAAGCCTTGTACAGCTGGGGGTTCATCTACTGGTTATCATGGCGGCGATTATCCTGCCGTCCAAAGACGTAGGCATGTCCCTGCCATATGTTTTTATCGCAGTATTGATGTTATTTGCAGCGGGGTTGAGCCTGAAATGGTTTGCCGGCGGTGCAATTCTGGCATGTGCAGCCGTACCGATTCTGTGGCAGATATTAAATGATGTACAGCGGGATCGAATCCTTGTCCTGTTTGATCCGAGTATTGCACCGGATACATACTGGCAGCAGCAGCAAAGCCGGATTGCAATCGGTGCAGGTAAGTTGTTTGGTGCAGGCTTCCTGAAAGGCAGCCAGACGCAGAATAATATGCTGCCGGAAAAACAGACGGACTTCATTTTCGGCGTTGCCGGAGAGGAATGGGGTTTACTGGGCTGTATGATGATTGTCATTGCCCTGATTGCTTTGATTTTCCGGGTTTTCTATGTTGCATTCCATGCACCGAGCCAGATTTCCTCCCTGCTTTGTGTGGGAATTGGCAGCATGCTGTTGTTTCAGACCTTTGAAAATATTTTCATGTGCCTGGGTATCGGACCGGTTATGGGCCTGACACTTCCGTTTTTCAGCTATGGCGGTTCTTCCATCGTGACAATGTTCCTTGCATTGGGCATAGTTGTGGGTGTTTCCAGGAAAAGCCAGCAACGGAAAATGGCTGGATTACCTGCTTCTGAAACCATTGTTATGGAGGAGGAGACAGACAAAAAGAAGTTCCGCGTAAACAGAGGTTTTTTCAGAGAACTCCGGTCACTTCTGGCCGATGATCCCGAAGAGCAGAAGGAAAAACGCAGGATAACCGTTGAATGGCTTCCCAAACGGAAGAAAAAGAATCCGGAAAAGGAAAACGATCATATGGATTCCTCACATGGTACAGATAAAAGATAACAGGATGAAAAAGTGCGTTTCCAAGCTTGGAAACGCACTTCCTTTTGGCGCTTTAGCGAAAAAAACCACCAGCTATGCTGGTGGAAGAAAAATCTTTA
>JAJPXP010000037.1:0-43950 GCA_021205365.1 Clostridia bacterium
AAAGTTCCCTTTAATCAAATTACAATCCCATCATAAACTTTCTAATAGCATGATACAGGCGCTTTTGCGCTGTATCACTCGACGGATGCACACCGTCTGGTAACATATCAGGAGTTATTCCACTTTCTGTATATAGATTTATATACGGAACACGATACTCTTTACATACTGCAAGCATTGCTTCTCTGCCGCCATCCACATCGTGTGTTCCCCCCTGATTGGATACGCTCCAATCAATGTCATACGGAAGGATAAAACCGAGTATACTATCAGGGCATTTCTCACGGATTTTCTCAATAAAATATCGCGTTGCTCCATATGTCGACGCTGTATAGTCCTCCGAAGTATCATCCGGATTTCCAATATCACCTGGTCGTTGATTTCCTCCAAAAGCAACAGTGATATAATCTGGCTGGGTAATCTCACCAGAATCAATTTTTTCAAAAAAAGCATTCAATGTGACAATCCCACTGTCAGCTGTATAATTACCGCCACCTCCTGCGTAAATATTTGTGCCGCCAATAGCACGGTTGTTAATCGTCATATTAAATTCTTTTGCTATCTTAGCCATAAAGTAATCGCTACCAAGGTCGTGGCCTCCGTAAGCATCCGAAATCGAATCTCCAAACATGTCCCACGTCGCGCCATTTAAAGGATTGAAAGAATGTGCCATTAATGCCCGACTCCACCATCCATTGGAAGGATCATTACACGGAAATACCATAATTGTATTGATCCGTCGCGGAATCTGCTCATTGTGGAGCGAAATATAGTTATTTAAATGGTCAAAATAGGCGCTTTTGCCTTCTGCCATAGTGTTATTGATATAATTATTCCACCAATCAACACTCGTGTAATTTTCAGAGTCAGTAGATAGCCATATTGAAGTATACATACGAACAATCAACCATTTACAATAAGGCATTTCATCCTCACTGGGAGTAGTAAGCGAAACCCACTGTAAAGACTTATCATAATATGGAGTTTTATCCGAATCCTTTGCTATGCCAACTGCAATATTCTTATAAATTGCCGTTTTCCCATCTACGTCACTGTCATATCCATTTACAAAATTATTTATAGGCCAGTCATCGGCCAACCCGTGAGCATAAATAATTGTATCTTTATATTCCCAACTTCCACCTCTTAAGTAATACGTCGTATCAGGAAAGTAAGGAACTGCACAATAAACGCCAATGTAATTTGCTGACTTAATTCCCATCGCAAACCATTTCATGGGGACGTCTTCAATTAAATGCAACGCGTTTTCTTTCGGTAATTCTGCCATTTTAGGAAACACAGAGTCATAAATGGCATAAACTTCAATGTTGTTCCAAGCATTGTTCCAAGCTGATGGTTGCCAGGACAACTGTATATACTCACAAACCTTGCGGCCATATTCTTTCGTTTCAAATGTGAGACTTTCTCCCGCATCCACTGTAACTTTACCAAAATATGCTTCTCTTGTATTCGCGGCATCAGTAAAGACCGCATTGCTATAATCATCAGTATCTGCAAACCTGATAGAACGAACAGAGATGCTAGTGTTATGGTTATTTACGATTTTAATTTTCTGGGGAGTTTTGAATAATACCGTAGATGTTCCTGATCCGTTTATTTCCGTGCCATCATAAAACGAACTATAATTACAACGTACAACATTAATCTTAACTTCTGTTTCCTTGTTTACACCGCTAATACCTAATTCTTTCAGTAAATCATTTGACAAGCTTGACTTTGCGATGCTTCCGTCCTCAACACCTTCCGGCTTATCAACCCATTGCGTTGTTCCATCGCCGTTAGTTGCTAAAATCTGCTCACTGGTTCCATTCTGTATGTTTCCTTCATCGTCTGTCGGAAGGTTTACTTTATTGGCTAAATATTCTTCCTTTATCTGACTAACATTTTGTACAGATGGCAGTTCTATTTGTTTTACTGATCCCCCATCTGGCGATTGCACTTGGATTACCGCGCTATCGCCGTTGTTTTGTTCAGTGAATGTGATGTCTGTATAAGCCAGTTTAGATGTTCCAAGCGAACCAAGCATCGTGCCTACCGCCGCAGCATCAGCCGGTTTCCCGGCTAACGAAAGTGTATCATCCACGGGAATGCCGTTTGCAGCAATCCATGCATCAACAGACCCATCAATGACCTCTGATAGCGTCGCCGGTTCTGCCAGTGCAGCTTCTTCCGGATCGACCGATCTATTAATACAAATGGGTGCACCAACGGTATTGATAACTTGCCCAGTGGATGTAACAATACCTCCCAGCGCAACCAGCGCCATGCCAGCTTGAAGCATCGCTGCTTTACCGATCACGCCGGTATAAATTTTACTATCGGTAGCGGATCGCGCCAGCTCTACGCGGGCAGGGCTATGTCTACGTCCATCATCTGGAACAAAATTGAGAGATAAATCATCCGCTGACGCAAATGTATCATCAGTCAATGTTACCTGTACTGGTGTGTCTCGGGAAAACTGAACCGGCTTTGTATTGCCCAGTGTCAGCTTATCTCCGGTTTGTGTAAATTCGATCATACTACCACCTCCATATCCAAAATTTCAACTGTAGGCGTTTCGTTATGCCCTTCGGAATCATCCGATATCTGCATTCCGATCACGCGGGCAGTAGCGGATATCCCAAGAACATCTGTGTTTACAATTTTTACAGTATCACCAAGTTTGAAATCAATACCATATTGGTAGATACCAGATACAGTATCAAACGAAAGATTCTGTACAAGCGTGTGCTCTGCCAACTTATCTATGCCTCGGTTTTGCAACGCTGTATTATACGCCGATTTGGTGTCGTAGTCCTCAGACTGCAAATCACGTGCGTCCACAAACAACTCTCTGCGTTTCAGCCCTGCGTAATCTGCGCTGTATGCATTGTTGTATGTGCGTGCCGATCCTTCTCCCTCGCCGCCTATGATAGCGACATTTGCGCTGTCCGCAATATCCCGCAGATATGATAAGTTTTTCAGATTGCCGAGAAGGTTATGAAACTGCACGGTACCTGTTCTATCTGTACCGGTAAAGAATATCGGTGTGATCTGCTGATCACGGACATCGAGTTCTACTCTCCATCCACATTCATTGGTTCCAACAACTGATACAAGAGTATCCAATAAATTGTCACCGGTAAACTGTGATGCTTCTACAGTGTCTCCACTGTCATCACCATCCCTCGCCAAATCCTGCAAATATGGGATAACCCGGTTTTCCGGGTAGTTGCCAGATGACGGCGCAATTGCTTGATAATGTATCAACCAGTACATCCTGTTCCATGGAGTTCCCGAAACCTTCTGCAATCCCCACACAACACGCAGGGAAAGCAAGGCTTTTAGGTCGCGCCCTGATACTACGATGGTATCCATATCATTTTGCAAAATATCCGGTTCTACAGATTCAATCAGGAAGGCTTTTTCAGGAGTATCAGAAAATGAAATAAAATATCCTTGAAGTAAACAGGATACCGCCGTAGGTGATGCAGGGAGTTTCATTTCGAACTCTCCTGCCCCTCGCAGCAGCTCCGTTCGTATCAAAGATTTCCATTGAACAACATTCCCAATCACTGTAAGTTCATTATCATATATAGTTGCGATTATCATAACTAAACTCCACTGTATGTGTCATAGTACGCAATCTTAGCTGCAAACGAGCCATAGCCGCGTACTGTTACCGTGATTTCATTCTCGTCACCCGGCAGAATTTTCGGCAATCCGCTTATTTCCAGCTTTGCAAGGTACTGCTGTTCTGTTATGTCATGTCCGGGAGGGATATACCATTCAGTAAGCCCCGGGGTTGTGTCTACAAGCTTAACAAAATTGCCATTCCCTCCTGTCTGTACCGTTGCTGATGATCCCGGAACCCACGCAAACACATTGTCATCTGAATCGGCTACAGTATAGCCGCTTATGCCCCAGCTAGCTGATATAACCTGTGCGTACACTGTAAGACCTGAGGGAATATCTCCGTCCTGTTGTACGGCAATTGCTATACCATTTTCCAACAAACCCTCATGCCGTTCCAGTGACCGGAACCATGGGTATGGGCATTTGATCGTCACATCAAGGTTTGCGATGATCTCGTTGTCACTGCTGCCCTCCGGCATACCAGTGACATAACCATCAATCCAAAATACACCCGCATTAGTTTCGATCCAAAACCGTCGGGGCTTTCCATACGGCAGCACACGATACAGGCGCATTCTCTCAATGTCAGTTTGCGCATCCAAGTTGAGCTTAATTTCCCGGTATTTTACAGACATACCGCCATAATGAGAAGCATCCACGCCACCAAGCTCCGTGATGTAATCATCTGCCGTCGGACGATATAAACCAGTAATTTCAATTGTGCCAAATGTCCGTGTATCCAGCAGATCGACTACATCTGATGGGAGATTTCCTTCATACTTATCAGGGACAGCAGATACATAAAAATGTTTATACACGTTTTAACGTCCTCCCTAATTGTCGTGCGTTTTCCTGGTTGATCTCGCGCAAGCGACGGGCAGAAACAGGCTCGTCACATTTTTGCTCTGGGTGGTAATCGATTTGATAAACATTTCCGGCTCCTCCGAAAGATGCAGATGCCTGTGCATTTTCCAACATCATTGCAGACATATGATTAACTCGCTCACTTACAGATGATAACAGTTTGTTTCCAACACCAAATGTATTTCCTGCAATAACTGTATCAAGCGTCAAAACATTTGGATTTGATAACGTTTTATTCAAAGTCTCCTGCGCGGAATTAACAGCCTCAGATGCAACATTACTTGAAGCATCGGCAACAAGATTTACATTCTTTTCTTGTCCCTTTGCAATTCCTTCGTCATACCTGAGACCAAGTTCTTTCTCTGCTACCTTTGACGGCGAATGGATACCAAGTGCATTTTTTGCAGCAGTGATGGCTTTGCTTGCAATGCTGGCAGCAGCCGAAATAACGCTAGATGCACCACTAGAAATACCGCGTGCAAGTCCAGCGGCAAGATTCAGCCCAACCGTTGACCAACTGGTTTTAGTCGCAGAAGCAGCAGCATGACCAGCTGCAGCAATAGCTTTTGCAGCAGTAGATATAGCAGACTTTTGTCCAGTGATGCCGCTTTGGAAAGCCGATGTAACTGTCTTGCCGGCTGTTTGATATTGCGATTTCTGCCCAGATGCTGATGTCGACCCAGCTGTCGCGACAATCTTTGCAGATGATGAAACGGCAGATTTGATATTCTGTATACCGGTAGAAAAAGACGAGCCTACAGTTTTGCCAGCTGTAGAAAATGCATTTTTTTGTCCGGATGCACCAGATGCTGCAGAAAATGCCACGCTGCTTCCTGCGGTCTTTGCTGTTCCGCTATTAGAAGAAATGCCACTACTCAGAAAGGAAACAAAATTGCTTCCGAGCATAGTTGCGTTAGAAAGGCCTGAAGACGCAGCATCAATAATGCTTTGCATCAATGCTGATACTGGTTCAGTGGCAAGCCCTGCATTTTCCGTGATACCATTACCCCAGCCCTGATCCAAGTACATGCCCTGTTCTGTGGTAATGCGGGACGGAGAATTGATTTCCGCTGTTTCGGCTGCAGCGTCAAGGCATGTTTGCATAACCTCTCGTGCTGCATCTTCTGGAAGCCCAGAATCTTCAATCATACCGTTGAGCAATCCTGCAGCAAATTGCCGACCAGCTTCATTCGCTCCCTTTGCTTCGATCATTGCAGCCATTTTAGCAGCAAGCGTCACCGCTTTTGCGGCATCAGAACCTGCGGCCATATTGGCCATGATTCCGTCGCCATAGTAAGTATCCAAATCGCCACCGGCAGCTTCCAGTTCAGGATAAATTTCCTTGATCTTGTCGAGGATGCCACTATTAACTTCTCCCCAAGCTGCTTCCATGTCGGCGGCATGTTCTTCGGTTGCAGCTACTTCTGCATCTCGGGCCGTTTGAGCGATTTGTTCCGACTGTTGCCATGTATCGTATATGGAATCAACCCAAGCTTGATCGTTGATCTTACCTTCGTCTTGTAATGCTTTAATTGTTTCGTATGTGGTTTTCCATTGCTCGGCCTGTGCTTCACATGCTTCTCTGTTGTTGTTTGTCGCTTCGATGAGGGAATTTCCATATCCTTGTATGGCTGCTTTCAATTGGTCGATATTTCCAGATTCAGCAGCGGCTAACAATTCCTCCTGCCAAGCAATCGTCTGCTCGGCTTCGGTTAAATGCTGTACTTCTTCGTCGCGTGCAGCGTTAATCTCATCTACAGCTTCCCGTGCGTTTTTTACGCGATCAGCATTATAATCACTGGAATTTTTTGCATATGCAGTTTCCGCATCCTCTACCTCTTGCTGTGCAGCAATTAATTGCTTATCCAACTCAGCAATAGTCTCAACATAACTTTGTCTGTTTTGGATAGCTGTTTGGTATGATTCCTGATTGGCTTCTGCCAATGCCTCTGCACGTTTCTTTGCAATCAGAAGGTCTATTGAATCGCAAATTTGCAGGTATGCACCATTTTCGTCCTCCAAATCCTCGATCGCACCCGGCGCAACAGCATTGATCTGATTGGCGAGAGATTTTGCACGTGCGTACTCGTCTGTTCCTTCACGCACAATGCCAGTTTTGTCAGCCAATTGTTTATACTGATAAATCAATACTTCCGCATTATCAATTTCGGCAAGATTGGAAGAAATAGCTTCTTCTCTCGATTCTTTTAATTCGTCAAGAGCATCTCGCTCTTCATAGACAGAATCAACTACTTCCTGATAGGCTGCGACTTCCTTTTCCTGTGATGCAATCAAAAGTCCGATACCAACAACGACAGCCGCAATAGCAGCACCAACAAGGATATATGGATTGATTAACGCAACTTTGTTCCACGCAGCCTGCGCAGCTGTTGCCAGCGTAATCTTTCCTGTCAACACACCAACCAGAGTGGTAGTAATAGGCAAACCACCATTCATTGCAACCATCGTTAAACGACTAGCTGCTTCATGAGCTTCTAAGGCAACTGTCGCCGCCTTCCAAGCCTTGGTAAGCGGCTGGACAACTTTAGTAGTAGCCTTAAACCCCGCATAGGCTGCTGCAATCGCTCCAGCAACCGTAACAACCTGTTCGCCATGATCCACAACATCAGCAAAGCCATTTACAACAGCAGGCAAGGCTTTTTCCGCAAGTTTTCCAGCTACTTGAACGATGCTGCCAAAGCCTTCCGCAATCTTTTCTGCACTGTCTTTCAATCTGCCGTTTGACATCTCGTCAGACAATGTGCCGATAGAATCAATCGCGGATTCTACGCCTCTTTTCAATGGACCTTCCATGGCGTTGTATGCCTGAATGCCGACACCTTCCAGAGCACTTCCAAGTTCGGTAATACGTCCCTTGAGGTTGTCGTTCATGGTATCCGCCATGTTAGATGCCGTACCAGCCGAATTGCGCAATTCCTCTTCAAATGCCGCAGCTTCGTCAACACCGGCATTCAGAATCATATTCAAACCACTGATACTGTCCGCGGTAAAAGTAGCTGAAAGGGCTGCAGATTTCTCTGCATCTCCCATACCATCGGTTGCTGTTTCGACATCCAGTAAAATATCCGTTAAATCACGGAAATTCCCCTGTGCATCCATGACCTGAACTTTGGTATCACCAATAGCGATGGCACCTTCTTCCATCTTTGCTGTCAGATCACGCATTACAGCTGCGAGTTTTGTTCCGGCTTCCGAACCCTTGGACCCCTGATTTGCCAGCATGGATAGTAACGATGTCGTAGTCTCAACGTCCTGTCCTGCGGCATTCATATTCGCGGCACAATTTTTAAAGGATTCTCCCAATGCTGCAGCCGTTGTATTGGCATTACTCTGTGCGTGTGCAAGCATATCAGCAAAGTAAGCACTATCTCCGGCTTCCATACCGAACGCGGATAGATAATCAGTAACCATATCGGATGCCGATGCCAAATCCATGCCTGACGCAGCTGCAAGGTCAAGGATACCTGGCAGAGCATCAATAGACTGCTGTGCGTCCCAGCCCGCGAGGGCCATGTAAGAGAGCGCATTTGCAGCCTCCGTTGCCGAGAACTGTGTTGTCGCGCCCATCTCCATAGCTGTGGCTTCCAGCGCTTCCAAATCCTCGCCAGTTGCACCGCTGATTGCTGCAACGTTGGACATTGCTGCTTCAAAGTTGCTACCTGCTGTGATGGCGTATGCAGCAGCCCCGGCAACAGCAGTTGACACTGCAGCAAAGGCGGCTGTTGCAACCTTTGCTGCAGCTTTTGCTGCCGAACCAATACTGGATGTATTGGCTACAAGTTCTTTTTCCTGCTGTTTTGCGCTCTCAAGTTCAGATTTGATATTAGAGAGCTCTTTCAAAAGATCAGAGGAATCACCGGTAATTTCAATAATGACAGAGCCATCTTTAGCCAAATAATCACTCCTCTACACATCGGGTGACCATCGGCAACGTAATGGCACTACTTGGTCTTCGGTAATTTTATTTCAAACACTTGTTTACATTTTCTGCCCTTACACACAACAAAAACGCCCTTGCATACCGCATTTTTGTCATACTCAATAGGCATTTTGTATCCACAAATGGGACACTTAATCTTTTTTCTTTCTTGCACTTTCAGCCTCCGCAAAACGTCTGTCAACATACGCAATCATCGCCGCATCGCGTTCAGCCAGAGTTTTGGAACGTTTCTTTGCAGTAGCAGTTTTGGGCAACTCTAGCCGCTTTTGCTGTTCTTTTACTTCACGTAGCACCTTCCCCTTCAATCCTTTTGTGTCCATTCCCCTTGTCTGCACACGGTCAGAAAAGGCATTCCGTACAGCTGAAATGCCATATAGCAGTTCGCTGAATTCCCACCAATGGAGATTACAGGTGTGAAGACAAATGCCATAGCATTGACGAAAGGACGCTGAAATCGCCTCAGCATCCTTGTCAAAGTCATATAAGCGCTTATCTTTTCTGGCGCTATTTTG
Source organism: Clostridia bacterium (assembly GCA_021205365.1). Lineage (GTDB taxonomy): Bacteria > Bacillota > Clostridia > Oscillospirales > Butyricicoccaceae > Butyricicoccus_A. The sequence continues at coordinate 8,974 of JAJPXP010000037.1, forward strand.
TTTTTCCTGTTCGTTCGCGCCACAGCGATAAAACCAGTTCACGGCTTCAAGAGCTGTTTCCAGGTCATTGGGAATTACAGGGAACCAATTGTATAACAAATCCCCAATCGTCGTTTCGGGATTATAGAGCAACATCTGTTCATGCCGAATGCCGCGTCTGTAATCTGTATAAATTGCATACGGCTCCCCATTTATCATGACACGATCAGGAAATTTTTCGGTCAGCTTCACTGCAGATCACTGGTAACAATAGCGGCCTTCTTTCTCTCCTTCTGCTGCGCCTTTGCAGTAGCACGACGCTGTTCGTGATTCATCAGCTGTGGGGCATCTGCTTTTACAGGATTAACAACTTTAATAATTTCATCCTGTTCGGCCTGTGTATCAGATAAGAATTTATGATATGCAGCATAAAGTTCTTTCACATTTACACGCTCGCCAAAAGCCGCCTTGGAAGTGCCTTCTCCAACCACATTATCAAAAAACTGCGTAATATGTTCGCAGCAGTTGCGGATGTATTCAACGGCATCATCCACTCCTGGATCAAAGTCCTTCATTGCAGAGATTTCATTAATCCCCGCATAATAATCCTCCATGCTGTCCAGATACTCAAGACTGAAATTGAATTCGGCTTTGCCGATTTGATAAGACATATTACATCCTCGCTTTCAATTAGTTTGTTGTTGCAGCAGAATAGGTATACTCTTCCGGATTTGCTCCGCTCTTTTTGAGCTCGATATCCAGTTCAGAAGAGTTACCCGCATCGCCAGAACCATCACTATTTACAATAATCGCCAGATCACCGCGTTCACCCTGACCAGTTAACAAGCAGAAATATACATATGGCACAACAACTGTACTGCCGGTACCATATTTGATCTTGTGCGACAGTGCAAAATCCTGAAAGTCATCACCGACATAACGATCACCGCCAACGGTGAAAGACCTCTGGTTTCCAGTTTTCATGGTAGACTGACCAGCGCGGATGTAGTTCTTGTCTTGAGTAATCGGATTCAGGTTGCTGTCAAGCCCTGAAATTCCGGTTTCAACAACAGCATAGTTTGCCGGTTCTGCCTTCTTTTCTTCACTGGTATCAATGGCAAGAACCCAATCATCATTCGTAACCCAGCCTTCATAATCCGGATTCGGATTATGCTTGGACATAAGTGCACTCAGAATCATAAATTATCACTCCTTATTGGTTGCAAATCTGATAAGCAGGGATGATACATACACCCACTGCCCACTTTCTTCACGTCCTGCAAATGCAGGGGCGTTCTGCGTCATAATACTGAAAATACGATACTTCTCATTGTTTGGAAATCTGCGAACCGATGTTAATGCCTGATGAATCCGTCCGAGTATCTGCAATGCAGCGAGTTGAGATTCATTCTTTGCATTCACAACGATAGTCATATCACTTTTGAATTTCGTACTATGCATGTACCGTGTTTCATTTCCTCCAGTCCATGCAACACTGACAGAATTTTCGGGCGGCGTTGCGCCGACTACAAGTGTTGTTTTACAGGTTTCCGGGAAATAATTCGTTATGACATCCGCCAAAATTTCATCATAAATTGTATTCATCCCGACATTCCTTTTTGGGCAATCGCATTCCAATTTTTCTTGCAGTTTCTTTCACCAACCAGCCACCACATAAGTGAAGCGTTTGGATTCACATCGCGGCACGGATTGCCGGTAAATCCTACTTTGGCAGCATATGGGGTATCCCATACCATCCTGCCCTTTGAGGGCTGACTGGCAGAATAGCTAGATGCGATCAGTCCTCCCTGATCTTGCCTACAGTAAAAATTACAATCCTTCAATGCCTGAATCGTTACAACAGGTAAAACCTTTGAATTAAATTTTTCCTGCTTTGCCAGCTGGATAGCTGACGGATTCAGCCCAATCTTAATGGAAATATTCATCCTAACCCCACCTCCAGATGATGCAGCTTGCGGTCATCATACAACTGTTCAATAGTCAGTACGGTATACGTCTGCCCAAGAGCCTGTACACGCTGTCCTGCAGTAAACTCCGTGCCACTCGGGGAGGAATTCACGGCATCAAAAAACAGCGTTGCGGTTTGCTGACGCTGTGTGTTATTTGCATCAAGGACAATCTTGCTGCACGGTTCGAGCCGAACATGCTGGAGATTAACCGGATCGCTATAAGTGATCTTCTGCCAGATGTCACAATTCTGTGGTGTACTCAACTCAGCACTGTGAATTAACAGACGTTTGGGAATCGGTCTCATTCTCTCAGCCCTCTCAAATATGCGTTGACAGTAATCAGACTATTTTTCACCATTGGAGATAGGGTTTGCGCACCACTGTTACTTTCGGACGATCGTGCAGCTGCAGACGCGCTGAATTTGCCAAGTGTAAACGATTGTACGCCAGCTTCATTTAGTACACCTGCATTCTCGCTGAGATACTGTACTTGATATGCATATGCAAGCTGTAATTCATTTTGAATGAAGAGCGGGAAACTCGACGCATCCCGCCCAATCAGCCCATATAATGTTGCCCGATTGATTTCTGCGTCAGCCTGCATAATCAGCGCGTCGAAATCATCCGGCGGAGATGTGCCAAGCAATACCTCGTATGTTTCAGCCGTTATCATTCGCCATCATCTTGAGTAGCATCCTCCGAAGCAACGGCCCTCTTCTTGATAAACAACGTTTCCGGTTTGGATACTTTATAACCGTAAACATTACGGCCTTGCACAGCGGACGCGCCGATGTACTTTCCGGAACCGCTGATATCCTGTACATGTACACCTACGGCCCATTCATTGACGTGGTGACACCAGTTCGGATGACCTGCAATGATCTCAGTCGTATTGGAAAGTGTTGCATCCTCAAAAACAAGGAAGCCCGCAATCTTACCAACCGCACCGGTCTGAACTACAGCGTCACCAAGGTCAGACGCTTTTACAAAATGATCCTTATCTTTCAGGACAAGCGCATAGACGTCCGGGGATAAATCAAGCCATCGTTTTCCGTCATTCGGAACTTTCGCCTTGGTCATGGCTTTGCGGATATCTACGATCGTATCGTAAACTGTCAAGGTGGTCAGCTCCGTAGTATCACCAAATACAGTTGCTGCAGCTTCAAGGCAGTCTGTAGCATCCTGCTCCTGCTGGAGCGCCATGGAATAACCTGCGCTGTCCAGACGGTCAGCAACGAGGTTATCTGGTACGCTTACAGCGTCAAAGCCATCAATGATTTCATTTACTGCATAATCCTTATCGATCAGCATAGTAAGGTATGACGTGGAACCGTTCGTTCCTTCAACACCATTCGCCTTATCGTATGCCTGAATCGATACTTCGGTATCACGTACTGGAATCTTAACCGAACCCGCTTTCGGACTGCCCTGATAACGGGTATTAAAAAACACGCCATCCTTCTTGATGAGCGTGTACCTGAGTTTTGCATCTACCAAAGACGCATATCTTACCTGAGATTCATGTGCCATTGAGTTGAATCATCCTTTCATTCTTTTTTCAGTTCGGGATTCATTGCGTAAAATGCAGCTTCTACACCGTCAATTTTCGGCGGCACGCCGCCCTGACGCTGTCCCCATGCCTTTACAGGCTGTGCAGCACCGAACAGATAGGGCTTCGTCTCTTTGAGCGCATCCAATGCTTCCTGTGCGCCTGTTACCTTGCCGTCTGACAGCTTGACACCCGTCATATCCATCAGCTGCATGGCGGCATCTGCATCCACAAGACCCATCTGAGAGCCAAGTGTCTTGATCTCTGCACTGATAACCAGCTTGTTTGCAGCGTCAATCTGTGCCTGCACCTCCGGCGGAAGCTGCGCAGCACGCTTTGATTTTTCTGCATCAAGAATGCTCTTGATTTCATCTTCAGTCATGCCGTACTGCTCAGCAAAGGACTTTGCAACTGATGTCTCTGCACGACTTGTACGCGTCTGGATGGCATTCATCAGCGATTCTGCCAGCTGATTCGGATCAACTTGTGGTGCTGGCGCTGTTGGCGCCGGTGTCGGTGTGTTCGGTTCCTGATTAGGATTGTTATTGGTCGGCTCCGACATAATAAATACCTCTCGTTTAACGCCCGTCGGCGATGGATTCCCGTTTTATGCCCGTCGGCAATCTCCGCAGCTTTTACCGCCATCCGCGTTCTGGGCAAAATAAAAACACCCTTTCGGATGCTTCATAGCTTGGCAGCACGACTTGCCTTAGCTGCTTGGCTTCTTCCGAAACCAAACACCTGTGTCCGGTCATTTCGTGCCGTTCTCCCTGTTTTATTTAAGAAGTCATTCAGTGTAGCTTTACGGTTTTTGAGCCGTATAGCTGCTGTGTTGAATCCCTCTTTGTCGCCCAGCTTGTCCAACATAGCACACTCGCGTTTACTGGCACGCACACGACGTTCCAAGTACCGCTGTTTCTGACTGAGTTTAAGGGTCTGAGCATTTTTTTCATTTTTAATTGGAGGACTTTTAACCGATAGTCCCGGAAAGAACGGATTTGAAAAATGTCCGCAGTTGATTCCCAACAATCCTGCAGGCTGGCCATAGCTGGTGGAAGACCATGAAGTGTATGTAATGGAATTGCCGTACAGATCCGTCGTTACACCAGATTTACCTGACCGGCTATAAAGCCTCCCTTGAAACGGGGCGCATAGCGGACGTGCTCCAGCGTGTTCGCTTATTTCAATCAAATCCGAACCATAGGCATCCATGCGTGCAAACTGTGTCTCATGCGCTACATTGTTTACCGTTGTTCGGATGTCCATGTTGATGTACGCTTCTGGTGACCACTCACGACCAGATCGGTCGACAAAGCCAGGTAAGCCTTTCTCCGAAAAATCCTTGATGCATTGCCGCACTGCGGTTTGTCGGGATTGCATACCTGTTACGACCGCACCCGTGCGCCTCCCGAGAATTTGCAGGTACTCCGGTCGATTTGCGATATCAGCAATCTTATTAACAAGGCCAGTATAAGCGTCACGTGCCTTGTACATCATAACCGTGTTGACCAGATTGCACGCATTTTCAGTCTGCTGCTGATACATAGACAGCATTTGTATTACACTGCTGTCTGCCGATATTTCCGCATCATGGATAATACCCATACGCGCCGCTTCTTGTAAAGACGGCTCAACCTCGTTGACCGCTTGCCAAGCAGCATTTTCAACTGCTGCAACAATCAATTCAGGACAAATTTTTGTCCGTTGTGCAATGACTTTCGCTGCCTTCCGGTTAAACGATCCTGACTGAGCCAGTTTTGCGGCCTTCCACTTTGCTGTTTCCGTCATACCGCCGTAACTGGCAAGCTGTTCAGCAATTGCTGTCATCAGTTCGTCTGTCAGTTCCGAATACAGATCAACTATTGGCTGTGCCAGCTGTGCTGCCTGCTCCTGTGTCATCGCCTACACCACCGTCCTTCGGAAACCAGTCTTCTGGCACACCTGAGATACTGTCTTCACTTGCAATCTGCGCAAGCTCTTTTTCGGCTTCGGCTTTTGAATAATGATTGATTTCCATGATGGCAGTCAATCTACTCTCCAGTTTTGCACTCGTCAGGTCGATATGGCGCTGGATCAGCGTGCCGCGATCCTCAATGATACTATCATCAAAGTCCACCGTAATATTTGCGTCCGCATAGCCACACATCTGTGCCAGTGCGCGTCCCATACCGATCAGTGCAGACCGCAGAAGTATCTCGTGCTTTTTCATCGACTGATACAGTTCAGACTTCTCGCTGATGACCTCGGTCGCAGTCTTCACACCGTCTGTGTCAAATTGATACCGTTCGTTTCCCAATCCGCATTTTTTCGCCAGCAAATTCAGGTTGCGTTGAAGCCCGAGCTCGAACGAATCCGCCCGCAACTGCGGCTGAATATACTCTGGCTTTGCATTGGAATCCTTGGAATCATAAGCGTATGTAACAACATCGTTCGGGTCAAAACTTAACTTAGCAGTTCCGTCTTCCTGCATGGTCAGCTTTGCGATACCAGTAGGGACAATCATGCGTGTACGTCCCAGTGAAAATTCATTGATATAGGCATCAAATACCAGGTCAACAGCTTTCAACAGATCAACCGCATTCCCGTATACAGACATACCCATAGGATTGTACAAGCTATACGAGTTCACAATATTCGGGCGGATAATCTGGAAAGTTGGCACAGTGCATTTTGTATCGATATCTGCTTCCAGTCCCTCCGGAAGATCGATTGTTTCTCCCTTTTTGTTTAGATAAGTATTATGGATATGATATGTGCCATTTTCCAGCACGTGACGCTGCACATAATACGTCGCACCATCCATCCCACTTTCAATCAGTGAACCGAATGCACATTCCGTGATATGCTGCATGTCCCATTTCAGAGGATAAACCATTATACCTGGAACAAAATCAATGACCGGTGTTTCATTAACACCCTTATATTCAACCAGTGCGCCGGTACCAATTGCAAACGCCAGCTCAAGCAAATTATTTGCTCGAACGAAAAAATCATTATCTTGTAAAATCGTGTCAAGCTGCGTAGCAAAGGCACCATCTGCAGTAATCTTGACCTTTTCATTCATCAACAGATTAGCGTAATCCTCAGCAATCATTTTCGCTGCGCCCAGCGAATACCGAGTCACACTAACTGTTTTTGTACCGGTATTTACAGAATACTTATGAAAATTTTCCACATATCCCTTATACCAGTCCAACATCTCATCACAGAACGTATCATATCCGTCCGTCGGTGGGTGAAATTCCTGTTTGACCAGCCACGTGCGGATTACATCATCCCTGCGCCGATCAATCGAACCACTGCCCTCAATTTTCATTCCCATATCATGCTGCTCCTAAATACAAAATATCGTCCTGCACAGTTTCTGTGCTGTATTCCATGCTGTCCAAACTGTCAATGTCCGTTGTACCGTTGTCCAGTCTGACATCCTTCACAGGCTGGCTATCATCATAAACTGCTTCTTCCAAAGCCTTGATATGCGCGGTACAGTGACGCATAATCTTAAACCTGTCCTGCGCCATCAGGCTATTGTAAAAAGCAATTCGGTTGTTTATTGGACCTTTGATAGCATTTCGAACTTCAATACCAAGCCGTGCGCGGATAGCGGCAACCGTCAGACCTTCAATCAGCGTCTGTTCCGCGCTGTCGCAGAATGCCTCATAGACTTTGTACTTTGATTTCGCACGTCGGACAAAATCAATGAAGGCCTCCTCCAACTGTTTCGGAGAAAGCCTTCCGCTTTTCAAATTGTTGTGATAATACTCATCTAACAAGATCACCTGTTTAAATCCCGATGTGAAGCCAGTCAAAGTCATTGCATGCGCTGACTTACTTCCGCCGAAGTCTAAGCCAATCACGGCGTACATGATATCCGGTGGTGTATCAATCAGATATCGTTCCTTCTCATCTGCAAATTGCTGATAGATCAGACCATCTGTTGCAGCCCATTCGCCGAGAATGAAACGCTTGTAAAACACTCCCGTAAACATTCGTCGGTATTTCGCTTTCGTTCTGGGAGACAAACTCAAATTGTCATCCATCGTGAAATGCAGATGATAGATGTGCTTCTCTTTTGCCTGCTTGATATACTCGATATTCAGATAATGTGACGGTGCTGCCGGGTTGCAGTTCATGTAAACCTTTGAACCTTCCACAGAGCAACGGCCAATCATCTGCTCAATGAAGTTTCGCGGGAACAGCGCCGCTTCGTCCGCATATGCTCCTGCGGCTGTCAAGCCTTGCAATCTATCCTGTGACGCTTCGTTGTTTGCGTCATACAGGTAATAGACATTCGTTCCGATTTCAATGTAATTCTCACCGCTGCGAACATAGTGATACGGAATGCCCCACGCAGTAAGAATCTGGAGCATGGGACTAATGACGTTCTTTTTCAGCGAGCCGATTGTCTTACCAGCGAGAATAAAATTCTGACCGTCAAAGACCTCAAGCGACCACATGAGAAACGAACAGATGCAGGCAATCGTCTTGCCGGAACGGATTGCGCCATCAGCAATCACAATATCGCAATTACAATGCGGGCTTTTTCTTCGCCACCAATGGATCAGCTGCCTTTGTTTCGGTGAGAACGGCTTGAACTGGAAAGACTTATTCTTCTTCATCTTCACCATATAAAGCCTCTAAATCAGCTTTCGTTGGTCGCATAGCCTTGAGGAAATCAGCAATGGCAGCCCCTCCTGTATCCAACTTAGGCTCAAATAATCCCAAATGTTTACCCAATAGCTCCAATGCTTTCAGCTTGTCAGCCAGCTTTACTTCCCTCTCTGTCATATCGCCTTTATCGCCAGACATTTGTTTTACTTTCACCGCCTGGATGCAGGCTAGATCATCCCGTGCAGCACCCCTAATAACAGATGCATCTGCTGGGTTAATGACATCCGCTGCATTTACAAAAGCAACTTTCGCCAGCTCCTGAATAACGCGGTCCTGGCTGATGCCCGTACGGCGGCTGCGCTCGGCTTTTGCTTTTGCAATGGCTTCCGAAACTGAACTTTTCTGAACCAACTTATAGCCTTCTTGTTCAGCAGTTTTCGGAGAATACCCCGCTCTTATAGCTGCCTGAGTAGCATTCAGGTCAATCAGATATTCTTCAACAAATCTCTTCTGTTTCTCTGTTATGCTACTCACCTCCCGGCTGAATTTTTACACAACAAAGCCGCCCCGATTGGAGCGGCCCGTTGTAAAAGAGAGAAAAACATTATGAAAAAACAGTGGTTCCAGAGGCTGGAATCGAACCAGCGTCCTCCAGCTTATGAGGCTGGTGAGCTACCGCTGCTCTACTCTGGGATATCTCCTCGCCCGGCAAGGGGGAAAGTCGCCGGGCGGGGATGTGTGTAATTGGAGGTTCAAATGTCTCTCCCGTTTTTTGACGATACTAGTATAACAGGTTATTTCGGAAAAATCGTCCAGTTTTTTTCCACTCTTTTCATGTCTCTGTCACGCCATATAAAGCAAGCGTGAAGTGTCGCAGCGCTGCATTTTTCAGATTATAGACTTGCGACTTTTCCACATGTATTTCGTCCATCAGACGCTCCACATGCCCCCTTTGCCGGTTTATGTAAAATCTATCCAGGACAAGCCTTTCCTCATCTGTGAGGACACTGAGAGCGCCGTTTACAATACGCAGCCAGGCTTCTGCACTATCATGTGCCGCTTGTAGCTCTGTTCGCGCTGCTATGTTGTTCAGAATTGCATCCTCACGGCAATTGCCGCCGCCCTGTACTGGCGTACCATCAGTTGTTGCCGATCGCACACAGGTGCTCTCAGCTTCCAGCATGGCAATTTGATCTGCTGTCGATGCCAGCGATTTTTTCTTTGCATTATAGTCTCTGAGCTTATACTCAGCTTCTTTTAGACAGTTCATGATTAACCCCCTCCAATCTTATCTGCGCTGTATATTCCTCAAACCGCTTATTACCCAACTCAAAATAAATTTCGTTTTTCTCAAACCCGATAAATTCCAGCCCAGCTTCCCAAGCAGCAATCCGACTGCTTTGACTGCCGAGGTGTGTGTCTAAGATTGTCATGCCTGGCTGCGCATAGGTACGGAGGATCCAGCGGTACAGATTTATCGGTTTCTGTGTCGGATGAATTCGCTTTTCGTTTAGGCGCTTGTTACCCTGCGCAATGTGACCTTCCGCAATACTCTTCCCTTGCATCATGCCATTCCACATATAGCGGAATAACCGCACACTGTCGTGCAGGCTGCAGTAAGCAATCTCGCAGTCCGAAAAACTGCTGGATCCGTTGCACTTATCCCAGATAATTCTCCCAGTTCCAAAGAGATAATTGAAATAATTGCAGCCCCAAATGATCTGGTGCTTTGACACCCGGAACAATTCTTCAAAATATTCTTCATCTGGTACATCCCAGTCGTCTGTCTTTGGATAATTTACCCGCTGGATCCCCGTCGTGCTTTTTGCCTTGCCATAGAATCCGCGTTGGTTTGGTCCGGTAAAATATGGCGGATCCACAACCGCAAGGTCTATGCTTTTATCATTCATATTTCGCAGGGCTTTCATGCAGTCGATGTTGTATGTATGGGTCATGTCATCACCTCCAATCATCCTCCCTGCCAGCTATAGCGCAGCAGGAATAGCAGATAACAACATCGATAATAGCAGCTACAACGAGAATAATTTTCAACGATCATTCCTCCCATTATCATATGTTATATGGATGCTGATAGCATTGGTTTCTCGCCTTACAGCCTCACACAAGGCTTTTTGAAGCTCTCTTTGTACTATGCGCTGCACTTGCGCATCTAAATTTTGTGCGATAAGGGTTTTAAGTGTTTTATCGGCTCGTTCATTGATCGCATCGCGAACCATGTTTTCAATTGTACGTTTGTTAACCCCGTTATCAGCTAACAATTGTCCTATAGCCATGCGAACCAAACGAGAATCGCTAAAATGTTCAGACATTCTTATTGCCTCCTTATACGGTATCCAACCAGCGGTTGGGCTGTTGGATTTCGATTTCACATTCACTATCACCATTTTACCAGGGCTGGTAACATGGTTCCGGCAGCGGCATTCATTCCACCACTTTTCGCCGCTTGAAAGCTTTACAAACTGCACCGTCAGAACGTTCATAGGGTTGCTTCAATTCAGCGTACAGTTTGCATGTATGGCATCCTTTTTCAACCATTCAACCGTCCATCCAATCTTCTTAATTTCTGATATCGCGCTTCTTCAACGTACTTCGGTCCCCACATGATTTTCAGCTGGTCGACCATGATACTGACATCTGCAATTTCCTCGATGATGTTATCAAGTGCAGCCATCTGTGCTGTGTGATCGTCCGCACGACGGATTTTCAGCAAAGCCTTTGTCAATTCTGCCATTTCTTCAATTGCAACGTCGCACTGTGCCTGTACACCGTATGTATCAATTGCGCGCTGCATGATATTCTCTTCTTGTGTAATCAGTCTCATTCTTGCTCCTCCTCACAATCAAGTTGCCGTTTCATTTTGATTTCTCCATCTTTCTGCACATTGCCTGATATTCCTCCTGCCAGTCCTTTTCCCAGTCGGCCAACGGTATGTTATCCGGATCAACATATACCGGCTTCTGTCGCTGATATGCTGACCTCAGCATCCCAAGAACATACGGTATTGGAGCCTTGGGCTTTTTAAGGGCTGCTTTGCTGATATCATTTTTAATGCTATTCTCTGTCATACCTGCTTGTAGATATCTTTCGATCTCAGAAGCAAATCCTGTTGTTGGATAATGAGAAAATACCTTTTGGAAGTGCAGACAAACCGCTGCCACCGCAGGTGCGCATGCGTGTTCTTCTCTTCCTCTGATCTGATCTTCTCTAATCTCTTCTGATCTACTCTTGTCTTCTCTTCTCTGTGTACTTTTGCCGTCGTTTATTTTATTTATTCCGTCAGAAATATCATTTATTCCGTCAGAAATAAAAATGGACAGAATACTACTGCGAGAAGAGATACCTTTCATGTCCTCTACAGACAATAGCCAGTATCTCTTGTTTACTGTCACTGCACGTCGCTTTGAGGTTGAATTATAGTATTCTTCCTGTATTCTACGGCTTGTCAGGATATGCTCAGTTTCGTAAAGGTCACGGCTAAATAGTCCACATGCCACGAAATCGGCTATCATGTCAATCACAGTTTCTGCTTTCGGCATATACTTGCCTTGCAGATATTCAAGAATGTCAAAGGACAAATCCTCCATATTGGAGGTATCAAGATAATATCCCTTGTCTTTGTAAATCATTGTAAGAATGATTTGGTATGTATACGGCGCAAGGTATCCGTATTTTTGTTTGATACGCCGGAATTTGGAATCCATCATCCAGCCGACATCACACATGAAATAATCCAGCCCAGTCTTTGGCTTACGCCCCACTGCTATCACTCTCCTTTCCCAGAGGGACAAATGCCCTCTGGGATTCCGGAATCATGCAAGGATAATAACCTCATCCAGCATCTCCTTCGGAAGCTCGTTGCAAAAGTAATCACGAATATTTACAATCGCTTCGTGCTTCCATGCATTACCGTCTGCCTCAAACAAGGCTACGCTTACGCCATTGTCACCGCCACGCAGACGGAACACAAAGCGACGTTCTGGCTGCTGGATTTCAGAGAATGTGCACAGCGGACGCAGTATAACCGGATTTGGAACTTCTACGGTAGAGCTGGTAACAATACCGGTCTTCGCCGTAACACTCTGGTTCAGACCGTTATCCGCCTGCTGTACACTGTTGCTGTCGGTTACGTTGGATACCAGCTTGACCAGTGCCGTAGTCGTGTCATCCTGAATGAAATATGCCTGCATGGCAATAATGAAATTCTCAACCGGAAGGAAATGTCCATATGGAAATGTCTGCGTATCATCAGTTGCATACAGCAATTCCTCACGGTGCCTATCGGTACTGAGTTCTCGCGTCAGCAACACTTTATTGTAGTCCTCAATATGAATCACAAAACGACGGTCAGTCTCAGCATCTTCTCCATTGTCATCTGTACCGTTGGCGATGTAATCGATGATGGAAGTAAGGGTATGTACATGCAGCGACTTTGCATACAACTCGTTGTTAATACGATGTAGCGGCTTATCGGAATAATAGCTATCGTTCAGTATTTCGGTATGCGGCTCTGCCAGAGACAGAATCTTGTTAATAGCAGCTTCTAACATAATAATTTCCTCCTTATGCTCTCAGGGCGTGAATCTTGGTATCTGTGTTTGTCCCGTCTATTTTCATCTGTCCGGGCGTATACTTCTGGCGCTCTACAGCGATAACCTTTCCACCATCCGAACCGATATCCAGCGTGGTTTCTACCGGCTTTACTGGTACAAGCTTGCACTCAACCTGTACCTTTGTAGATACGCTGTCACGATCCTGATTCGGTGCAAAGGTAAACTTTACCGTGATAGACCGTGCCTTTTTTGGATCTGTGTTGACATCACGAATATTGTCCAAAACGCGGCGAAAATTTAGGTCCGCCAGTTCTTTTACACCACCGTCAATCAGATCCAGCAGGCTGGTTTCAATCATTTCGCCTGTGCTGGTATCAAGCTTAAGCATTTGCATTCCTCCTATTCTTTGCATATCCGGATTTCAATTCCGGGAAATTCTTGTTCAAATCGTTCGTGAAAACGTCCCGCATCCCCGCTTGTAGATGACATATGCAGCAGCCATATCGTCTTAACCTTTGACAGATCAAGCTTGTGCAGGTAGCGCACTGCAGTGTCCACTTCCATGTGAGACTGCCGGATACGTTCCTTTACCTTGTCCGGAAGTCTCGTTAATCTGCCGAGCAGATCATCCGCATAATTGCATTCAATTGCGATCTCTGTCAGTCCCGGGATGATAACATTCAGGTTCTTTGTGTCGATGACAAAAAGTAGGCGTTCCTTGCTTCTGCTGTCCTCGATTGCGTATCCAAACGGCTGTACTGTATTGTGATACGTATCAAATGCAGTCACAAGCAGTTCGCCAACATGGATTACTTCATGTGCTTCCATACAGTTCGCTTCTTCTAGATCTAAAGCAACCGCTGTACCCTCTCCGGTATATACAGGAACTCCCATATTACACAGTTGTGCAGCACACTTTGCATGATCCATATGCTCATGTGTAATGAAGCAGGCATCCATGCTGCTGATCGGAACCGGAGATCGGCGGCGCAGTTCCTTCATAGTCAAGCCGCATTCCAGCAAAATATGAGTATCTCCGTCAGAAACAAGATATGCATTACCTTTACTGGAACTTGCCAGAGGATAAAATGTCATATCGGGCATTCCTCCTCAGTCTCTTCGGCTACATCCTCCGGCTTAAATGGAATATTGGCATCATTCTCATTCATTTCTTTAAAGTCCACATTGTCCGCCGGTGGATCATCGGAATACTGCGTAGATTTCTTGATTTTGGTCTGAATCCATTCCGGAAGCTTTCCGAACACTTCCTCATCACGTTCATCAATATCAAACGCAAGCAATTCGGCTTCCGTAGTCGGTGCCGGGATTCCTTTAGGAATTGACGAAATGTTTTCGATACGGTTGTAGCTGCCACCATCCGCATCCTTGACAATGACGGTCAACATACACGGCTGTCCGAGCATTGATCTGATATCGAAACCGTCACCATCCTCAGAAAGTTCATCTTCTGTGAACGCTTTGGATCGCCAGCTGACAAGATGCTTATGCAGCGCTGCCTTTTCGTTCAGCGAGGCCGTATATTCGCGGGACAGCCAGCGTGGCTTTTCCTCGCCATCGACGGTCACTGTTTCTGTTGGAACTTCAAACATCATCATTAATTTTTCAGCGTAATTTTTATAATTAGCGTTATACTGCCTTCCAAGATCAATGACTCCTATACAAACCGCCATGTATGTACCGCCCTCCAGCGGCGGTATCTTGGCAACCTTCTTTTTCTTCAGCTTTAAACTCATACGATACACCTCAGTTCTTTATCTTCTTCGGAAACCACCAGTCGGATTACCTGTGTTTCGAGATTGTACAATCTTGTCACGCTTTCTGCATTATCCACAAACAGTGGCACGGAAACACCATAAAACTCAGAAAGTGTATGGATGCAGTCCAGACCTGCATTGATCTGCATTGCACTATTCAGGTCGCTGTACGGTACGCCATCAACCAGCGGATCACAGCAATCCGACAGACTGCCATTGATAGCCTCGGTAAACAGCCGAAAAGATACTAAATGAAACCTCCCGTTGACCGCCGCAGATACACGCTCAACCTTGTACTGTGTGAAATCCTCGCACATGTCAACCAATTCGTCGATGTGCTCAATATAGGCTGCCTTTGCCTGGCGTTCCTGTTCCAGTTCAGATATACGTGTTTCCAGCGATTCGCGCATTTTTACATTTGCCGCAATTGCATCCTGTGCCGCCTTTTCCTGTTCGACGCGATGCATTTCATCGCGTAGTCTGCTGCGCTCTTCTCCTGCATAGTTGTCCCATGCTTCCAACTCGGTGCGCAAATCGGCGATATATTCTTCAATTTTTACGCAGCGTTCCATGTAGTCTGGCAAGTCTTCAATCGCGATCTCCTGCGGCGCCTCGGCAGTTTCCAGCTCATGGCGCAGTGCATTCAGTTCAGCGTCGATATCCCCCACAGCCTTACGCAGCCCTGTGAGGCTTTCCTTATCGGCATTCTGTCGCTGTTTGATATAGTCGCTATCGGAAACCAACTGTGCCAGAGATTTCTTCTTTCTTGCATCAAAATTTCTACGTGCAGCTTCTTCCATATCTTCCGGAAGGGTCTGCCCACAGGTTGGGCACGTGCCGCCGGTATACTGTTCTGCATTCGTAGCTTTCCAGCGTGCCCGGTATTCGTTCAGCTGTTCGTCTGCATCCGCAATACTCTTGCGGCGCTGTTCCGCTTCTGCCACTGTGCGCCGCCTAGTGCTTTCAAGGCGATATATTGCCCGCTGAATTTCATCGCGCCGATTAACAACCGGAATATCCTGACTGCGCCGGTGCTGGTCATTTTCGGCTTTCACTGCTTGCAGCTCCAACTCTGCCGCACGAATTTCGTTGCGTTTGGCGTTGCGGGCTTCCGAATTATCCAGCGCTGCTAGCTGTCCGCGCAGGTCTGCAATTTTTGCCGAAAGCACTGTCTGCTGTGTTGGGTCAAACGTCGCCGGCAGATCGGATGCCTGCTTTTCGCATTCGTCGATGCGTGCTGGCAATAAATTCAGTTTGCTGTTCATATCCTTGCGCTTCTGCGCCAGCATTGCCCGAAAGTCTTCCACGGTCCGATTACCGATTTCAGCACGCAGGGCATCAAATTGCGGCGATTTCAGTAACTGCGCATCCGATTCAACACACGCAAGATCAAACAAAATTGTACGGCGTTCTTTCCAGCTGATGTCCCGGCAAAAATGATATGTACTGGTCAATGCCCGGAAAATATCCTCCGGCACCAATTCAGTGATGTATGCCTTGTAGTCTCGTTCCTTCATCGGCACATCATCAACAAAATAGTCGACCGTATTGCCCGCATAGCGTTCCTGTCCGCCACGGTGCTTTTCCCACTTTTCGCGCAGGATTTTCCGCAGTGAAACTATACTGCCATTGACATTCAGCGTTGTAGAAACCGTCGGCATTACGCCGGGTGTGGTATTGCCGTCGGCATCCAGTGGCTTAATAGAAAACTTGGTATTTCCTCGGCTGTCCTTGCCAAACAGTAGCCACGTCAGTGCATCATACACGCTCGACTTGCCGGTGGCGTTATCGCCATACAGTGCCGTACTCCGGCCATGGAGTTGCAGCTTTAGGCTCCGAATACCCTTAAAATTTTCGATGTCAAGGGTAATAATCTTGATTTCTTTCATTGACTTTCCCGCCTCCAACGGGTAATATGTAGATGTGTTATATTATCTTTGCACTCAGTTGCGGTTGCCGCCGCGCTGGGTGCTTTTCTTTTGTTCGATTTGCCAGCTGATAGGCTTACGTATACCACGATGCCCATATGGATACCGTTGCCAAAACGGGCACTTGCATTTGCCATCGGGATTGTAGTGGTCATGGCAATGCCGGATTAACTGCTCGGCAGCTTTCATCAGTGTCTTATTCATTGCCTATGCCTCCGATCTGCCGCATGTTTTCAGCATTGCGTGCGGCCTTAGCCTTTTCCACCTTGCGGCGGTTCTCCGCTTCACGATGTCGTGCTGCAATATTTTCCTGCCGAATAGTCCACAGTTTCAGGTACACACAAAAGCCGCCGATAACTGCTACAGCGCCCACCAAGCAGCCTTGCAAAAATGTAACCATCAGTTATTCTCCTTTCCTCGTTTTCTCTTTCTATAACGACGCATGTACTCCTTTCACTCCAGAAAATCATCTTCGCCAGGCTTTCTTTTCCGAAAATTGGATTCCAATTCTTTCTCGGTATATGGAACTCCTCTTAATGCAACAATTGCGCGATCTCTAGGTTCAAACCATATAATTCTATGTGATACGCTTTGATGGGCCTTTAGAAATGCTAATCCATAAGTCTGTGCGTACACATATGGGGCAAACTCCTGAGAACGTTCGTTATGCACGGTAAACAAGCATTCCCCAACTTCGCTCAACGGAGTTTCTCCCGTCAGATAAAATTCCGTAACCTGCATAGCCTTGGAAATTGCGGACAAATCCTTCATCCACACTCTTATGCGGCACCCTTCAATCTCGCGGAGCCTTGATAACTTGATGCCGGATTTCTTTGCAAGCTCTTCCTGAGTCCAGCTCAATTCTTTCCTCATAGCTACAATATTTTCCGCAATGTCAGCATAAAAATCGTAGCCAATGCGCTTTTTGTCCTCGCCTTCATAATATCTGATAGGTGAATAATTATTTTTATTCATTTGTCATCCTCCTAACATCTGCATTACGCCGCCCAGCACGATCGCTGAGCCGATGATTGCCAGCATGGTAAATATGCCGGCCAGTGTGATTGATATTGTGTCTTTGTTCATTTCAGTTCTCTCCCACAAATACTGCACGTAAATATGCAATGCCCTGCTCAATGGTTTCCGCTTGCATAACACTCTGCGCCAACATCATCGGCGTGATTCCTGTATTGGCAAACAACTCAACCGCCTTACGCGGAATAACGAATCGGGCACCATCAGCATCGCTAACAACTGCAACACCCGGTAACTTGCCCTGTCGGATTCCACGTCGCACAGTATCTGGAGCAGCTCCGATTCGGTGTCCGAATTCTCTTACAGTCATAAATTCGTTCATTTGCTCTCCTTTCTTGTCCGTCACCTCCCAATATGCTATAATGAGCATAGAAGGGAGATGAATTTAATGATTCAAAGCAACTATGCATATTCCCCATTCCCAAATCCCGTTCAATGAGTACACAACAGGAAAAAGGATATATGCTGAAGATACTGTCTTGAATATTGATGCATCTTCTGATTTGATGATGACCAGAGCATCCACCAAAGACAAAGAGCTGAAAATTATTTCATATGCTCTTCAAGATTTGTGTGAGAAACATATGTGACCAGCATGCTGTCTGCTAATTCCTCCGCCCTCTTAATCACACACTTGATAATCTCAGGTGTACGTGCATTAGAGGGCATTTTTTCCCACACATCATAGACAATATCTTCCGCGACGCTGTCTATGATATCCTGTCGGATAGTAATAGAATATTTGCCCTCTCCAAACATTGTTGCTAACGGCATCTTTCCTCACCTTTTAATTAGAATTTCTTTTGTCAGTGCGCTCCAGCTCTTCATCCGGCGCAAACAAATATTCAAGTCGCATTCCAGGAAAGAACGCATCTCTAATTTTGAATGCATCATCAATAGATAAATCACTCTTGCCGTTCATCTTACTTCTTGCAGTTTTGTCTGTACAATTCAGAACAGTTTTGATGTCGGACGTGGTTACTCCATATCTGGTCATTTCTGCATAAAGATTTTTCATGTTTAGCCTCCTTTCTTATCGCAATTGCGTTTCTTTAATCACAGTATAATCGCTGTTGCGATAGAAGTCAAGCGTTTTTGGGCAAAAGTTTTCTCAATTGCGCTAAAATTTTTCTTGACTGCGGTAATATTACGCCTTATAATGGAATCAGAGAGGAGGACAAGACATATGACGATGGAAGAGAGTTTAAAAGCTGAGATTTTATCAAGATATAAAAGCGTAAATGATTTTGCGTCTGTAATCGGGGTGCCACAGTCTACAATCGCTTCCATTTTTAAACGCGGCATCGGAAAAGCCGGGGTTCAAACAGTATTAAAAATCTTTAATGCTTTAGATTTAGACGTAGAAAGTATCGAACGTGGAAGCCTTGAATTAAAATCGTCAAGTTCTAACGTAATAAAATATGAACCTGCAGAGATTGAAAACATCATAAAAAAATACTGCTCTCTCGACCAGAGTGGTCAAGAAGCAGTACAGTACACATTGAATCATGAAGTTAAGCGTGTTCAGACTATGCAGGAATTGGAGGAACAAATAGCAGAACTCCAAACCGACAAAAATCCGCCAGAGACGTATAAATTACCTTTTGCTGCGCGTGGCGGTTTTGAGGCTGATATATACGAAACACCAGAAGAAAGGGAATCGCGCAGAGAGGCTACCCTGCGCGATTTGGAAAATATTCCGGATTCTAAACTTCCTGATTAATAAACGGCTTGAATTGTGCATACACCTCTTGTTCCAGTGGCGATGTTAGAAAGCGCTGCCGACGGTAAAGTTCGGCCATACGCTGTGCCCTGAACAATGCTGCCGGTAGTGAGATATCACACAGTTGTGCGATATCTTCTGCCTTATGTACATCTAGCGCCCACAGCACGCAAGCTGGTGCAAGTAGCCGTGCTGCAAATTGATTTGCAGCAGTTTCTCGCGGATTGTCATGTGCCGACGGTTCCCGGTTGATAATCGTTGGCCGGTTCCACTCTACATGCCCGAGGACGATATGTCCCAGCTCATGTGCGATGGTAAACCGGATACGTTCTTTTGTGCAGGCAGAATTATAAAAAATAATTGGCTGCTCATAAAGAACAAGCGTAAATCCATCCGTACGTTTGGTAAAACGCTGAAACTTATGCCGTTCAATGATCGTTTTGCCATCTTCGTATGAAAGTACACGGATGTCAAGTTCTTTGCACACCTGCAAGACATCTACTGGAAGACGATCTGCTTTGCAGTCGCGGAGAATTTTCCAGGCACTATCTCGTGCGTACTGATAATTTTTATAAGCATTCATGAAATCACCTCCATAATTATTTTAAATTCATTTATAGGTAATTTCATTGCAAAATGTTTTCCATTATAGGTAAAACATGGTAAATACACATAGAAAAATCCCCCGCCGGTACTGCGAATACCGACGAGGGAAAGCATCAGGTGCAAGCTCACGATGCAAATATATTATAACACGCGCGATGATATAGCACAATGGAGGGGATACAAGATATGACAAAGTTTGCAGAAAAAACTTCAAAGAAAAAAATTATTGTGGGGGCTATAGCTGTAGTAATTATCGCTGTAGCATTATATGCATCTTATGTTTTTGGATGCAGCGCCGGGGAACAAACTGTTATTAATGACCGTGTTTTGGATAGCATCCAAGAAAAAAATGATGAATATAAAGACATAACCGCAAAAATCGACCTCTATGAAAAGGAACTAGAAAAAAAAGAAGATTTAGTGGAGCAGGTTAACGAATACGATGAGAACAAAGAAAAGTATCAGTCAGAACTTGAAGATTTGAAAAAACAAGTAGAAGAAAAAGAGTCCGATCTTTCTACAATCGAATCTGATATCACAACCAAACAGGCAGAACTTGATAAACTCAAAGGCGAAATAGTCAAGGCTTCAGGTGATCCTATCACCGTTCCGTCTGGAGATTATACAATTGGAACGGATATTCAGGCAGGACGTTACAGAATCAGTGGATCATCTAATTTTGTAGCATATACGTCTTCTGGTAGAGTGTATATTAACACCATTCTTGGTGATAGCCGCGTTGGTGATGGCGATTACATAGGTACACTTAGCGATGGAATGGTTGTTCGCTGTAGTTCAAAAACTACATTTACACCGGTTAAATAAAATAAATAATCCCGCCCTGGTGTTGGCGCACCAAGACGGGATAAGGGGCAGAAAACTTACCAGTGTATATCTGCCCCTTTATTTTACTATACATTTTTTCAAAAGTAAACAAAGGAGATGATTATTTATGGCAAATCGAGCATCAAACGGCAGTGGAACCTTTGAGAAAACGACAACTGGCTGGCGGCTTCGAAAAACAATCAAACTGCCAGATGGTACACGAATGCGCAAATCGTTCACTGGTAAAACACAGACAGCTTGCCGACGCCAATATGATGCATATATGAAGCATCTAACCGAACCAGATGTAGCTGCGAAGGCTGTCACACTAGCTGAGTGGGGCGATATCTGGCTGGAATCGCGCAAGGAAACTGTAGTGTACGGAACATGGCACAACTACGAACTATATTGGACGAAACATATCCGTCCAGCTCTCGGAAATAATTCGATAGACAAAATCCTGCCAATCCAGATAGAACAATTCCTACAGACCAAGCGGAACTTGAGCGACGCTTCTCGCCGGGCAATCGTCGGCGTTCTGAAACAGATTTTCAAGTCTGCTATCAAAAACAGCAAGTGTACTCGGAATCCAATGGACTTTGTGGAGCCGATCAAAAAAATACAACCGCAAATCAAAATATTTTCAGTGGAAGATGTACAGAGAATCATGACCGCAGCTGCTGACGATGATTTCGGTGTTGCTGTCGCCTGCCTGCTGTATACAGGTTGTCGTGTAGAAGAGTTGTGCGCATTGATGTGGGCAGACATAGACGATGACCTGTTACATATAAAACGCGTTGTTGCACGGCTCTCAGCCGGAGAATGGGGCATTCGTGAAAAGACCAAGAGCGGTAAACCTCGAACCATCGGTATCACTCCAAAGATGGCAGATATTTTCCGGTCATTGCCCCACAAATCCCTTTATGTCTTTCCAATGCAAGATGGCAACTATATGAATTATGATAACTTTTATTGGCGGTACAAAAAATTTCTGGAACAAGCAGATGTCGAATATCTATCTCCACATAAATGCAGACATACATATGCAACTTTCTTATTGCGTGGTGGCGTTGATCTCCGCACAGTACAGGAAGCTCTTGGTCACTATGATCCATCTGTGACGATGATCTATACACATGTAGATAATAATGATCAGAGGAAAGCAGCAACACTACTTCCCTACTAACACAAAATAATATAAAAGCCCGGTAAGCAATTTACATTAATCGCAATTACCGGGCTTCACGTATTCTTTAACAGATTTTTGTCCAAATCTTTGTCCAGTTTTCGTCCAATTGTTTTTAGACTGTCTTGCAATTTCTTCCGTCCATTTTTTGTCCAAATAACTGTGATTTAATATGTTTTGATGTGTTTCCGAAAAATGGAAGCGACTTGAAAAGTTTTAAAAAGTTGAAAAAACCGCTTAGAACTTGCATTCTAAGCGGTTTCAATGTGGTTGCCGAAGAAGGATTCGAACCCTCACAAACAGAGTCAGAGTCTGTCGTGCTACCCTTACACAATTCGGCAATAATATCGTTTTAATAATATTGTTTTTGGTCTTTCGTGAACCAACGAACATTATTATACGCATAATTTCTTTATTTGTCAAGAAAAACTTTAAAAAATTTTACGAAAAATTTGTACAAAGATAAAAGAATTTTTGATGATATCGGTGATAGAAAAAGCATATTGCAAAGGGTATAATATAATGCGTCTAAAAATAAGTAAATCTTTTGAAATTTTCGCACATGGAGGAACTCATGGTAAGAAATGATTTAAGAAATATTGCCATTATCGCCCATGTCGACCACGGTAAGACTACTCTGGTTGACCAGATGCTGAAGCAAGGCGGTGCGTTCCGTGCAAATCAGGTTGTGGAAGAGCGTGTCATGGACAGCAACGACCTGGAGCGCGAACGCGGTATTACAATTCTCGCAAAGAATACATCTGTTCATTATAAAGATACCAAAATTAATATCGTTGATACCCCGGGCCATGCCGATTTCTCTGGTGAGGTTGAGCGTATCTTGAAAATGGTAGACGGTGTTATCCTGTTGGTTGACGCTTTTGAAGGCCCGATGCCGCAGACCCGTTTTGTTCTGGAAAAGGCTTTGGAATTTGGCCACAAGATTATTATCGTTGTTAACAAGATTGACCGTCCTGATGCACGTCTGGGCGATGTCGGTGATGAGGTTTTGGAACTGCTGCTGACTCTGGATGCATCGGATGAACAGCTGGACAGCCCGATCTTGTATTGTTCTGGTCGTGACGGCACTGCTTCCCTGTCCCCGAATACTCCGGGTACAGATCTTACACCGCTGTTTGAAACTATTCTCGCCCACATTCCGGCTCCTCATGTTGATCCAGATGGAGATCTTCAGATGCTGGTTTCTTCCATTGATTATAATGATTATGTTGGCCGTATTGCAATTGGCCGTGTAGAACGCGGTACGATGCATGTCGGACAGGATCTGATGGTATGCAATTACAACAGACATTCTGAACCATATAAGGCAAAAGCTGTTTCCATGTATACCATTGACAGCCTGGGACATACCCCGGTAAATGAGATTTCTGCCGGTGATATCATCTGTGTATCCGGTATTGAAAATGTCACCATTGGCGATACGCTGTGTTCTCCGGCAAATCCGAAGCCGCTGCCATTTGTTAAAATTTCTGAACCCACAGTAGAAATGTATTTCTCTGTTAACGATTCCCCATTTGCTGGCCGTGAAGGCAAATATGTTACTTCCCGCCAGCTCCGTGAGCGTCTGCATCGTGAGCTGCTGAAGGATGTCTCCCTCCGTGTCCATGAAACGGAAAATACAGATACCTTCCGTGTAGCAGGCCGTGGCGAAATGCATCTGTCTATCCTGATTGAAACCCTGCGGCGTGAGGGCTATGAATTTCAGGTTGGTGCACCACGTGCTTTGTTTAAGACTGTTGATGGTAAAAAGTATGAGCCGATTGAACGTATGGTAGCCGACGTTCCAGCCGATGCCCTGGGTTCTGTAATGGAAAAAATGGGTGCTCGTAAGGGTGAGCTGCAGCACATGGCACCTCAGGGTGACCGTATGCGTGTAGAGTTTCTGATTCCGGCACGCGGCCTGTTTGGATACAAAAATGAATTCCTGACGGATACCAAGGGTGAAGGCATTCTGAGTTCTGTATTTTACGATTATATGCCCTATAAGGGTGAAATCTCCAAGCGTTCTACTGGTTCTCTGATTGCATTTGAGACCGGTACTGCGGTAGCTTACGGCCTATTCAATGCCCAGGAGCGCGGTCAGCTGTTCATTGGCGCTGGTACAGAAGTTTATGAAGGCATGATTGTTGGTTCTTCCCCGAAAAACGAAGATATGGCTGTAAATGTCTGCAAGAAGAAGCAGCTGACCAATATGCGTTCTGCTGGTGCTGATGATGCACTTCGTCTGATTCCGCCACGCCGTATGTCCATCGAAGAAGCAATGGAATTTATTAGCGATGATGAACTCATCGAAATCACGCCGAAGAGCATTCGTATGCGCAAGGTAATCCTTTCCAATACCGAACGCCTCAAAAAGCTCAAAAGCAAATAAAGAAAGGAAGTTTTTGTCATGAAAAATGTCATTTCTACCCCAAATGCCCCAGCTGCTATCGGCCCATACTCTCAGGCAATTGAAACCGATAGCTATCTGTTCACCTCTGGCCAGATTCCGATCAATCCGGCTACTGGCGAAGTAGAAGGCACTACCATCGAAGAACAGGCAGAACAGGTTATGAAGAATATCGGTGCTATATTGGAAGCTGCCGGCTTGGATTTCTCCCATGTTGTGAAGACTACCTGTTTCCTCGCTGATTTGGCTGATTTTGCTGCGTTTAATGCAGTTTATGGCAAATACTTCCCGGAAGCTGCTCCCGCTCGTTCCTGCTTTGCTGTGGCAGGTCTGCCAAAGGGTGCAAAGCTGGAAGTGGAAACCATTTGTGTAAAATAAATCACTGATACTGTAATCCGGCTGCATTGCAGCCGGATTATGGAATCTCTTTAATACCTGCTTTCTTTGTTCCAAAAGGAATGGCTTTTCCTATAATCCCCTATTTCCTTCCATGTTCAGCAATTTTTTCAAAAAAATTTGCTTTTTAGGGTTGACGAATGAAGATTCTTACGGTATAATAACTTTCGTTGCTGAGAGATCAGCAAACAATTGCAGATGGAGAGTTGGCTGAGTGGTCGAAGGCGCACGACTGGAAATCGTGTAACCGTGATGAGCGGTTCTAGGGTTCAAATCCCTAACTCTCCGCCATGGAAAAGGCTTTGAACATAAGTTCAAAGCCTTTTTGTTTTGCTTAAAATTTCCGCCGATTTCATGAGATATCTGAAAAATCATCACCCGATGTACAAAAACGAACTATGTCCAGATGATATGCTTTATTCATCCTCTGAAAGCTGTATCGTAAAAACAGAACCTTTACCGGGTTTGCTTTTTACGCTAATAGAACCTTCGCAGCGTTTTAAAATTTCTTTACACATAGCAAGACCTAAGCCATTTCCGTGGGAACGTCTCGAGGTATCACCCTGATAAAATTTTTCAAAAATATGTGCCTGTGTCTGTTCATCCATCCCTATGCCATCATCCGAAATCTGAACAAACAATTTTCCATCTGTCCGATTAAGGGAAACATCAACCCTTCCCCCCTGTTCTGTGAATTTAATCGCATTGCCAATAACATTCTGCCAGACATGGAACAATAATAATTTCTGTCCGGTATACTGAATCTCTTCCAGATCAATATTCAGTACAGTGTCCTTTTTGCTCCATTTTGGCTCCAAAACAACAATTGCTTCCCGTATTTGCTCATCCAGACGAAAGAAAACCGGAGCCGGAAGGGTACTCTGATTTTCCAATCGGGAAAGCGTTAAAATATTCTGTGTCAGATCATTTAATTTCTCTACATTAAGAAACAGCTTATGAATGTATGCCTGCCGCTCTTCCTCAGACAGGTCTGTATCCTGCAGCAGAGTAGCATATCCGGTAATGGATGCCAATGGCGTTTTAAACTCATGGGAAATATTTGCAATAAAGTCATTACGCATCATCTCCACTGAATTTAATTCCTGTATCATAAAGTTAAAATTTTGAATGGTATTTTCAATTTCTTCAACTTTGCCGTCATAGCTTAAACGAACAGAATAATCCCCTCTGGCGACCTGTAAAGATGCCTTATTCAAGGTTTCCAATGGACGAAAGATCATGTTCATCAGAAAGAATGACGTACCAAACGCCAGCAGCAGGCATAAAATTCCCAGAGTAATGGAAAACAGAAATGTACTCTGCTCCAGGCTTTGTAAAATATTATATTTCTGCATGAAATGCAACACAATTAAAAAAACAAAGAAAAATGGAAAAACAATACAAAAGAACAGTCCCGAAAAATGCCTGCGTACCTTCCAATATTGTTTCCTTTCCTCATCATTAAAATGTGTTTTCTCTTTCATTTTCTCACCGCCCGATACCCAAGACCTCGAATGGTAGCAATTTCAAAATCGGGATTTCCCTTGATTTTTTCACGTAATCTGCTGATATGTACATCCAATGTATGAGAATCCTCCTGTGTTCCTCCCCAAATATCATCTAAAAGCTGCTGGCGGGTAAAAATCTGCCCGGGATACGAAAGCATTTTATATAACAGCTGAAATTCCTTCTGCGGAAGCACCTGTGTGCCGTTCTCATCTGTTAATGTCCAGATATCATACTCTAAAACAGTTCCTCCAAAAGCAAGCTTTTTGTCGCTGACGCTCTTTGCCCGCCGAAGCAGTGCGCTGACACGCAGCAGCATTTCTTTTAAATCAATCGGTTTTACCATATAATCATCCGCACCAGAGGTAAACCCAATCTGTTTATCTACAATATCACTCTTGGCAGTAATAACCAGTACCGGAATATTGGAGCCGCTGTCGCGCAATGCCTGAATCAATTCAAATCCACTGATACCCGGAAGCATCACATCTGTAATAATCAAATCAATATATTCGATATCCAGAAGCTTCAAAGCATCCTCTGCACTTTCTGCTCCAAAGGTCTGATAACTGTTTTTCTGCAGTGCTTTTAGAAATAGTTCCTGTAAATCCAGATGATCTTCTATGACTAATATTTTAAACATGATTGCCCCTCCTTGTATTTTCTTCAGTATACCAGCTTGATTATAAATTGCAAATCTCAATTCCTTCTCAACAGAATCTCAATAAGAATTGAGATTCTGTTGAGGATAATGTGATATTCCTGTGCTACGATAGCTGTAAATCAGGCTGAACAACTGTATTCTATCGCATCAATATAACACATATCTTCTTTGCAGTGGCAGCTATTTCGGCTCCTGCGGAAAGAATAAGCTGGAAATCGGGTGATTATTTGAAAATTCAAAAAATGCAGCGTGCTTTTATTGTGATAAGCTATGCGGCATTTTATCTAATCAGCTTTACTCTGTTAGAGCATCGAAAAGCAACATATCACATGCTTTCTTCCTTCCTGGATGGGTACATTCCGTTTTGTAAATATTTTATCATTCCATATTTTGCATGGTTTGTCTTCATGATTGCTGCATTGGCGTATTTCACGTTATTTTGCGAGGATCAAATAGAATTTTGTCAATTTTCCGGTGTTTTGGGCATGGGATTAACAGTTTTTCTGCTTATCTCTTTCCTCTATCCCAATGCACAGCAACTGCGGCCGGTATTGGAAGGAAATGATATATTGACACAGGCCGTAGCACTATTATACCGGATTGATACACCGACAAATATTCTGCCAAGTATGCATGTCTTCTGCTCTGTTGCATGCTGCTATGCTATTGTAAAGCATAGCCGTTTCCAAACGAACAGACTATTGAAAGCTGGAACTATTATGCTCACGGTATGCATTGTTTTATCCACACTGTTTTTAAAGCAGCATAGTACCGTTGATGTTGCAGCTGCATTGATGTTGAATATCATCTGTTGTCTTATCTTTTACAAAATTCCATTATGGAAATCAAATGATATCCCTCGCCTGAACCGTTTCTGTCCTAGTATGCGAAAGCGCATGATCTCCCTATGTCCATCCGAACATAAAAGCAGCCAAAATGGAAGCCATATCGAATAAATGATATGAATAGCTTCAGGCAGAAAAAAGCATAAAATCAGATGAAAAAAACCTTTGTGTAATGCGCACACGGAAATCCAAATCTGGAAACAGAAAAACCCTGATCCTCTGTGTAAGAGATTAGGGTTTTTCTGCAGCCTGTAACCTTATTGTATTGTTAAGTTTTCTTTTCCCACTTGATGAAGCATCATCCATTTTGTCAGCCACCAGAATCAGCTTTTTTCTACAGATTCACACGCTCGTGTCAGCGCATACATCTTCATATCCAATACTTTACCGTTTTTTACAGCATTGTTTTTCAGTGTCCCTTCGTACTGAAATCCTGCTTTTTCTAATACGCGGCAGGAACCTATATTAAGCGCAAATGGTTCAGCATAAATTCGAAGTATGTCCGTGTTGTCAAAAATATATGCGCAAATCTGCCTGACTGCTTCGGTCATAATACCTTTCCTCCAATATGGTTCAGCAAGATAATAACCCAGCTCCGCAGTGCGGTTATGAATATTGCCCTGCCGGAACGCACCGATACTGCCAACTACATTGCCATCGCAGACGATTGCAAAAGCAAAGGTATCATTTTTATCGGCTGAAAGCATTGCAGCAATATATTCCTCTGCATCTTTTTCCGTGTAGGGATATGGCAGACCATCTCGTAAATGATCCAGTACATTTTTATTTGACAGTGCAGTAGCCAGTTGTTTTGCATCAAAAAGCTGCCATTTTCTCAAACCAATTTTCATAGCCGTCTCCTCCTCTTTTATTTATTTTATTACACCGTATTTATGCTAGATTGTCAATACTCCTAAAAATGATACTTTTTCATCCAATACTATGAAGCGGTACATGAGCGGCTGCCATCACCGGAATCAATCATGTAATTCGTTGCATGATCTCACACTACGGGCATAATATCCCGCTTGTCAAAATTTAAATACAAAACGCAGAAATGACCGATATCCAACGCCAGAATGGCAATGGTGTATATCGGTTTTTATTTTGTATGATTGCACTTACAATACGTGTTTCAATCTGTTTGGTGTTATATACAAGATCGGGTATTCAAATTTATACATTTTTTTTATTTACTTTTCAGGTCATGTTGATATATAATGACTAAAAGTCGATGACTTATATTCAGTGACTTAATTTCTATTTATTGGATCGTTCAGGAGGAAATCGTTGTGAATTATCAGGATACAATGGAAATACTTTCACAGTGTAATATGGGTGCAGTAATTGTGACCGATAGCTGGGAAATCCGATATGTAAATGAAGCTGCGATTCATTTACTGCACGGTCCGGAAAATGGCTGGCTCATTGGAAAAAAGCTTTCTAACATTGCGGCCCCATTATGTCAGGAATCCGAGCAGAATGTCTATGCACATATCGCTTTTGAAGAATACCTTCTGCGCTGTCCAACGCCGGATGTCGATGATCTTCCAGAAGAAACGCAGATGGTCGTTTTTCGGAATGCAAGCAGAGAAGCGCATTGCGATATGTATAACAATATATTAGAACAGATTACTGAAAGTGTTATTTTATGTGACCGAGACAGCAGGATTGTTTTTCTAAACAATGCGGCTATGAATATGGACGGCCTGGCACTGGATGATGTGAAAGGAGAAAGGATAGAAAAGGTTTATGAAGCGCTGGATGGCGGCGGGCTGATTGTTCCACGCGCAATTGAAACCAGACAGTCCTTCCGTGAACGCAGACAGTACTACACAACACGATACAAAAAGAATGTGGACATTACAGCAAATACGTTTCCTGTCGTACAGAATGGACAGGTATTGGGTGCATACAGTCTGATGCAGGACTGGAGCATGGTGGACAACCTGCATAAGAAAATTGTTGAATTGCAGGACAAGCTCACCGTACAAACTGCTTCAGGCAGACAGACTGGAAAAAGCGCACTCTCTGCAAAATACCGGTTTGATGATATTGTCCATATCAGCTCCACCATCAGCGATATTGTGGAGCGCTGTAAACAAGCAGCCAAATCTGATTCCTCTGTTATGTTTTATGGAGAAACCGGTACAGGTAAGGAGCTGTTTGCACAAAGTGTGCATAATGCAAGTTCACGCGCAGATGGTCCATTTTTGGCAATCAATTGTGCCGCAATTCCTGAAAATCTGCTGGAAAGCCTTCTTTTTGGGACAGAAAAAGGTGCATATACTGGGGCAGAACGCCGTCCTGGCCTGTTTGAACAGGCAAATAACGGCACATTGCTGTTGGATGAATTAAATTCGATGAATATCAATCTACAGGCAAAGCTGCTGCGTGTTCTACAGGATGGCATGGTACGCCGTGTGGGCGGTTCCTCTGAAATTCACGTAAATGTCCGTGTTCTGTCCAACATCAATATCCCGCCGTATCAGGCAATTGCAGAAAACAAACTGAGGCAGGATTTGTTTTACCGCCTGGGTGTTGTGAATTTTACCATCCCGCCGCTACGGGAGCGCAAAGAAGATATCTCAGTGCTGACAAAGTATTTTATTATGCATTGCAACGGCAAGCTCTCCCGGAATGTACGCAATATTGATGAAGCAACGCTGGAGCAGTTTTATGCATACAGCTGGCCAGGGAATATCCGGGAGCTGGAGCATGCAATTGAACATGCCATTAATGTTTTGCCAGATGATGAATCCGTGATTACACCGGAATATCTTCCACAAAATATTCGGGAAGCTGTTTCGGAAAAAAATATGTCGTCTGTACAGGACATAACACCCGTATTAGGTGGTTCGCTCAACAATACCATCAAGGACGTGGAACGCAAGACTATTTGCAGAATCCTAAGAGAAAATGGCGGCAATATTTCGGAATCCGCCAGAATACTAAATATGAGCCGGCAGAGCCTACAGTACCGATTGAGAAAATACAAAATTGATGTCCATGGATTGAAATAAAAGGATCAATAAGTGCAGAGGATAACTGCGTTACATGCAAAGAAAATATGCAAGGTGCAAAATCTCATGGCTTTGCATCTGCAAATGAATTTTGCAGATGCAAAGAAAAGTTGCATATACTCGCAAATATATTGGGCACTTTTTGAAAATCTCCTATATTCAATTGGAACAACGCAGCATTCTATTTGGTTAAAATAAACAATAAATTGGTGGTTAAAAGCGTCATCTTTAACAAAAAATATTTTTCTTGTGAAAAAAGACGAAATTTGGCACGAAAATGGCTTGGTATATTGGTACAGGCCGTTCAGCCGTCTGTTATTTATGAAACGCAGATCGTTTTGTAATCAAGTCCTATTATGAACAACAGGTTGGATGGGTCCCAATAATGCAATTCCGTTTTGTCATAAACCGAAAAAGCTAATTATAGTTTGGTTATTTGGTAAGGTGAATGAATATTCTGGAATGTTTTATTTCAAAACAATCAGACGGAATATACGGAGGTGAAGAACCCAGGAAGAACAGGAATATCTACAAAGAAAAGAATTGGAAAGTTGAAAGGAGACATTGTAAATGGATTTTGCATCTGCTATTATGACAATTGACAACTTGCTTTGGGCGACCCCGTTGATCGCGTTGACCTTCGGCCTTGCAGTTGTGTACTGTATTGCTATGAAATTTGGCAACGTAACCAAGGCAAAGCTTCAGTGGAATCTGCTGACAAAGGGCAGTGGTTCAGAAGAAGGTCTTTCTGCATTTGAAACCTTCTGTTCTGTAGCAGCTTATCGTGTTGCAGTTGGCAACATCGGTGGCGTTATGGTTGCTATTATGTACGGTGGCCCTGGCGCAATCTTCTGGATGATTATTACCGCTCTGGTAACGTCCGCAATTGCTTATGCCGAGAACTCCCTCGGTCAGATCTACAAGGTCCGCATGGACGGTCAGTACCGTGGTGGTCCGTATTTCTATATGGAGCGTGGTATTCCCATCAAATGGCTGGGCAAGCTGATGGCTGTGATCTTTGCTATCTTTGCAACTGTTGGCGTACCGCTTCTGGTTACTGGACCGTCTGCAAATAATATTGCACAGGCATTCGAGCTGAGCTTCCATGCTCCGCGATGGATCGTCGGCCTGGTTATCGCAATTCTGCTGTTTTTGGTTATTTCCGGCGGTGTCCGCCGTATTGCTAAGTTCTCGACAATCATTGTACCGTTCATGACGATCGGCTATCTGATTATTACCATAATCGTTTTGGTTGGTCATGCAAGCAACATTATTCCGAGCATCACCATGATTGTTGGTTCTGCATTCAACACGCATGCGATCTTTGGCGGCATGATCGGCGGCGCTTTCTCCTATGGCGTAAAGCGTGCAGTCAATTCCTCCGGCTCCGGATTCGGTGAAACACCTCCGTCTGCAGCTGCAGCAGAGACGCCACATCCCGCAACACAGGGCCTTGTTAACGCATTTTCTGTATACATCGATGTAGCAGTGTGTTTCTGTTCCGGTATCATGGCAGTTGTTTCCGGCTGCTTTAATGTAGTAAATGCAGATGGCACATATATGTATATTGGCACTGGATCTTCTATGATGCAGGAACTGGCAGAAAGCGGTACAGCAAACGTAACATGGGTACAGGAAGCAGCTAACTCTGTTATTCCAAGTATTGGCGGTATGATTATCGCTCTGGCATTGACCTGCTTCGCATATTCTACCTGTATTGCTTACTATTACGAGGGCGAGTCCGGTCTGGCTTACCTGATGAGAAATGCAAATGAAGGGACCCGTAAGAAAGTCATCTGGGCTATCCGTATCCTGATGCCGATTATGTTCTTTATCTGGACTCTGGTTACTGCATCCACTGCATGGGCAGTCTCTGAAATCATGTTCGCTCTGATGGCATGGTTCAACCTGATCGCACTGCTCTTCCTCCTTCCAAATGTGAAGAAGGTTTACGATGACTACATGAAACAGCGCAAGGCTGGCGTTGAGACTCCATATTTCAATCCAGAGAAGCTGGGCATTAAGAATTGTGACCTGTGGATGGATATCAACAAGGATCTGATTGATGAAGGCACGGCAGAACATATTCAGTAAAGTGTCCCTCAATTTTAGTACAAACAAGAAGCCCGCTGGTTCATTTCGAATCTGCGGGTGATGCGAATAAAACTTGCAGCTACGCAGCTGCGAACAAATAAGGTAAGGAGCAAATTATTATGTTACAGAAACAAGATCGTAAATTTAAACTTGGCATGCACAGCTACACCCTGCATCTGTCTGGTTTCGGTGAAAGCTGGGGCTTTCAGGAATACGGCGAACATCATGCATTTGAGCAGGTAAAGACTTTTCATGATCTGGTAGATATCGCTGTCGAAGTAGGTCTGGATGTTCTGCACATCACATTGGTTGACATTCAGAATGACATCTCTGATGAGCATTTGGCAGAATGCCGCAAGAAGGCAGAGGAATGCGGTATTGAGCTGGAACTGAATGTTTCTTTCAATGCTCCGTCTGATCCGCGGGTAAACTGCACCATCGAGGATTCCTTGGAAATCGCACATAAGCTGGGCTGCAAGCTGGTTAAGTATAGCACAGACGTTGAACATCCCGAAAAGTCTTCTCATTCCTGTATGTGTGCTTCTGTTATGGCACAGCTGGCTGAGATTGCTGAGAAGTTTAAAAAGAACATTCCGACTATCGAAAAATATGGTCTGCAGATTTCCATTGAGAACCACTGTGACCTGTTCTCTGATGAAGTGATCTGGCTCGTGAAGGAGCTGGCACATCCGCAGATTGGCGCCTGCTGTGATACCATCAATTCGCTGATGCTGATGGAAGGCATTGAAGAGTGCGTTCGCAAGATGGCTCCGTATGTAAACTGCATCCATTTCTGTGATAACCGTGTATTCGCTGATCCGGATGGTACACATTCTCTGGGCACTGCAATCGGCCAGGGTAACGTTGACTGTGTAAAGATTATGCAGATCCTGCGTGAACAAGCACCGGCACAGCTGGATACCATTGACCTGGAAATCGAGCTGCCGCTGTCTGGTTACACCATTGAGGAAGGCCGTGAGCTGGAGATGAAGGGACTGCGCGAGAGCTGTGAGTACATGTATAAGGTCCTTGGTATTGGCTACAACGCTGCCAAGATCTATGGTTAATTCCTACAACATCTTATTACTTGCTAAAGAAGGACGTGCCCTTGGGCGCGTCCTTTCCGTTTGCAAATAAAAGGAACGAAAAGCAGAAGAGTCTTTATAATCTTTCTTTTTTCTGTACATGTAAAACACCGTATTCCTGGTTTCTAGCTTACCAGAAATACGGTGCTTTTTTAAATCTGTGGTAGGCACTTCGTGCCTACCACCTTTTGCCGCTTACATTCCATTTGGAACAGCGGGATGTTCTTTTATCCGGTTTATTATTACCGGATAATTGTTTCGCCCCATGTCAGGTTGGGTATAACAGCTTAAGCCGCTGCGCTGTCTCCAGCAACAGTGACTACCAGCTTATCAGTATCACAGCCATTGAATACCGGTACCAGTTCAGAAACATCATCTGATACGATGGTACGGATGCCCATATCTGTGATACCTGCTGGAATTGCAACTGCTTCCAAAGCAGTGCAGTTATTGAACGCTGCTTCACCGATGATTTCCAGCTTTTCAGGGAGAACAATAACCTTCAGGGTTTCACAGCCGCTGAATGCGTAATCATTCACAGCCTTCAGCGCTGCATCCTCAGCAAAGGTAACCGTTTCAACCTTGTTCAGGCCATTAAATGCATAAGTACCGATGCTTTCAACATCCTTGTCAATGACAATTGTAGTGATGCTGTCGCTCTGTGCGCTCCACGGAGCTGCATTTTCTGCGGAGTATGCATCCATCTCACCGGAGCCTGTAATGGTCAGAACGCCGTCAGCAATGCTCCAAACAAGGTTTTCGCCGCAGGTGTTAACCGGTTCAACAATTTCCTCCGCAGGAGTTTCCTCAACAACTGGTATCTCCTCTGCTGCTGGAGTTTCCTCAATAGCCGGAGTTCCCTCTGCTGCTGGTGCTTCTTCTGCTACTGTAGCTTCCGGAGCAGCTTCAGTAGTCACTTCCTGCGCAGGCTCTACTGGAGTTTCATCTGCTGCCGGAGTCTCACCCGCTACAGATGTCTCATCGATTGCCGCACGTTTCTCTGCTTCCTGCTTCTCTGTACGGATTACATAAGCAATGTTGTTCTTTTCTGCATATGCCTGTGCATAGCTGTCATTTGCTACACTTAGGATTACATTGGAAGATGCATGGAATACGCTGACACTCATATAGGACACACTGTCCGGCAGATACACAGAAGTCAAAGCCGTGCACTTTGCGAAGGTATTGCCGTAAAT
>JAJPXP010000037.1:44050-91060 GCA_021205365.1 Clostridia bacterium
CTGCCTTCCTCAAAGGTTACAGTTTCCAAAGCCTTGCAATAGTAGAATGCATAGTCAGACAGGTTGGTAATGCCTGCACCAATGGTTACATGCTTGATGACACCACTGTAGGTGCTCCACGGAACATCATATGCATTCTTATAGTTCGGCATTGCACCGCTGCCGGAAATGGTCAGGCTGCCGTCACTCATCAAAGTCCAGGTCAGGCCATCGCCAAATTCGCCGGAAGCTACTTCTTGAATCGTTCTCTCGGTGTAGTCAATGCCATACTTCTCTGCATATGCCTTTGCATAGCTGTCATAGCCTACGCTAAGCGTTACGTTGGAAGATCCATCAAATACGCCGACGCTGATAGAGGACATGCTGTCTGGTAAATATACAGAAACCAGGGACGTGCACTTTGCAAAGGAATTGCCGTAGATGGTCGTTACACCCTCCGGAATTTCAATGCTGCGCAGGCTGGTGCAGCGATAGAATACAGAGCCACCAATGGTCTGCAGCTTGCTGCCTTCCTCAAAGGTCACAGTGGTCAGACTGGTGCAGTAATAGAATGCATAGTCAGACAGGTTCGTAATGCCTGCACCGATGGTCATATTCTTGATCATGCCGCTGTAGGTGCTCCACGGAACATCGTATGCATTCTTATAGTTCGGCATTGCACCGTTGCCGGAAATGGTCAGGCTGCCGTCACTCATCAAAGTCCAGGTCAGGCCGTCGCCAAATTCGCCGGAATCCAGCTGCTGGATACTACGTTCTACATATGCAATGCTGTATGCTTTCGCATATGCCTTTGCATAGCTGTCATAGCCTACGCTCAGCACAACATTTGGAGACTTGCTAAATGTGCCTGCACTGATCTTGGATACAGCATCCGGAATGTAAACAGACTTCAGGCGGTCGCACTTCGCGAACGCATTGCCATAAATGGTAGTAACGCCATCCGGCAAAGTAACGTCGGTGATTCGTGCACAGCTGTAGAATACTGCACCGCCGATTTCCTGCATCTTACTGCCTTCCTCGAAGGTAATCTTGCTGATGCCGTCACAATCGTAGAATGCATAATCAGAAATGTTGGTGAGGTCTGCACCCAGGGTAACCGCTGTAATCTTCGCACGATACTTGTGCCACGGCAGATCTGCCGGTTTTGCAGACTTCATGGTTCCCGTTCCATTGATATACAGGCTGCCATCTGCATACAGAACGAATTGCAGGTCATCGTTGCAAATACCCGCTTCCATAACGTCTGCTGTGCTGCAGGATACAAACTGACCCTGCTCAAAAGTACAGGTTTCACCCAGAATGGTGTATTCGCCTTCGTAGCCGCAGCCGTCCTTATCAAAGTAGTACGGTGTGGAGTTTACATAATAATAACCGGTCTGATACTTACCGGAAATGAAATACATCAGCTTTCCGGTTTCCTCTTCATTTGCAAAGCCTGCATACATGGATTCCTTTGCCTGCGTTGTATAACCGCACTTGGAGCAGGTCAGGGTATCCGTGGAACGATTATACAGGTATGCATGGTCATCATTTGCACAAAGTGGCTTCTTCTTGGTATAGCTGTCAAAGACTTCCTTTGTGCCATCAGAAGCTACATTATAGGTGGTTACAGTGATATCGGTCTGTGTTGCATCAACAGACATATAAATTGCATTGAAATCCTGTGTTGCCTTTACAAAGTGGAAATCAGCGTTGTCTGTGATGTAATAGCTCTTCTCGCCGGAGGTGCCGCCGATGTAGTAAACCGTTCCGTTCTCCTGATCTACCGCACCGCCAGTAAGCGGTTCTGTTCTTGCATAGGAGTGGTCATGGCCGGAGAATACAAAGTCAAATCCGACTTCATCAACAACCGGAGGAACCAGACGGTTGATTTCTGCATTGCCGCCGCTGATATTGGTGTAATAGGACGGCTGATGCATCGTCAGAACCTTCCAGTCCGCATCACTCTTTGAGGCATCTTCCTTAATCCATTCCAACGCTTCCTTCAACTGGCCTGCAGTGCTGGAATAGTTGATGACTGCTACATAAACATTACCGTAAGTAGTGGAGTAGTAGCTGCCTGGTGCAGAAGCCGGCAGGTTGTAGACTGCTGCAGAGGTATCTGCATTTGCATCGCCTGCATACTCATGGTTACCCAGAACGTGGATCATGTCTGTGTCGCCAAGATTCGCAGTGCCAAAGAGTGTAACAACATCATTCCAGTCTTCATAGCTGGTTGCGTCATCAACTGCGTCGCCGGTCTGAATGCCGAAGGTAAAGTTCTCACTCTTGATATTGTTCATCAGAGCAGTTATATTGGTCAAATCATCTGCCTGAATGTCACTCAGAACAAAGAACTTTGTATCATCATCTGCTACAGTGGTGGTAAAGGTCATTTCATCCGACCACTGGTCATCACTGCCTACACGGTAACGGTAGGTGGTTCCCGGAGCCAGATTCTTCAGGATTACGCTGTTGACTGCTGCCGCAGAATTGCCACCCTTGGTGAAGGTGCGAATCTGCGTCTGGGCAGCTGCGTCCTTCCAGCTGTCGCTGCCATCCTTTGCGTACTGAACCTTCTGCTCGCCCGACTTCGGATTACTCATCCAGCTGATACTCTTCTGCGTGGTAGGATCGGATACTGCGTTGTTCATGATCGCATATGGTGCGCCGGTTTCATCACCCTTTGCATCGTAGCTCGCAACATTGCAGTAGAAAGAAATTCTGTCTTCGTCATCGCGTGCATATACAACATACTTGCCCGCGGTCTGGCTGAACATATCCGTTTCCAGCGTGCCATCTTCAGCAGTTGTTCCAACAGCAGTGCCGTCCTCCAGATATACACCAATATTGGCTGCTAGTGTGCCGTCTGCTGCGGTTACCTTGATAATGCCAGTGGTTCCGACTACAATCGGGTCAGCCGTTACGAGATAGGTTGCCGCAACTGGCAGGGAAACCTCCGGAGCAGAATACGTATACGTATTGTCATCCACCTTGTAGGAACCAGCCTTTACAGTGTAAGCGAATACATCGCCTTCCCTCAGGGTATTCGGAACCTGAATTGTTACAGTCGCAATCAGGTCATCAGTCGCAATCAGATCATTGACAAATTGGAACAGACCGGTCTTTCGGGTTGCTTCCAGTGTCAGGGTGTCTGTCAGCTTGTTATAGGAAGAGGTTCCTTCATAGCTGTCAGAAAATTCAATCATATAGTCGCGGAATTTGCTGTCCAGCTTCAAAGAGGTCATGTTGTAGTCGACAGACTTGTTGGAAGCACGGATCTCCAGCTGAACGGTCTCGCCCAGTACAGCGGAATCCTGCAGCGGCTTGACGGAAATCGTCGGCACATTCTGCTCTTCACCGCTTACGGTAAAGTATCTGGTTTCCGTCGTCTCATTGCCGAAGCCATCACGCATGGAGACAGTGATGGAATGCTGTCCGTTCAGCAGGTTGACATCGTACAGATGGTTTTTAGAACCATCCGGATCAGCAACATAAGTATAGTCATCATTGTCAGTGACATTGATACCGTCAATGTACATACGGATCGTACTGGTGTCAATACCTGTGGTATACTTGTTTTCAACGTCGTGGAAAGAAGCATCGAAGGTGACAGTATTGGTATTCAGCACCGCACCATTGGTCAGCTCAGCATTGTTCGCCATGATGGAATCAATGACCGGGCTGTCGACATCATCCACATTTGCGCCGTATACAAACTGCAGGTTATCAAAGTAAATGGAGCCTGCAGACTTCGTACCCATCTGTGTACCTGCAACGTACATCAGGCGGAAGGTCATACCAGGCTGAATGCTGAACGGTCCTTGATACTTGGTCAGATCAGCTTCCAGATACTTCCATCCCTCCCAGTAGATACCCGGCTGCTGATCGCCGGTTACCTGCTTCGGCTCAAGGGTAAAGTCATATGCCAGGTTCGTGCCGCTGCCGTCACGAACATAGCCGCGCAGCCAGAATCCTGCCTGTGTTCCGTCACCTTCCCATACAATGCCAGTGCCTTCCGGAGCATATACCCATACACCGATACCGGTTGGGGAACCAGGAACAGACATGCTTTCACTGGTGCCGAAGCATGCGCCTTCTGTTACCGCGCCGCACGCCGTGAAGTCATAGTTCAGCTTCAGGGAATGACTGCCGAAACGTACCGGCTCGTCATCATCAATGCTGACAATTTCCGCAGACTGCTTGCCGCCGCGGTTGTAGTTACTGGTATAGTACTTCGAACCATCGGTCTGGCTGTTGCCAATGGTGTAATATTCCTTTGCGGGTGTTACTTCACCGGTTTCCGGATCGGTATAGTCCTCAAAATCCATGACAACCGTTGGCAGCATACCAACAATAACATGGATACTGCCGCTGATGGAAGCGTCATATGCAGAGACTGCTGTTACATCACCGTTCAGGCTGGCGCCATCTGCGGAGGTGAACAGGTTGCCGTCAAAGGTGCCCATATTGGGATCGGTGATAGACCAGACGATATCCCCTTCCTTGTAGTTGATATCACGTCCCTGATTTCTCACAACCAGTCCAAAATCTGTAGTTTCTTCAAAACCAAGGCTGATTTCTTCTGAAGAGAAGTAAATTTGATCCGGTTCAACGATTTCAATGCTGGTAGAACCAACAACAGCTCCGTCCAACATCAGTTGGGCTGTAACAGTTCCGGTCTTGCTGTCCGCAGTATACAGACCGGTTTCAGCATCAATGCTGCCGCTGCTGCCATCAGCCAGTGTCCATGTAACGCCTTCCGGAATATCAACTGCTGCACCAGTGCTGTCTACGCCCTGCGCCTCAAACTGAACCTGCGAGCCTGGAGTGTACAGCTCGCTGTTCGGAGACAGTGCTGCATGATCAAATACGCCGCTCGGCTTTGCAGAAGAAACAACCAGCAGAGAACCAGAAACCTCACGTGCTGCGCCGTCAGACGGAGAGTTTTTAATGGTCAGTTCGCCGGAGCCTTCACGCTCGGTTGCGAAGGTAGAGGAACCGCCGCCATCCAGATTCAGTGCGGTTACACAGCCCAAACCGATCATAGCATCTGCGACCTCATAAATGGTCATACCAATGGACGTCGGGGACTGGCGTCCGTCATCAACAAACAAGACAACCGTGCCATCCGACTTAATGCCGACTGCAGTTCTTGGGTTTACGCTCACATCGCTTGTGTCGGCAACAATATTTTTGCCATCCTCGACAAGGATTTCGCGGCCACCCATAGCTTCCACAACATTATCGCCGAGAGGTGTGTTGCCAGAACGGATTTCCGCAGTGCCGTCATTCAGAATTGCAAAATATCCATAGCCGTTCTGTGTATTATGATATACAGTGCCGTTCATAACCAGCGCGCCTATCGGCTCGCCGGTAGCCATATTGAAAAAGTTCGCATTCACTACGCCAACGACATTGGCATTTTCATCTGCCTTTTTCAGAGTTTTTTCAGCTGCCGCTGCCTGGTCCAGACAATTCTGCATACCCCAGGATGTGGCGTCATAGTTCTTGTAGCCAGCCTTCAGTGTGACATCTGGATTGCTGACATCAATTTCCATGACGAAACCCTTATTCTGGTTGGTTCCGCTGTCATCGTTCAAAACAATGTCAGATTCTGTAATACCCGGTGCGATTGCGTATTCCTTAGAGGAAATCACCTTGGAATTACCGAAGCTGGTGCCCGAAAGAACGGATGCCAACGCGTCCATTGGCAGCATCGCGACCACAAGGCACATGGCCAGCAGAGCCGAAAGAATTTTTTTCTTCATTCCAATTTTTCTCCTTTTCTCCAGGCGCTATCTGAAAACAAAGAAAATGACAAATCTCTCGCAAATATACGGCTCATGCGAAGCAAAAACTTATTGCTATCCTTCCGGATTTCAATATTTTTTTGATCCATCGCCCTATCTTTGCAGAAAGCATCAAAATTTTTGGTTTTTCCGATGCGCCCTAAATATCTATGTAAAAACCTTCCTCAGGTTCGGCATACCCAATTCAGGTTTAATTGTTTGCGTTTACTTTTTTCTCATCACAATCCTTCGCATAGTATAAAAAGCCGCTTGGGTATCTTTCCGGAAAACAATAAAATCTATAACAGCTGTAATAACAACCGCACTGGCCAAGCACAGTATTGCATAAACAAACCAGAATAAATAATTCGGAATATTCATACGGGAAATATACTGGTTTACCAGCAGGATCAGCACGGTCTGCAGTAGGACAACCAGCATTTTCTTTACTGTTCTGACAATCGGGTAATGAATCAGATTCCGGCTGAGATACCATGCCAGATAACAGATTCTATATGCCATTGCAACAACCGTTGCAAATGCAACCCCCGGAATACCAACCGTAACAGCAAGGACAATGGAAAGAACAATATTCAACGCAGCCTCAATAATTGCACTGCTCTGCGTCTGTCTGAAATGTCCTGCCGCTGTGACAACATCATGATACGGATGGCGCAGACAATACAGCATTTCTGCTGCCAGAACCATAAACCCAATCGCAGGCCTGATATAATTTGCATCCGTAAAATGTCTGGTATAAATATAAATGAACGGCATAATCATGGCTAGCGCTGTAGAAAACAGAATGACAACCAGGCTATTGTTGACAAGCAGGTATAAATCAAACCGTTTGCGTACCTGATCCGCTTCTTCTTCTACCAGCAGATTGCCAAACCCCGCTTCCATTCCACTCATGATGCTTGTGGTAATATTTTTTAAAGCTTTCGCAGGCATCTGATAGACGGAATAAATTGCCACCGATGTCAGCGAGCTGAAAATCGTGAGAACAGCAACATCTGTATTGGAATGCAGAAACCACGCCATATTGTGTACCATTCCTGCGCTCATCTGCTTTGTCGGAATTTTCTTTTCCGGAGCAGACAGATTCAGATGGTATCGGCGTTTCACATAAAAATTCAGACAAATCGGGCGCAAAGCGAACAAGCCCATCGTTCCCAGCTTTACAATATGAATGGAAAAGCCAGCCTGAATCATAACAACCGTCAGCAGTGCATTCAGAATCGTAGCTGCCATGTTGATAAAGGAACTGACATACATCAGCTGGTCTGCCTGCAAAAGCACCGCATAGGCTGTTCCGAAATAGTACTGTACAAATGAGGAAATTGCGAGAATCAGTACCAGAGAGCCTGAAAACGCCAGATCAAAGGTTTGATTGATAAACAGAGGATATACAAAGCTCAATATAACTGCATACCCTAAAAATGTCAGGGCAAGTTTTCGGTAAAATTTTTCTGTTGACCTCACAACGCCGCTGATTTCATCATTGTTTTTTTGTGACAGCGGCTTATACAGCGCCGCTCTGCTGATTGCTCCAACACCAGATTCCAGTAGTGTAATATAAGCAAGAAATCCGGTAATGGAATCCACAAGGCCATATTGCGCCGAGCCATATGTACGGATCATCAACTGTGGGATAATCAGTCCAACAATTGTTGTAGCCAGCTGGTTTGCAATTTGTCCAAAGGAATTAAATGCTATTGTTCTGGAACGCACTGTCTGTCCTCTTTTCCAATTCGTTTCCTTCCGTCCTCCACCACGCTTTCATATGATGGTGTGGTTTCTGCTGCTCCGGCGGAAGTTCCTTCTCATAATCACCATACAGGCTGCGCAGATAGCGGTCATACCCTACAGGAGCTTTGTAATGCTCACCTTCAAATTCGACCTCCACAGTACCTGAAAAGACCTCCGCAGGAATCACTTCCCGCTTACCATACAGCGGCCAGGCAACATTACCAAGATAGGCAGTCTCTTTGTTCTGCCTGCTTTTTTTAACCTGCCGGTCAAGGCTCTTTTGAAACGGCTTTGTGCCGCAAAATCTGCTAAAACGCCAAATGGCATACAGAATCCCCTTCTGTATGCCTGACTTTGGTGTCGAAAATCGCTGCTCACAGGACGCACACAGAAACCGGCACTGCAAGCCGCCATAGGCAGCCTGTAATCGAGCCAATTTCTCTCCGCCCTGCCAGTTGTCAAGCGGAAAGATATCAATGGAAACACCATATTCTGCTCCCAGATCAGCAAAGCCTTCCTGAACCAATGTCCGTTTATCAAACAGCTTGGAATAGGTCGAAGCCCATTTCGCACAATGTTCCCGGTTCATCAGCTCATAGATATTTGTATTGATTTCCGTAAGCCTAACCAGTTTTTCATAATCTTCTCTGGGCATAAAGATATCAATGTCATCGTCCCATGGAATAAATTTCTTATATTTGATTGCGCCAAGCAATGTTCCATTGCTCAGATAAAATGTAAGGGAATACTTCTGGCAAATATGCTTTAGATGCCGCAATGCACCAATCTGTATCTCCTGAATTTCCCGAATCTCTGTGATCTCTCTCATACGCTTTCCCCTGATTTCACGTGCTGCAGCATAGAAATTGCCTTCAATGAACCGATTCGAAGCATGGTATGCTTGACCCGAAGATGGCCCGCTTTTTTTGAAAAAACAGCCTGCCTGACAGCTTCTCTGCAAACAGGCTGGGAAAGATATGTCCGGAACATAGCCTGTTCTGTTTTCCCAACCTTTCCTGCCCCTGCTGCACGAACTGCTGCACTGTACATCTGCTGTACTGCCAGTCTGTAAAATTGTTCCCGAAGTATCATATCATTTCGCGGAATTTCTCGTTCCAAAAAGTGCAGCAGACTGGAACTGCGGTCAAATGCTTTTGCATCACCTCTGCGTGAAATAGATGCCGGAAGAATGCGGTAATGATAAAAGCACTGCTGCATGATTTCCATTGATCCAGTTTCCAAAACCGTACAAATCACACAGCACATATCCTCTCCGGTGAGAATATCCCGTGGGATTCTCTGCTGATGCCGACACAAAAGCTCCTTGCGAAATACTTTTCCCCATAATGCCCGCGGAAAAAACGCTCCATCCGCATTCATCAGCAACTGTGGGAGAATTTCCGCCTGTATTCTGTTTTTATCGTAATATCCTGCCGGAAACTGCGGGACACATGCTTTTGCTTTTCCGTTCGTATCCTCCTGATAGCCAAAAAGAATCATATCTGGCTGTTTTCCAGTGATACATGTCTCACAGCAGGAAAGGGTATCTGCTTCCAGCCAGTCATCGCTGTCCAAAAACAGGACATACCGTCCCCTTGCCCTGTCCAGACCTGCATTTCTTGCGGCGGTGTGTCCCTGATTTTTCTGATGCAAAACCCGGATTCCTGCATTCTGCAGCGCATACCTGTCACAGATTTCACCCGAATGGTCTTTGGAACCATCATCCACAAGAATAAGCTCCCAGGAAGCAGTATCCTGCTGGAGCACACTTTCTATGCACATTTTCAAATAGCTTCCGGCATTATAAACTGGAACAATGATAGAAAAAAGAATTGGTGCATCCATTCTCGTTCCTCCTATGCTGAAAAGACGGTCATGTATGGCACAACATGCGAATATGTCCACAGAGAATAGCCGCCCAGCAGCAGCAAAATCACAAATAGTGCGATTTTAAACAGCCTGTCGTACATTCTAGACTGAAATACACTTCCAAAAAATACAATTTCGAAGAATTTCATGTACATTCCGGCACGTCCTGCCCATGTGAACACAAATCCCATGCACTGTACCAGATATCCCACTATACTCAATGCAAACAGCAGATGCGGGCTCTGGCC
The DNA here is from genome assembly GCA_021205365.1 of Clostridia bacterium. Taxonomy (GTDB): domain Bacteria; phylum Bacillota; class Clostridia; order Oscillospirales; family Butyricicoccaceae; genus Butyricicoccus_A. Next base: position 53,691 of record JAJPXP010000037.1, read on the forward strand.
TAAAATATACGTTGAATCTGTTTCCGTTTTCCATAGATACTTCTCCATGAAAAATGGAAAATATGTCATAACCAGCAAACCAATGCAAACCATAACCATCAGTCCGATATCTACCTCGTCTCCGTGCAGATATCCACCGTAAAATCGCACCAGAAAGACACCAACCATACCAAATCCAAAGCAGTACGCGAATACAGCTCCCAGATTTTTTAATGTCAGGCGCTTATCTGCAAAAATAAAGAAAATCGGTATTGCAGCTGCAAAAAATGCACTGATATGGAACAGGCTTGCAATCACGACGCCCAGCAGAAATTTTATATTTTTCCGCTCCTGCAGATACCGTGAGCTGTAAAAGATAATTGCAACCGCAAGGCTCTGCCGGATAATATTCAGGCTTGTTCCAAAGTAGAAAAGAACAAACAGTGAGGCTGCTACACCAATATGAATTGATTTCCGAAAATCCCACAGGCGGAAAAAAACCAGACTGTAGTTAATCAACGCAAGCACAAACAAAACAAAAGATGTATTGTCCCACAGCTTCATGAGATATTCGCACAGAAAATGGAACAGCCATTCTTTGGAATGAACCAGAAAGCCATATTGTCTGTTAAATAAAATGGCAGCCAGAACATTTTTTGTATCGGTTCCGACTGTAGCCGCACGCAGTCCCGCAACGAATGATAATATGAGAATCGGAATCAACAGAATCCATTTTTTATTTCGTTTGGCTGCGGTCTGGGAAAATACAGCCGCTATCGCAGCCAGGACCAGATAAAAACACAGGCTTGTAATTTTCGCCATCGTTATCCCCTAATCTTTATTTCAAATTCAGATAAAATGTCTCCAGCTTTTTTGCTTCCGTTTCTATATTGAGCTGGCCCAGAGACACATTTTCATATTCAGCATACCTGTCACATGGTCGGTATGTTTGAAAAACCATCTTTGCAATTTTTTCCGGCTTTTTTTCCAGTGAGAAGGATTCATAACAATGTGAAATGCAGGTTTCTGGTGCAACCGTATCCGAAACAAAGCAATACAGACCACTGCACTGTGCCTCTACCAGCGCAAGGCTAAGCCCTTCATACACAGATGGAAACAGAAAAATGTCCATAGCGCACAGATAATCCTGTACATGATCCTTCCGTCCTGCAAAGATCACAGAATCTGTCAGCTTCAGCTGCTCTGTCAGCTCCTTGATCTGCGCCATCCCGTCACCATTGCCGAGCAGAAGCAGGCAGGAATCCGGTTCTAAACGATGGTACTCTGCAAAAATGTGCAGCAGCAATACATGATTCTTTTCCGGTGCAAAGCGCCCGGTATGGCCAATCACTTTGGTGTGTTCCGCAATGCCATACTGCTTCCGGACCGCTTTCCGTTTTTCTTCCTGAAAACGATATTTGCTGCAATGGATTGCATTGTTGAGAACCGTGTAATGATTCTTTTTGACAACGCGTTTTCCCAGCAGCACTGCTGCCTGGTCAGAACATGCCATGTAATCCGTGATGACCAGCGGTCCCAACAAACTGATACACCAGTTACGCAAAGCAGCTTTTTTATGGATACTAAATTTTGTGGAATGGCTGTGCTGGATGACATGCTGAACGCCGTGGCGTTTTGCCGCCCAGCCAAAAATCTCGGACGCGAAAATCGGATGGCAGTGTACAATGCGGTACTCTCCCTCATGCTGTGCAAAAAAACGGTCCGCTTCCTTCAAAAATCCAGCGGAAATTGCCGGTTTTCCGATTTTATAGATTTTTCCGCCCAGTGCCCGGATTTCTTTACCGTGATCCTCCTCCTGTGGTTCAAAATACAGGAAATCAAACTGGATCTTTGACCGGTCAATGAACCGGTAGTAATTCATGACAACAGACATTACACCGGACGCTGCTGTTAAATCCGAAACGATATGTAAAATGCGTACAACAGAGTTACTCGTTTGCATAATTTCCGTAATCTCCGTAGCCGCCGTAGCCGCCGTATTTTCCATAATAACCACGGTCTTTGCTGCTCACCTTATTCAGAACAACACCGAGAATCTTACCGCCGGTTTTTTCAATTTGCGTTTTAACTCTGCGAATCTGCCGATAGCTGTTATGCTGCGTATCTACAACAATCAATGTGCCGTCCATGAGAGCGGCAATAACAGCATAGTCAATAACGCGGCCTACCGGAGGCGCATCCACAATAACAAAAACAAAATGCTCTTTGATACTGATAAGAAGTTCAGAAAAAATCGTTGAGCCCAGCAGTTCAGTCGGATTCGGCGGCTGAATGCCTGCAAAGACCATGACCAGATTGTTGATATCTGTACGGTACAGCACTTCGGACAACGGTTTTATTCCGGAAAGATAATGGCTCAGCCCATACAGCGTTCCCTGATGTCCTGTCTTTCTGGATATAACGCTCTTTCTCATATCAGTATCCAAAAATAGAACTTTTTTTCTGCTTTGTGCCAGAGATGCAGCAAGTTGGAACGCAATGGTAGATTTCCCCTCATTCTCGTTGCAGCTGGTAATGCCAATAGAACAGACATTTGCTCCGCTGAACAGAATATTTGTGCGCAGCGTTTTCATTGCCTCAGAAATATGAAAATCCTGTGGCAGGAGCTGCTTTACCTCTATGATTTCTACTTGCTTTTTGTCTTCCATATTCATTCAGTCTTTCCCCTTCCCATTTCCTTACCTGTACGTTTTTTTGTACGGCTGCTGCCTTTGCCCATACTTCTGGAATACGGAATGGTACCCAAGGTGGCAAGCTGCAAATAGCGTTCCGCGTCTTCCTCTGTCTTCACGGTGTCATCTGCAACAAACAGCACGGTCAGAGCGCAAAGAGACAGTACCAGTGCAATGCCTGCTGCTAAAATGACATTTTTCTTTGTATTGGGTGCAGACGGAGAGGTTGGAACATCTGCTGCATAAACGACATTAACGGCATCAATTTCCATAATGTCTACAATCTGCTGCTGTGCAACATCACGAATTTTATTCGCCAGCTTTGCTGCAAGCTCCGGATCGGAGTCCGTGACGTTGATCTGCATGATACGAGTATCTTCCTGATTGGTAACTTTGATTTTTCCCGCCAGTTCTGCGTTAGAAATATCAAGATCCAAGTCTTTAATGACTTCTGCTGTAACATTTCTTCCTGTGATAAGGGCTTCATAGTCATTTGCCAGCTGTGTAGATGACTGAATATCCGAATAATTTACTGCTGTCCCCTCTGAACGGTTTAAAATATAAATTCGCGTAGACGCCGTGTAGGATGGTGTAAGCACAAAGCTGCTTATGACAAATACAATTGCACTACATACGACAACAGCAACCGCTGGAATCCATATTTTTTTTCTGATATAAAACAGCAGATCCAATAAATTAATTTCTGCAAAATTCTGATTTTCCATAAATTCTCCTTATATTATTCGGTTCTGAATGACACAGATGCTGTTGCTATAGAACAGTTCCTCTGCATATTCTGTCCCGTATTTTTTTCGAATAAACTTCTCTGCTTCCTGCAGCACCGGTGTACGGTGTTCTGCATCATGCGCATCCGATGCCACAAAGGACACCATATTCTGTTTCAGCAGCTTCCTGCAGAACATTTTTGTTCCAAAACCATGTCGTCCCATCACACTGTCTGCATTGATTTGAAGCAGCGCCCCAAAATCCACCAATTCGTCCAGATACTTCCAATCTCTTCGCAGACATTCATACCGTTCTATGTGTGCAAGAATCGTACGGAATCCGCTGTTTGCAGCTTCATTCACTGCACGTAAAATCACGGAAAATGAAACGGTCGTCCCAAATTCCAGCAGAATATATCGGGAGCCGGACATCGTTAATATCTTTCCCCCGAGAAGCTTCTGCATCATATCGGATTGATAATATATTTCCGTTCCGAGATAGATTTTTAAATCCGGATACCGGTCTGCATAAGTGTGTTTTATCTGCTCAAACAGACGTTGTATGGTTTGAAGGCTGCACGTATAGCCATTTCGATGATGCGGCGTCAGGATGATCGAACGGGTTCCGCTTTGATACGCCATTGCTACCATCTTATCTGTTGTGGCCCAATCTGAGGAACCATCGTCAATCCCCGGCAAAATATGTGTATGCATGTCAAACATCAGGAATCACCTGCCTTTGTGCCTTTAGAAGCATACGCCACAGCTAACTCCTGCAATAAACTGTTATCCCGCTCTGCCGGATGGCTGTTTCTCAAAAAACGGCTATACGCAAACGCCCGCAACCGATTTGGAACAACTACAGTTCCGATAAATCGTACCGCAAGATTTTTGCAGTATGTGCCTTTGTCCAGTAGACCGCATTGCATGAGATGCTGTTCCATCCTTCTGGTTTGCTCAAAATACTTTAATCCGCCTCTTCTTTGATGCATGCCATCGACACGTGCAAAGACGCAGATGCTGTCATCATTCATCAGCAGAAATCCCTTTGCTGTCATACGCGCCCAGAGATGATAATCTTCAAACATCGGGAAATCGACATAATTCCCGGCTTTCAGTACCATGTCTTTTCTCAGAAGAACCGTCATATGATTCATAGGATTCTGGGATGCAATCCGTTTTTTGACACCATCTGCAGTATTCGGGACAATTCGATAGCCCGTAACGGTCGGCTTTGGGGCACTGGAAAACTCTGCGATCTGCCCGCCAACGGCACCGATATCCGGGTTGTCCAGTATGAGCCTGAGCTGCCTTTCCATCCGGACCGGAACGGCAATATCATCCGTATCCATTCTCGCAACCAGATTATATTTGCAGTAGGTGATACCTGTTCGCAGTGCTTTTCCAAGGCCACCGTTTTTCGGAAGCCGCACAATCTGGAACAGTTCCCCTGTATCCTTTTCAAATTCTGCAATCGCGCGATCCAGCTCTTGTGTCAAACACCCATCACATACAATCACAAAATCATCAGGCGGAACGGTCTGTGCAAGCATACTGCGGACAGCCTGCCTGAAAAATCCAGGGTTTTCTTTGTAATATACCGACATCAAAACAGAATATTTTTCCATTTATCTTGCCCCCTCATGGGAAAATACAATAAAAACTGTCTGGAAAATACACTGTAAATCCATTTTGATAGACTGATGCTCTATGTAATACATATCATAAATAATTTTTTCTTCCGGCTTCAAATCATATCCGCCATTTACCTGTGCATATCCGGTCAGTCCCGGCTGAACCAGCATGCGGTTTCGAAATCCATGGATATAGGTCTCAAATTCATCATAAAACACAGCCCGTTCCGGCCTGGGGCCTACAATGCTCATATCCCCAATAAAAATATTCCAAAACTGTGGTAATTCATCCAACCGCGTTTTACGTAAAAACCTTCCAATTTTTGTACATCGGTCATCATATTTATCAGCCCACTGTGGCCCGCCTGCCTCTGCATCAATATACATGGAACGAAATTTATAAATGGTAAAGGGTTTTGCATTTTTTCCAAGCCGCTGCTGTTTAAAAATCGCAGGCCCTGGTGAATCAATTCGAATAATAACCGCAATAATCAACATCGGGATCAAAAGAATAAGACCCGCACATGCAGATACCAGAATATCAAAAGTACGTTTTACAAATAAGTAGCCCCAGTCCCGCCGAACCGGTACACTGAAAACCGTTATTTCTATATGATTCCGTTCCAGCTGTTCCGTTTCAGCTTCCAGCAGATTGTTTTTCACCATGTCCCTCATTCTTTCCCTTTGTTTCAGATAAATAAAAACATTTACAATAAATCAAACGTTTCTTTTCAAATAATACAGAAACATTATACCTCAGATATTTTTCCTTGTCCATATTCATGTCTGACATAATTCACACGTTTTCCACATTTACGCAATTAATTGCAGTTGTCAACGAACGAAAGTACGATAATATAAAAACACAGGGCTCTGAATCTTAAATATCTGGAGGACTTTCTATGATTGATGTTGTTTCAAAACAGTGCAGTGCCGGTACTATTGAGACATTTGCGCTGCAAACAACCTCGGTTTCCTTTCGTGTAAAAAATTTCACTGATGATTTCATCAAGGTTTGCCTCGGAAAAACATGGGATGCTGCTCATGCGGTGACCATTGATGCAGGTATGGCAGAAATTGTTGAATCCAATACCAATCCCAACAAACATCTGACTAGGGAAGCTACCAACACAGTGCTGATACGGGCGGAAGCAACTGGACTGGTGGAGGTAATCCGCAATGATTAAACGAGGTTTCAGTGAGCGCGTTCGCCGTTTTTTCCCATTATCTTTTACAGGCGCAGTAAACGCCACATATGATACACGTTCACCTGTAGTGCTTCATATTTCATCCTCTTCTATCACTTCTGCTCCAGCAGCATATGTCAGCACAGAGGCAGAAGATGTGATACAGCGTTTGAAAGCGATACAAAATGAGAACACCTTTTGTTTTGCACTGTTTACCGACTTTCACTATGCTCCGGTACGATATTTCGATGCTTACGGTGGCTCGTCAGATTATGATACCGTTGCCCAGAACATTGTGGATGCAATCAATCTTGTGAACGGTTCTGTACCTCTGGAATGTGTCGTGACGCTGGGCGATAATATCGAAGGTCAGAACTATGGAGATAACTCTACACTGGCTTCCACGACAGCAGAACGCGCTACGGGCAGCCTTGCAATGACACGCAGCAAGGCTGACGATCTCAATGCCATTCTGTCTGGTTTGCAGGTTCCCCGTATCTCCTGCAAGGGCAATCATGATGATGGCAGTATCAGTGCGTATTATGGAGAAAGTGACCATGTATATAAGCTGGCATATATCATGCAGGATGCAGACTATTATCAGCGGTTTTTCAAACACAACGCCAACAAATCGTTAGTGTCTCTGTCTGACCCGGCTTCTGAGCTTGCTGCGTACCTTGATCTTCCGACATCAAAAGTCCGCATGGTCTTCCTAAACAGCATTGATTTGCCGTATCAGGCTGATTCCAACGGCAATTGTCCGTATATTGGTGGTACATATAGTCAGTATCTTGGCGGACAGCATACATTCGGCTATCAGGAAAAGCAGTTGGACTGGCTGGCAAATACAGCTCTAAAACTGCCTTCATCCAAATGGCAGGTACTTATCTTCCAGCATCATCCCATGCTGAATGTATTTTCCAAGCATGCCAATACAGACAGCGCATACCAGCGGTTTAACTATGATGTTCTGGAAGGTATCCTGCATGCATTCCAGCACGGCACGGCATACACGCACAGCAGTACAACAGGAAAGGCCCCCAACGGTGCAGAATCTGCGTTGTTCGGTTGTACGGTTTCTGCTGACTTCACAGAGCAGGGGCCCGGACAGATCATGGCAATCTGGAACGGACATATCCACCGTGATCTGTTTACTACAACAACTTTTGAAAGCTTTCCGTCTTCCAGCGTCACAACACCGAATTTTATCAACAAATTCAGTACGTCAGATGCAGATTTTATGGATGGATACCGCCTAAATTCCAGCGGTGTGGCTGTTGCACAAGCAGGCTCGTTTATATCCGGTTTTATTGCTTGCAAACACGGTGATACAATTCGTGTACGCTGCCCAAACGGCACCTATGCTTCTGGTACAGGCAAGAACCATCCCTGCATTGCACGATACGGCACAGACAAAGCATTGGTTGGCAATGTGTATTATGCAGAAACAGCCAGTACAGATGCCAATATGACAATGGACGCCGATAACCTTGGATTCAGTTTGACCATTACAACATCCAACACGGCATATATCCGCGCCGCTGGTAACGGTTCAACAGAGGGATATGTCATTACCGTGAACGAGGAAATTTCATACACAACTACAGCGGTTCCCGATGGCGGAACAGACACCTTGTTTGTATCCACGATGGTTGCAAACCCGAATGAAGGCGCCGTGGCCCCAGCTTGGAATGGTATCACCTACGGACATGCTCCAGCAGCTGCAAACGAAACATCGATCGATTTCGTAACGGTTGACCCTATCGCGCACAAAATTTATACGACACGGTATGGTGCTGGTGTGGATCGAGAAATGACATACGCAGGAATCTAATATCCAATCAATTGAGCAATCTTACACTAAACCATATTTTCCTTTCTATAATTCAAAAAGCAACCCGAAAAGATTGATTCGGAATTATTCTAAGATGAAATGATAATCTGTGTTAAAAGCCGGCTGCTCATGTATTGAGTAGCCGGCTGCTCATATCAGCACACATATCGATTGATTGTCCAATTTCTATTCGTTCATACGCATAGCACAGCATCAATGCAGGTATTTTCCTTCCAAATCCAATTTTGTGTATTCAGCTTTATTGCAAATGCACTTTTTCTTCATATACACTTGCATGTCTTCCGCATTCATTGTATACTATATATAGAATTAGCAAATTCATATGAAAAAAAATGTATAAACTGCTGAATCAAGCTCTTTATATGTAGATCGGCAAAGGAGGAACATATGAGCACATTAGAATCCAGAATGATCAAGTATCCATCGAAAAAATACAGTGGGGTGGTACCTCTCAAAGTAATCCCAGGACATTTTGTTACCAACCACTCTCATATTAATTATTACGTTGATCTGACAACGATCAAATCCCGTTTGAGCGAAGCATCCCAGTGTGCCCATGTTTTGGCGCAGCAGTATGCGTACAGTGCCATTCCGATCGATACCATTGTCTGCCTGGATGGCACAGATGTTATTGGTACATTCCTTGCACAAGAGCTGCAGAACGCTGGACATACCATTCACAATGCGCATAAGTCCATCTATGTCATTTGCCCAGAGCGCACGCCTAACAGCCAGCTGTTTTTCCGTGAAAATGTGGAACCGATGGTCCGCGGCAAAAATGTCATCTTGCTGTTGGCTTCCGTTACAACTGGTATCAGCATCCGTCGCGGCATCGAATGCATGGGCTATTATGGCGGTCTGATTCGCGGTGTAGCTACACTGTTTAGTGCAGTCGATCAGATGGATGGCGTTCAGGTCAACACTGTCTTTACAAGCGATGATATTCCAGGCTACGCATCTTATGATGGCAATGCTTGTCCCTTCTGCAAAGATAAAGTCCGTGTGGAAGCTATGGTTAATTCGTTCGGTTATTCTAAGCTGTAACACGGCTGCAAACTATTTTCTCATTTCTATCCAAAAAAATCTAGGATCTCTTATCACCTGTTCCGATGATAAGAGATCCTTTTTATATTCCTCCTATAGATGTTTTCTTGCACATTGTTACACATGCTCCTTTATGCATCCATAGTCTTTATGCCATCACTCTGAAATAACTGCTCGGCATCGCAATCAAAACAACATATAAAAGTCAGTTATCGCGTTCATTCGTCTGATATACTGCGCTTTCATCGATCATTGTCCTGATAAAGCCTGTCACGGTTTCTCCCGCTTCATTTTGAACAGAAATCTGAATCCATCCATCGCTTTCTTCGCCAAGAATCATAATTTCCTGATCCTTATTCAACTGCATAATCCGCTTGCTCTCACTGGATGCAGTTTCCCGCAGATTCACTACTTGAAGCAAAGTCGCTGTAACTGTGTTTTCTTTGCCACCTACAGAAACAATTCCAGATGAAGAATTTTCCTGGTTTGAATCCGTTTCGTCGTTCACGATGATGTCGTTGTCTTTTTCAGAGTTTTCCGCATTGTCCTTTGTATCGATATCGGCACTACCCTGTTCTGCAACAACTGCGCTTCCCGCTACTGGTTTATCACTTCCTTTGCTGCTCCCCACATGCCCCACGATCCATCCCAGAAGCAATCCAATAAGTAAAACACCTGCTAAAACAATGGCGGCTCTCGTTTTATCTACCATTATTTTTTTGTTTTTAACACGCGGCGCAGGCGTTTCTTCTACTTCCTTTGATGGTTTTACATCACCAATCCATGAATCCCAGTGCTCCGTGATCTGTTCCTTTGCATCGTCAGAGAAAATCTTTTTTCCATTATATGTGACCATACCTACATATACTGAAATAATTTTTTTGATCTGCTCATCTGTTTTATAGCTAGGATGAGTGCGGTACTGCTTACAGAACTTCCTCAAATAAGCATCTGCTTCCTGACTGCATTTGATCTTATATACGTTCTCTACGGTTTCTGTCAGTCCTTTGTTCAGATGCATAAGAACCTTTTCTGTGCGAACCTTATCATCTGCATCAAATTCCTCTGGGGAAAATTCAATTTTTTCACTCATATGATGATCACTTCCTTATATCATTGATTTAGCTTTTGCACAATCATATCAATTTCCGCAGATGGATTCATATACCAGTTTTTCACTCTTAAATGATGGATTTTGTTCCATCCTTTGCTGCGCAACGTTTCCGGGCAAATAATTTCCTGATCCATCGCTGTATAATACTCTGTGCATGGATGATCCACCAGTATTCCCATTTCATACTGCTCCGCGTTTTTCCTTGACATGATACCAATGTCAACACGTCCGCTTCCGATACATGTATGGACTGTCCATCCCCGTTCCCGAAGCATTCTTGCAGCAGATTCCGTGATATTGTCTGTCTCCTGTTGTACTTCTGCCCGTTCCATATATCCATTGTGATTCATGACAAACTTCAGGAAATCTCGCAAATCTTTTGCTCCATATTGGACATCAGTCATCTGCTCGGGTTTAAAACTAGAAGCAACCACCATTTGCTTTTTTGCCCTGGTCAGCATGACGTTCAGCCTGTTGCTTCCTCCCTCTCTCCCAAGTGCACCAATACTGTTTCGAAGTGAGTCACTTCCATCCGGTATATGTACAATAGACAAAAATACATAATCCCACTCTTTTCCCTGACAGGATTCCAGGTTCACAACATCAACGTGCTCATCTGCCCATGCTGCAAATTCTTCATCTTCTATCTCACTCAGAAGCCTTCGAATCAATTCGCACTGTGGCAGATTTATCGTGATAATGCCCACTGTTTCTGCTTTTGAATGATCTATCTGTTCGTATTTTTCAAAAACACAATCGATAATCCGTCTTGCTTCGGGTTCATTACGTTTATCCATGTAAACGCCGTCTTCAACATATTCATATCGTACGCCGTCATCTGTAATATATCAAGAAGGTAATGTCACAATCCGGTTCTGATAATATCGTTCATTTGCAAAGGCGATCAGACTTTCCTGTTCACTGCGATAATGGTACTGCAGCGTCCTTTGGGGCAATGCAGCCTGCATAGCAGCCTGTAAAATAGATTGCGCAGAGTAAAGATCGCCATCTTCATCTTCAAATCGTTTCCGGAAAAAATCTGTCGGCTTCATCTGCTTTTCATCTCCGAAAATCAAGCAGCGTTCTGCATGGGCTATTGCACCGAGCGCTGTATATTCCTTCATCTGAGAACCTTCATCTATGATGACCAGATCAAAGCGCATTTTTTCTGGCAAAAACTCAGCTGCTGCGATCGGATCTGCAAGAACACATGGAAACATGTTTTTCATCAAGTTCGGAGCCTGTTCAAAAAATGAACGGTTTTTGCTTCTTTCTTTATTCGCCAGCCTGATCAGTTTTCCAGCTTCTGGATTGTTTGATCCTTCCCGCAAATCAGGTAAATTTGACACATGTATTATATGAATCCTTTTCACCAAATCCCTGCGCAACGCACTCTGCAGGAGAAGCAGCTTCTGCACATCATAACTAGAAACTTCATGCTGCATAACACGCTGTCTGTTCTGCAGCATGTAATCATACCACGCCCGGCTCACCGCCTCATCTGCTGTCCGGACTGTCTTTCTATCATCCGGAAGCTGTGAAAACCATGCCGGAAAATTATTCAGTCCAAACTTGTTCAGCGCCTCAACCGAACGGTTGTAGTTTTCCTCAATGCAGCTGTTTCTATTTTTCCATACGGCAGGCCATTGTCTCAGAATATCTATTTTTAGGCAATCCGGATACTCTTGTTTAAATCGTTCCTGGTGATCCAAAAGATCACCCAGGTCATTCTGTGCCTCGGAAAATCCATCAAAATAATCCATAAAGGACTTTACTTCTTTCTGAAGATCACGGCCATTCTTTCCAAGCTGATTGTGGTATTTTGCAAGTTCATCCTGTTCTTTTTGCAGCTGCTCATACTGCCGCATTTCCTTCGGCTTGGTATCTATGCTTTCCGCAGTCATCAATGAATTTTCCAAAATCCGTTCTATTTCCTTCGGATTACCCTTAAAATGTTCTATCCGGTTTTCCAATTGATCCCGTATGGATCTAATCTGTGGCATGCCATTCCATTCCGGAAGAAGCTTATCCAGCAGCTCTTTTTTCGCAACCTTATATGAACGGCTGCCGATTGGGTTATCTCGCAGCGTCCTCAGTTGTTCCTGAATCGCTGCCTTCCGTGCTTCAAGTGCATTCTGTTTCTTTTCCCATACATCTGCCTGTGCATTCATAGGCTTTCGCCTCAGAAAATCCTCCAAGCGGTGCGCCAACCCAAACATTCTGATAATGCGTTTCTTTTCACAGAGTCCATCTGCATTCCATGCAAAGGCATTTTCCATGATACCAATCTGGTTCATCAGGCATGTGAGTCTATGCTCGGCCTCTCCAATCTTCCGAATAAAAACCTCTCCATTCGGACGATCCAATGACGTATCACGGATAAATTCACGAAATTCACTGGTATCCGAAGCATATTGGCTTTCCATTCTGACATAGTTTTCCACACATTCTCTCGCAGCGGAAAGATCCTCTGCCGCAACATTCCATCCAAATGTCGTTTCCGGATATCGCTCACGTTCGTTCAGCATCTGCAGAAAGGATGTATCGTTATCATCCTTTTGATTGATTTCATCATAATAGGAAATGATCTTGCCTGCGATTCTTTTATACTCATTATAATTGCTGCTTCTGTTTATAGGTTCAACTTTATCAAACTCCCGCATTATTTGAAGTTTTGCAGAAACTTGATCTCTAATATGTACATTTTCCCGCAGGTTCAGCACCATATCCTGCATTCCTGCTTTTTCCAGCATATCATAAACAACTTCATGCGCAGATAGTTTTTCGGACAAAAACAGTACCGAATGTCCTTTTCCAATCTCATCCGCAATGATGTTGACAATTGTCTGCGATTTTCCATTGCCTGCCGGCCCGCCGACTACCAGTACCCTTCTCTGGCCTGCCGCACGAATAACATCAATTTGTGAACTGTCAGCCGGATAAATATAAATCGGCAGTGGCGCCTCTTCCTCACTGGACTGAATCATGTTTCCCCACGACATTCGCCCTTCCAAAATTCCATGTACAATATCGTGCTCCTGGATATTACCACACAGAGCTTCCCAGATTGCACGATTCGGCACCTGAAAACGCCCAATGGCAAATACATTTTCTTCGATGCTCCATTCTTCATGCAATTCAATTTGCTTGCGAAGTGCTTTCATACGTTCATCATAGCTGCCTTCGCCCACTGCATCCAAATCAATTTCAAAATCTTGTCTCAGCTTATCCTCCAGCACAGGATTCAGAAGCCAGTCATGTTTCATTTTCAGCACATATTCGCCGCGTGTATTTTTTAATATATCCATTGCACGCAGAAAAACCGGCGCATCACGCGTCTCATCACCGCACTTACAACGCAGGAAATTCAATGAAAGATATAAAGACTGACAGCCTGTTTCACGTTTTTCCTGACGGACTTCACGATAAAGCTGTTTCAACCTGCTGTTCAGCTTACGGCGTGCCGCATTGGGGTTCGAGCTACCTGCCGTTTGCTCCTGGATAATCAGATTATTCAGCTTCTGATCGTTTATTTCTCCCTGAAACAGTGTTCTTGCATCTGCTTTCAGCTCCATAAATTTATCTGAACTGTGCGGGAACTTTAACAGTACGCTTCCCCGGCGGATGCCAATTGCCTGTCGGCGGAGGACTGTCAGTCTGTCTATTTCATTTGTCGCCGGCTCCATATCAACGCTCAGAACCGTCGGTATTTCTTCCGGCTCTGTTTTATCCGGTTCTGTCAGTTCCGGTTCAGCAACATCTGGTATTTCACAAATCGGCTCTTCCGTATATGTAAACGCCAATTGAATATTGCTCGCACGCGCAGCCATGGTATCAACTGCATACTCGAGTTTCCGGATATTTTCTTTTCCGATTTCAACAGCTCCATGGAAATCGGTACTGAACCCGCTTGTAAAAGCCGTGCATTCGACCGGTATTAGAGTGGTATTTTCGGCAAGTTCTTGCATTGAAGAAGACATAACCTGCGACAGGTGTGCATTTTGTTCTGTCCAGAACGCAGCAAATGCATGACCGTGAATACAGATCAGCAAAGAATGTATTGCTACCGCTTCCAAGCACGAGGCATACAATACTGCCAGATCGAGACATGTACCACTTTTATAGTTATCCTGCAGAATCTGATGCGGTATGCGAATCTTCTGTCCAGAACGCTCAAAACTGGCTGGACTGCTGATATAACCGATCTGTTCATCCCTCAGCGCACGGTAGATACACTCTGCCTGTGCAGCCACATTTTGCACGTTTCCACTTTGATATGCAGACATGGAAACGCCCTGTTCCTCAGCATACTGCCCTGCACGCGTGACAACTGCTGTAACACGCGGATCATTCGGCTGCATAAATGCCGGCAACAGCTGCGGATAATACTGTGCATTCCAATGGAGATACGGCTCAACCCGTACCTCGACACACAGAAAATCCAAAACGGTTTCATCATGATCTGAATCAAGCAATTCGATATGCAGTTCACCATCTGCGCCCTCAATCAGTTCCGTACGATAATATTCTGTATTCGCATGCAGCTTTGGCTCTATGCGCAGTGACTTGTGCTTCGCAACATGAATCTTTTCCTTATACTCATGAATACATTCCGGAACCGACGTAATGCGCAGAATTGCGTCCTTCTCCTCCTGCGCATCAATAATCTCAACATAGTCTAGGCATGATAGCCCACACTGCAATGCAGCATAGTTCATCACGCCTTTTGTTCTCTGCTGTATCTGAATTTTCATACTCTTTCCCCGTACATTTCCTGTCAAGCAAACAGCTCATCCAGTGTTTTCTCCGGATCTTCCTCCAAATCCTTTACCAGCTTCTCCCTCGTAATCTCTTTGTCTTGAAATTCTCTCAGGAAGTTCTCTTCATTTTTCGATAATGCTTCATTTGAAATAACCAGCAGTTTAAATGGAAGGCTTCTCCACCTATTCTGCCGTTCCATGCAGAGACAATTTCTCTCTGTTTTTTCACGCTCTCCAAATAGACTGCAGCTTGTAATAATACAGATCGTATTGTCCGCATCATTTTCCCGTCGATACTGTCGCTCCAAAAGCGCCATTGCCATCGTGAGGACATGATGCAGAGATGTCCTCTGCGTTTTATTATACCGTGCATAATAAATCTTCTTCGGATCGGTTTGATCAAAATCTACCGCAGAAGTAGTCCCGTCCTGAAATACAAATGCTCTGAAAACGCGGCTTTCCTCCTGCTTCATCAAATAATTCTGGACAACCTCCAAGACATAATTGTTCTTATTTTCCTTTTGCCCGGCATTTGTATTTTCTTCAAAATTGATAGCCTTGGATTGGCAAATACAGAACACAACATTTTTGTTTTTTTGTATGGTACAAAGCGGTCCTCTATATCTTGATTCCATTTTGATCTCCTTCAATTTTTTGCGCGGAATATAGAATTATTTGCACAAAAATTGGCAAACCGATTTTTCAGATTATCTTCGCTAGAGAGATCCCAAAGCATTTCCACCGAAATTGGTGCAGTAGATGGAACAGTACCCATTCTTGCTGTCTCAACCCGGTTCCCTTCCCCATCTACATATGTAAATGCAGGTCTGAACTGCATCTGATCCAAATTGACATAAATGAGTGAGGTGCGCAAGCCTACATTTTCATACCGGCGCTGCTGTGTCCCCTCCTTAACTGTGGAATCTGAAATCAGAATCACATTGCAGTTTGCATGCTGTTCTGTCCTGCTCAGCTTTTCCATAGAAACATCCAGTGCTGCATAAAGATCCTCGTATCCATCATAAGATCCGCCAACGAACTCTATATTCTGCAAAGCTGTTCTCATGTCATTCGTAGTTCCAAAGTCCACATGCAATCCATTTCGCACTGCATTCTGCAGCAGTGTCAATCCGACCCTAAACTCTTTGCTCGGATTATCCCGGTGCCACTTATCCATACACTCCAGAGTGCTGAGAATCTGGGAACGAACGATCGAGCCGATTACATGACCGGAATATGTTACATCCCAAACAAAATCGACATAGCATATATCATGCTGTTCGCTAAATCTCTGATTTTGTGTTGTCTCAACAGTTTCATCTTCTACTGGCACGTGTTGCTGCGGCGCAGGTTCCGGCTGAGGTCTCTCCTTTTTTTCATTCCTGGACGCAAAATTACGTGTGTCCGAATGTAAGTCCCGTGCATTTGGTGCGCTGGCGCTTTTCTTTTTCTGGCTAAAGTCTCTATATTTAGGTCCTGGCATATGCTTTCTCTCCTATTTATACGTATCAATACATATGTTTAATCTAATTCCATCATAGGTCAATCCACAGTCCGCTGTCAGTTCAAACCCAGTATCCTTTTCCCAGGAAATTTTCTCAATATCATTGGGAACATAATAAATCTTTTCATCAATCCGGTACAGCGTGAGAATTGCCTGTCCATTGGTATTATAAATTTCACCGACATTATAATTTTGCAATAGTACATTCGTCAGAGCTGTTTTCCCAAGATAAGTTGTAATATACCATATATCTGTATTTTGTTCTCTCAAAAATGCAGCTTTATCCGTTTCCACAAAGACAGAGGAAAGAAAAGCATCATATTCTTTGCCGAAATATGTCTGAAAAAAGCACATTAAATCGTACAGAACACCGCCGTCCGTCCTCGGTGAACCGCTGACATTTTTATATCGTTTGTCCTGCGTGGTCGTCATCCTGTCAATGATATCAAGAAGCTTTCCTTGATATTTCTTGTCAAACCGATTTCTATCCAGCCCGAACCAGCTTTGTTTCCCGTGTTCGGAAATTGGGTTTCCATGATATTCCTGTCGATCATCATTCCATTGCTGACTGTAATCCTTCCACTGCTCTTTCAGCTCGTCCTCTGTGAAATAGGGTTCTCCTTTTAAAATATAACAAAAAATTCGTCCCAATGAATAGATATCCCACAAAATCATTTGGTCTGGAAGCGTCTTTTCAATTGGAGTATATCCATCTGAATAAATCGGAGTGTATCCTGAATCTGATCTTCTGGTCCCCAATAATCTTGTTTGTCCGGGATCATCCTGAATAGGAACATGTGAGGTATCAAAGTCCACAATGACACACCTCACGAATTTTCCGTCTTTTGACTCTATCATGATATTTCCCGGTTTGAGATCACGATGAACATACGGATTTTTCCGACGGTTCTCCGCATAGTGATGCACTGCTTCCGCCAGTTGAAGCATACAGCAGAATTTTTCTTTATCCGTCCGCTTCTGTCCGAAAAACTGCTCTAGGTTTGTCTCAGAGACATATTCTGCTTCCAGAACGATCCATCGGGTGTCGTTTTCATCGACAGCATAATGTAAATCATATATATGCTCAATAAAAGGATGATTCATCCGGAATTTGGCCTCAATTTTAAGCATTTCAGCGGCATTTTGGAAAGTGGGACGTGTAAACTTCAGAAATCGTTTCCCCAGAGATGCTCCAACAGTATCCTCTTTGTCTGCACCCCCGGTAAATACATGTTTTTCTGTGCGGCATTCTAACTCTTTCTTTGGCAGTTTATAATATCCAAGCACCGTGCTGTAGTCATCAGCAGTAATAGCAAGCCTTCCCACCGGTCCTGTATACGATTTCCCCACAGTTCTATCCTCCTTTATTGAACACAAAGCAAAACAGCAGTCTGGTCATCCTTCTTATCCCGGCGTGCCTGCAGAAACAGCCGCTTTAGCGCAAATCTTTCTCTGCCATTGTCAATATTTCTCTTTATCGTTGCCAGAATTTTCTGTTCGCCCATCCGTCCAAATGCTCCATCTGAACCGGCAAGAATCATATCTCCGCTGCAGAGCACCGGCAGACGCCGAACATAAATAACATTTTTTTCTATTATATCATATTCTCCGAGACAATGCGACAAAATGTGACTGCTATCATAATACGCTTCAGAATATTTTTCATACCTTCCTTCCTGTACTTCCAGCTCAGCCAGAGTCTGAAGTTGTGACACCAAAATCAGTTCGCCAGACTTTGCGTCGTAGAAGTATGCGGGAGAATCGCCGACATTCAAAAGCACAGCATAATGATCTATTACCAGAATTGCAGTCAGTGTTGTTCCACTTTCCGCCAGCGGGCTGGTTTTTTCATAAACTGCCTGGTTTGCCTCCTTTGCAGCCTGCGGCATGACTTCCGTTTCCAGCCAGACAGCTGTTGTCTCAAATCCTTCTTCAGAAAAATCGAGTCCATCGCGCATAACAGCCTGAAGCAGTTGTCTGTGTATACTTTCCGAAAAAGCCTGCACAGCAAAAAGCGATGCTTGATCACCCTCTGCCATGCCCACACCGCCCATGCCATCGCAGATCACAATTAGTCGAAGCTTTTTCCCCTCACAGAAGCTGTATTCCTCATAAAGAAAGTGATCCTCATTGACTTTATGGCTGGTTTCAGTTGATTTTACAGAAAGCATAGATACTTGAAAATTTGTCATTCTTCGTTCCTTTCTTGTAACTAATAATAAAACATGGTATAATAAAGTTTACTGAATTTCGACATTTATCTCCATGCAGGATGATACATGTACAAAGGGGATTATAAATATGAAATTAGCGAAGCTGAATACAGAACGCTATGCAAGATTTAACTTCGGTGAGGATAACGCATACCGTGTTTGTAACTTTGCCTATGATTCGACAAATAATTTACTATATAAATTTTATCCCCACAACGACAATGACCATTACCAAAGAGAGTTTGAATTTGAATTTGATGTTATGCGGGAAATCAACAATGAATGGCCAAATTCCCCTCTTTTCCCCCAATACCACAGTTGGGGTATATTTGAAGATTGCGGTTATCCATTTATCGCAATGGAATTTATCGAAGGAGATACACTGGAATATCATTTGAGACAAGCTTCTGTTCCGGGTATTCCCGCCTTCCTGTTCTCTCCAGAGCAGGTATGTCATATTGTTGATCAAATCCATGCTGCCCAGACCATTCTGTGCCAGCACAGTCTGATGTATTTTGATCTGTCTCCATCCAATGTCATCCTGCGAAATGAGAATTTTGATATCTGTTTGATTGATTTTACATTCTGCTGCCGCATCAATCACATGAATCCATACCAATGCAATAATTTTAAAAAGATTGACGCACGCCTTCCGGATGTTACCCCCGACTTCCCTATGCAGCTTGTACTGAGGCAGTCCTTATATTTGTTCTTCTCCCGCCTGTTCTACTGCGGTTCAGGTCAATATGCGGTTTCCTTTGATCCGGGCCAATTCAATTCTTTTCGCCTGAGAAACAATATGGGGAGCTTTCCCGACACGCCATACAATGAGGTCTTCGACTCATGCCGGACTCTATTTCAGGATGAGCCATATTGGTACAACAATTATGAAGCGCTTCTCGCGCCTTTGAATGTATTGCATCAGCAAATCATGCATATTTGTGAGAATTAACTTTATTCATGCTGTCATCTATCGGCATAAATGGTAAATCAGCCTCCCGGCTTTACGCCGGGAGGCTTTTGACTTTTACTGTTCACGCTCCGCCGCATATTCTTCAAACAGATACTGATAAATATCTGCTACACTATTCAAAAGTACGCGTGCACTTTTATCATAAGTGCCGCATTGATTTACAACGACAACGTACTGCGGATCATCATATGGGGCATAGCTTGCCAGCCACAGATTATTCGTATCGGTCTTCAAGTTGCCTGTCTCTGCTGTTCCTGTCTTGCCGGCTACAGCATATTGATCCAGAATCTGCTTACTGTTTGCCGTCAGATAGTCTGTCGTACCAATATATCCCTGCATGGTCAGATGCAGCGCATCGCTCAGCTTGTCGGCTGTTTCCTCACTGGTGACCTCACTTAAGATTTCCGTTTTGCCGGTGCTGACCGTCTTACCATCCTGGCTCGTGATTTCCTTGATCATATATGGCTTGACCATCATGCCGCCATTTGCAATGGACTGATAGATCATAGCTGCATTGAGCGTACTCAGCCGGGTATCACCCTGACCGAAAGATGTCACCGCAATTTCGGAATCTGTGGAATCACTGTTCAGCTTCCACACGCTCTGTCTGGTATCTGCGCCTTCCGCATTCAGTGTACAGAAATCGAGCTTGACTTCACTGCCAATCATGAACTTTTTAGCCGTTTCGCTCATCTGCTCTTCGCCAATTCTTACACCGGCCTGACTAAAAAAGACATTGGAAGATTTTTCCAGTGCGCCAACATACCCGATCGTTGTTCCATCCGCTGTATACTGATTGGATATCTCTCTGCCATCAATCATAACGGTTTGTGTATCTGTAACCTGGAAATCTTCAAACCCGCTGTCGAGAAGTGCTGTTGCAGTCACAAGCTTGAAGATAGAACCCGGCGTTGCATTGCCACGCTGTGCAATGGGATAGTTCAGCTCTTTTACAGTATTTACCTGTTCTTTCGACACAAAATTTTGAAAAATACGCGGAAAATATTCTTTTCCTTCATCGTATCCGATGTCACTGACATCTGTCTTGTATCCGGTCTCGCTGACATCGAAGGTCGGGTACGATACCATGGAGAGTATTTCACCTGTTTTGGCATCTAGCACAACAACCGAGCCTGTTCCGTCTTCCGGATCAACACGTTTCTGCAGCGCCTGTGCAGCTGCACTCTGCAGGCCATGGTCAATTGTCAGGGTAATGTTATTGCCCTTTTCCTGCGCTGACTCTCCCTGAGGATAGAGCTGGTCACGCAGAAATTCCATCAAACGGTATCCATTGGAAGTCGTTGTGATACTCTTTTCGTCCTCTTCATTTAGCGCAAAACCACCCTCTTCGTCCCGCTTAAAGTCAACAGAGGTTCTTCCCATATAACCGATTAACTGCGAATAGATCGTATTGTCAATATATTGCGAGGAACGGACATACCTTTTCTGATTGGTTGCTCTGCCGGTATACTGGCTGAATACAAACCGTCCGCTGTATGTTTCACTATACTCTGCACAAAGCTCAAAATATGTTTCAAGATCCTTTTTGTACTTTTCTTTTTCTGTGTCAGACATATAATCTTCTGCCGACGGCATATCTTCCAAATACGCCTTGTAAGCCGCATTGTATTTCTCCAGTTGTTTGTCAGTCAGCACAGAAGACCAGTCAACATCCTCCACATTTTTGTATTCATCCTGCATCTTTGAGGAAGCAAACGTTTCTATATGCGGTTCATCTGCTTTATATGTATCCAAAGCCTGTTCGTACAGCTTCTTCCCCTCTTTAGACTCAAGATAGTTCACAGCTTCGGGGAAATCCTGCTCATTCTCAGAATGTATATCCAGCCGGGAGGATACAAGCACTTCGCCGTTTCTGTCGGTAATATCTCCTGGCACCGTCGTGTAAGCATTTACCTTTTCTGTATTATAGGAACGATAAACATCCGAATCTCCGCCAACAGCATGGATTATAAGTCCGGCTGCCAACGCTACTGCCGCTGCTGCAAAAACGCCAAACAAAATCCACTGCCATGCTGTGGTTTTCTTTGGTCTAACATTTCTCATATAAACCCTCACCTTTCTCTATGCAACGAATAACGCTGTTCATCCAATTCACTTCGGCCCTGGCTTCCTGTTGAAATGACAAAGAGAAAGCCGAACAATACCATACTGATTCCCATTGACGAGAATCCAGTAGATAAAAAGGGCATTGGGATACCAATTACTGGCAGCACAGAACAATTCATACCGATATGAATAAAGGCCTGCACAGTAAACATAACCGTGAATCCCATAGCCAAACCTGAATAATAGGAATCTTCCGTCGCACGTGCAACGCGCATACCGTAAACAAATGCAAGGAATACCAGTATGATGGTCAAAATCCCCATCAGCACACCAGTGTGCTGAACAAGTTTACTGAATGCCAGATCCGTATTCTCATAGGTGTAAGAAACGGCATATTTGGCATATTTTGGTCCAAACCAGCCTCCTGTTGCGATGGCACGGCGTATATCAAGAAGCTCTCCGTCCGGCACACCGTTGGAAGCATCTAAAAAACCAAAGATCCGCGTATACATACGCGTAAAAATGAATGTTTCATCCGCCAAATTATGAAACAAAATGCAGAGCAGCATAAACACAGCACACATCAAAACTGCCATGCAGATAGAAATCAAAACTTTCCTTCGATTGTTTGAGTAGGCAACCATCATGCAGCCTGCCGTAATGACCATCACAAGAAGTGTACCCATCTCTCCGGCGATAGCAAACAGCAAAAATATGTAAACTGTATAGCCCAGCATGATTGTCTGACGGTCAAAACCAAACCATAATTTGTCATTAGGCTTTTTTTCCGCTTTACAGATAAGTGCAGCAACCACAAAAACATAGATCAATTTGACAATTTCAAGCGGCTGAATGTTTGCAACTGTATGGTCTATCGGTGCAACGACAATTGTAGTTACGATCAAAACGGTCTGAACAAGAACGATAACCGGAAGAATTTTATCCCAGCTCAAAACAAAAGAAAATTTCTCAAAGACAATCGTAACTACCATAGCCGCAAATAGTATAACTGCATATTTTCCGATCTGTCTCCACATGCTTGCTACGGCGTTATCATACTGTGAACAAGTCGCAGCATAAAAGACAAAATTCTCACACACAAGAACGGATGCGACAACAAACAGACCTGGTACAGAACCGTTTCGTATGCAATAAATCCAGTAACAAATGACCAGCGAAGTCGCCATAACCGCAATCGCTGCCCAAAAATAGCAAGCTACATATCCTTTCAGAACTGTATAAAAGAGAAATAACAGTTCCACCAGAACCAGCAAAAGCAAGGTTCGTGCTTCATTTGGTTCGATCAGCAATGCTTTTCTTCTCACAGTATTAACCCCTTTTCTTTTATCCGGTGCTCTCTTCTTCCAGTGCTTCAAAGCAAATATAAGTTTCACCCAGAAGGAAAAAATACGATTTTTCTTCCAGCATTTCAACCCTGTCTTTTGTTTTCATAGGATGATTTTCTTCGCCTTCCCCCAGATAAACGGTCTGTGCATTTTTCGTCAGATTCACAAAGAGCCATTTATCATGGGAATCATCGAATACCAGCCTGGCATGCACACGCGATACCGATTTATCATGCAGAACAATATCATTCTTGTGTGCGTCTCTCCCAATGTGAAGCTGAACCGTCTGCAGGATACCCCGGTTGACCGGCTGGACAACACCCCACTTTACCCACTTCGGTGATCCTGCCTTCTGGGTAGAGATTTTCCAATCCCAGCAGTGCTCCCAGCCATCCGCGCTCTCAGCCTCTGTGTCATCCATCTCATCTTCAAATACTGCAGCATCCATCTCACGCTTATCCACTTTCTTTATGTGAACGAAATCTCCACAGCGTAAAAATACAATATATCCAATGAGACCTGCAATAATCAGAATGCCAATCACAAGAATAATTACCATGCCCGTATATCTCCTCTCTATCATTCTTCCTATATACCTTTATATCACAAATCAGATATACATGACAATATACAGACTCCTTTCTTATACAGAGCTTATATTGTGCATCATACAAAAGCGCCGGTCAAATGCATGACCGGCGCTTTCAAACAAAGATATATCTTGGAAATTACAGATCATCAGGCGAACTATGACCACAATGACCAGAACTAGCAGACTCATCAAATTCCGGCTCATATCCCTCTTGCTGTTCCACACCCGAAACACAGTCCTCATCCTCGTTTGGCGTACCACGCATTGGCAATGGCATCTGCCAAATCACAGCCAGATATACTTCTCCCATAAGGAAATAATACTCAGCATCCTCGCCTGGAATCATCTTAATGATTTCCTTTGGCTTCATTTCACGCGCGTCACCATCGCCCTGATAACCTATGTATATTGTACCAGTGGATTCAGAAAGGTTCTGCAAATACCAGTCTCCCTTTTTGTTCCGGCCAATCTTAATATGTTTGGCTGAAACTGAGCTGCTTGAAATACAAATATCACAATCCTCATCTCTGCCGATCGTCCAGCCGTCCGCAGTTTCGATGATTCCCTGCTCGATCCAACTTGCATTCTTGTCCTTTGTCAAATCCTGCGTATAAATATGCCAGCCTGTAGACATAAATATGGTAACATCAGATTTAGATTGGGCATTCCCTGCGGAAGACCTTTGCTTCCTTAATACGGATATTTTGCCTTTCAATCCAGCTACCTTATCTAATACTCCAGCTCCTTGCGGCTGCGCAGCACCAGACTTTTCATTATTTTTCTCCCTGCCTTCCCGCAAGCTCAGAAGCAAGAGAACAATGACAACAATAATAACAATGATGCACAACACGCCGGCAATCATAGTTGCTTTATCCATAGTATAAATCCCTCCTTTTATGTATTTATAATAGCATAAGCAACCATTGTTTTCAATAATTCGAGGCCATATACGGTATCATTGTCACTGACTCTATATTGTGCAGACCGAAGCAATTTCTCGCCTTATTTGTTCATCCATGCGTTGCAGCAATCCAGTGCAAGGTTTTCTAGAGTATAGGAAATAACCGTCCTCCCTTTGTATTTGGAACTAAAACCATCCTTGGTGTGTTCTAGCGGCTGCTTTCCCAAAAATACATACCAGAAATAATTGAGGAAATATAAATAGCCTCTATTTATCGGTTCAACCTCTTCCTTCAATACATTCAGTTCCCTCTGCGTTAAATCGCCTCCAAAGACTTTTCCGGTAAAAATTGAATAACTAATACTGGCAAGCATACGCAGCTTATTCAGTTCGTGCTGTCCATCACAATTCAATCTCTCTACATTTTTGATGCATTGGAGATATTCCTGCTGACAGGAAGATAATATATCAGCAGTCTCTCTGCGCAACTCCTGTACCAGAGGCAGTGTTTTCTCTGTTAAAATACCCGAGATCTGGCGAATTTCCCGCAAGACCTCTTCAGCCTCTGCATCATCATGCTTTTGTTTCCATGCCGTCATTTTCTTCAGCAGATTATTTTTCCAGGCCATTGACGCTGGAAAGCGTTCCAGATAATAATCTATTGGCATCATCCATTCTACCGAGTTCAGCCCCGTGCTCCCCCGCGACAGTTCTGCAATCAGCATCGTGCAGTAGGTTATTTTTTCATCAATAGTCTTCTCCCCCATATCTGCAAAACGATCCTTCCATTCATTTCGTGGATCAGCAAACCATTTTACACTTCCAACGGAGCATCCAGAAAGCTCTCGGATACAGCCTGACTCCAATGGTGTATAGTGTGCATCTGCAAGCGCATCATTTATCTCGTCACGATTAAAGCGCATACGTATGCAGAATTGGATAATCCATTCTCTTTCAGGTCTTTTCCCCGCTTTCTGAATACGATAATAATCATCCTGATATTTTGAGGCATAGATTTTCACTCCATGGTCAAATTTAATGGTCGGATTTTTTTCTTCAAAGCGCTCCTTCATCCGCTCACCGAGTGTTCGCCGTCCGACCGCATAAACGCTGCCTCTGCTACGTATATACTCCAAAACCTTCTCTTCTGTATCAAGGACATAAGAATCCTTTGTCATGATAATTGTTTCGCGCTTTAATCCTAACTGTTTCTTTTCTTCTTTCTTTAACGGAACCTCTGACATTTCACTGTTAAGTTTTTTTTCATAATAATGAATTTTATCAAATGAAATGATTCCATTGGCCGCTGTAATCAACAAAAAATCATGCAAATCACGAGTATAGAGCTTCCTTCCCAAATAATGCTGCATCCTATCCTGTATCATCCCCAGAAGCTTGCGCCGTTCCTCGGGATCATTCTGCTGTGTCTCAGGTATGCCATTATAATAATCCAGCATAGCATATTGAACAATAGCCTTATCCGGAGGGGTAAAGCGATTGGATTCCCAATGACCAATCGTATTTCGTGTCTTCACACCAAGATATTCCGCCATTCTATCCTGATTGAAGCCACACTTTTTCCGGACTTCCTTCATCCATTCACCGCATGTCATATTGTATTCCTCTCCGTACTTCAACGGGATACGCAATGTTTCCGCTGCCTTTTTATTTTTCTCCATATGCACCAATAGCCAACTCCCAAACAAGGTTCAGGAGTTGGCACGGGTTAATCTTTATCTGCTTTTTGATTTAAAAATCATGCCTGTTCTGTTACTAAAATCCCCCGTTACGAACCTCCTCACTCATAGTATCAAATAGTTTTAATATCGATTCAAGATTCGTCCCCTTTGCATTTTCTTCATTTTCGTTTCCTACTAATTTATCCAAGTCCATTGTTTTGATTAAGTTCATTGTTTTTAGTTCACTTAATTCATCATTCCTCTCCGAACTTTCGGATTGCTGTCCTACATCATATGTTTCTTCGTTTCCTATGCCTGGATTCGGTTTTATAACAGTTTTCTTTTCTGCAGGCTGCTTGACAGAGTTTGTTTTTTCGTTTCGCTTATCCTTCGGAACGCTTGGGATTACAGGTTCTTCTGTTTTTCCGCTCTCGTTCCACTTTGTCACGATCCCCTTCATTTTATCCAAAAGCATGCAAATCTGATTTTCAAAATCTACACATCGGCTGTTTTCGCTCTTACTGAGCTTTTTATAGCTGGAGAACGCTTGAATAAGGACTTTCTTCTGCTCCTCTGTAAGCTTGGATAATTCATGCCTCAATACCTCTACCTTATTCTTATTCAAGTTCGAACTATCCCACTCAAGAAGACATATGTAATTCATTACACGCCTTAAAACATTTGTATCTGATTTATGTTCTATGCTCTGCAAATTCTGCTCTCTCAGTTCCTCCAGCTTCCAGGATGGATCTATCTTATGTTTTGACGCTGTATCCTTATAGTACAAAGTCATCTCTTCCAACAAATGATCCGGGAAACTATCCTCTGTCCAATAAGTAAACCAAATCAAATAGCATAGCGGAATCTTTTTGCCTTTATGGACTGTTTTTCCATACTCCTCTTTGGTATAGTATGGCGTTGTGGCAAATAAAGCATTCGCAGCGTCCAGGCTCTCCTCCTTTAAATATCCCAGTATATCCTTCCGTTCATGATAATTTTTCTTTCCCAAGATGCCGCCAAAGAAATCAAAATCCATCTCCTCTCCTTCATGCAGCTCATTCCAAATCTGCAAGCGGCACAGCACAGTTTTTTCATCATCTTTTGAAGACTTTTCCTTTGTATACTTCCATAGAGCTTCTTTGAAATCCGGTATATCCTTCTCTGGACAAATGTCTTTCATCCGTCCAGCCGTTTTATAAAGCTGATTCAGATCCATACTGCGTAGATTTTCCGAAATATAGTTTTCGAAATAATATTTCCGCATATGATCAGTTTTGGGAGAATACGCCTGTTTCTCTTGCTCGTTTAAAGATTCGAAATCCCACTCATCAAATGTATTATGCAGACCAGTCTTATCTTCCAGTACAATCTTCTGTTCCTCTGACCTTTCCTCTAACCAGCCAGCAATATCTTGCAGAGATTTTCTTGTCTCCAATTCAACAGCCAGGGTTCGTTTTTCATATAGCTTTTTGTAATAATTTTTAATATACCGATTTTCAACGGCATTACACTCCTCTTTGCTGCACAGCTGGATCAAATTCTCTGGAAGAGTTACATGATTGAGCCTTTCGAGA
Organism: Clostridia bacterium; assembly: GCA_021205365.1. Classification (GTDB taxonomy): domain Bacteria; phylum Bacillota; class Clostridia; order Oscillospirales; family Butyricicoccaceae; genus Butyricicoccus_A. The sequence goes on from JAJPXP010000037.1 coordinate 81,531, forward strand.
ACAGTATCATCCCAAGATTTGGTTATCTCCTCTGCCAGCTTTGATAAACGCTCACGGTCTTTCAAAACAGGATTTATGTATAGTTCTCCCATCCTGTTCCGGAGTGTTTCCTTAACCTCGTCAGAGTCAAGATAAGACTTGTACTTCGTATAATAATCAGAAAATTCTTTTACCGTTTCCTGAGACGTTACGCGCTTCAGCATTACCAAATGAATTTTCGTCTTCCAGCCATTGCTGTCAATACCGTCCATCGTCTGCAAAAGTGTCTCTTCGTCTTCACTGTTTTCGAAGTGCTCTACGCCCCAGTCAAGCAGCGCTCCCTTATCCGCTTCTGTATCCAGATAAGCCTCGTACTTTGTATAATAATCAGAAAATTCTTTTACTGTTTCCTGAGAGGTCACACGTTTCAGCACTGCCGGTTGAATCTTTGTCTTCCATTCACCGCTGTTGGCACCATCCATTGTTTCCAGTAGGTCATTTTCATTCTCATCATCTTTAAGTTTTAGATTGTTAAAATAACTTACAGCTGTATCAAAGGCATTTTCCCAATAAGCTGAATTGTCCCAGCCGGAATAGGCACGAATAACCTTACAAAATTCTTTTACATTCTCAGCTTTTTTATCGATTGGGGAATCCTTAAGCTTTTCGATTCTGTTCAAGACACGGGTCTTTGCATCGGGATCTGTAATCTGCCGGCAGATCCACAGATAATTTCCCCACAAGACATCTGCATAGATGACAGCACAATGAACCGCTGCTTTCACCCACTGTTCTTGTTCATCCGCATCTATTTTTTCCCATCCAGCGTCGTTCTTCATCTTATCCAGAAAGAAATCCAATACAAAGCGCTCTTCCTCCAGAATCTGATCTTTATCAGCCGCGCAGATATATAACAAATAAGTATCTTCTGACCATTTTTCTCCATGTCCAATACGATTATACAAATACTGCCACGCTGTCGTGCTTATGGAAATAGCCGCAGGATGTGCTTCATCCGCCTTTTCCAGCCGATACCGGGCAAAAGCCAACTCCATCTCCTGCTCATTGATGGATTGAGTGACATTTTTACGGTAATCAGCGAAAATTGTATTGAGCTTATCATAAACTTCTGTGTCTGATTTTGCTTCCATTGCCATCTCTGCAATATCATATGCAAATGTGTGGGTATATGCTGTAGAATTAATGTTCCAAGTATTAAAACCTCCCTTGACCTGCGCCAATTCCTCGTCGGTACCACACCACAAAAGAACCCGGTCAAAATTCAAAACAGCGTGCAAGCCAACAGAAATTTTATTCTGCATCTCCTGAGGAACCAGCAGCAACAGCAACCGGGTAAGGTCCAGAACAGCCTGCTCGCTGTTCACTTCTCCTCCATTTTGTATAACCACAGTTTTTCTGTCTTTTAAAATGCTCATATAAACTAAATCAAGCAAAGAGGCAATCGCCTCTTTGCTGATTTGATAGCGATTTAGAATATTTTGCAGACTGGGGGGGGCTACATCCACGCAAACATCATCTGTTACAATACCTTCGGGTACTGTCATATTGGCTTCCTTACGAAAGTCCTGAAGCACATCTTCAGGTTTTGCTCCCTCCTCTGGAATCAAAACCTGACACATACCATTGGGCCTTTTGTCGCCTTCTCTTCTCTTTCGCGGTCCGACAATCGCAGCCGCAAAGCGCTGAAATTCATCAGAATAGGCAATCATCTGCTCTATATGCCCAGCCGCTAATCCCTCATAATCTATGTTTTTTTCACGCTGATATCGACCAGCCAGCCTGCCCGCAAGCGTCAAAAAGCTTCTGTTGGTACTGCTGGCAGCGCAGATGCCGATACCGGTGTCTGAGCTCCCCAGCAGCTTATTGGCAGAAGTATAAAATGCCTGCTCAAATTTCATCAGTCATCCCCCACTTCTGCTCAGCATACCACTTTTCTACACACGCCAGCAATGGTTCCGTAATACAGATCGGATTATATTCACCAACAAGCTGTGTCCTGCCCTCAGAAATCTCTACTGTATCACAACCAAGAGCACTGACACAATGATAGGAACAGCTCTTAAACTTCTGGTTATATTTTTTAATTAAAACCTTTCCTTTTACCATATAGTCCATCATCAACTGTTTAAATGCACTCTGACGCAGCTTTCTGGCGTCTTCATCCAGAAATCCTTCGCTCAGCGATATCGGTTCCATTGGTATGAAGTTCCGGATTTCTTCATCAATATTAGCATGGTCCAATCCTTTTCTCAGCTTATCGCATTTGACAATCGTAAAAGAAACATGCTGCTTCCTTGCTGCGGTATCATACTGCAGCAAATAACGGTTAAGGAAATTAAACGGCTTTGTCATCATTTCCACATCTGACTTCTGACGCTTCACAGGCTGCACAAGATCACACATTCGCATGCGGCTCTTCCCCGCATTTCTCTGCATCTCTCCCTGCTCCGCAATGCTCTTCAAATGATTTTCCAAAATTTCTGTATCAACCTGTGTTTTCTCAGACTCAGGTGCGCAGTAACAGCTCAATGTTTCTGGCTGCAGCAGGTTAATGATGGCATCAAAGCATCCATGAATCTGCTGTGTATGTTGTCCCTGGCCATAGTCCTGATTCTCTCCCGAAGCATCATAAATTCCCAGAATGAACCTATTCTCTGATTCCGTATGTCCTACCTCAATAAACAGCGGTTCAATCCAGTGATCTTTTTCTGTACGCCGCGGACAAATACCATTATCCCGACACATTTCCTTTGTTGCTTCAACGATACGGTCATACAGTGGTTCTTCGTCTTTTCTGGTCGTATGGCTGAAATCCCATGGAAGCGGATTATCATCGTCATAATCCATAAAAGCTTCGAAATCATCTGCAATCATAGAATACAACATGGTTGTCTTTCCAGTCTCTGAATCTCCCAACATGCCAACGGACATAAATTTTGTATACTGTGGATCAAGCCATCCCTTCGGCAAAACGTGATGACAATGTGGACAGCAGGGAAGCGCATACATAAAATCACTCGTATACTCTCCATCCTTTGTTTGCAGCCAAAAGCGGTATGTACCATCTCCCTGATCCGCACAACGAAGGTAATACCTTCCGCCTTTATTGGTTGGTATGAATCGAGAATGATCCGGTTGCGCTGCATTTTCATACCCTGAATCCTTCTCTTCTGTACGATTGGCAATTTTATTCTGACTTTCTTCTTCTATAATTTCTCCATCCAAAATTTTTCCGTGTTTCTCTACAAGATCCCAAAACGCTTTCTGGCGGAGTTGTCCTTCTTCATTTATTCCAACAATAAGGTAATGCTCTGTATTATCGTAATATTTGTCTTTTAGTTTACTATCTTCCGCAATCTGAACATATTTTTTCTGAAGATCCTGAGAATCTGTCAGCTTTTCATTCAGCTCATCCCATGCATGCGGCAGAATAAACCTCAGCTCATAACCCAGAACATATCTTAAATCATCTTCTTTATTGAACTTTATTTTTTTAAACTGATCCGGATGTCCCGGTTCTGTTTCAAACGGGCAAAAATTCAACGCCATTTGTATTCTCCTCTCATCCCGGCAATTTACGGAAGCCTCTGACCTGCAAAGCAGGCCAGAGGCATTTTTACATCTTACAACAAAAGCTACTCACCATTACTCAATCGTAATCTCAAAATCAGCGGCACCTTTCTTAATTTGATATGTACCCGGCGCCAGCAGCTTCTCATTTACGGTTTCACTCTGATCTTCATTTGTATTTCGAATGTCAAACAATTCTGTACAGCAGAGTAGAACTGCATTGTTACGACCAAAGATCCAAAGATCCAGGCAATTTCTGGTGGCTTCACCCATTGTCGTTTTTCTGCCATGCTCAAATGTAACAATATCATTCAATTGATACCAGCCAGTTGCATTGCTCTTTTGTCCTCTCAGACCAAACGCCGGAAATCTCAATTTGAGCGTATATGGGATTGGCATCTCCTGTTGTGTTGCAATCTCTTCACGCTTCTCATTCGCTTTCATCGTCCATTCTTCTGCTTCAGTTTTTACGCCCTCCAACATTTGGCACAGTTCATGAAGCGTTTCTTTCTTATTTCGAAGTTCATCCGCAGCTTGCTTCATCCGCCTCACAGCTTCTGCTTTATTCTGCATGTTCTTTAACGTTTCACACTCGGCTTCTTCCTGTTCTGTATCATCCTCAGGCATAGAAATCTGGCTGTGCGACTTTTCTTGCAGAACCGCATCCGCTCCAAGCAGAGACAGCAAGTCCCTATCACGTTTTTCCTGCCGCTCCTTTTGTTCACCGGTCATGCTCTGCCGATTCTTCTGCAGTTCTTGATCCAGATTATCCCGGACCTCACGCAGGTCGGCGCCCGCCTCATCGGCTTTTCCCAAAACTCTCTGTGTAAAGCCATAACATTTGCTGACGCCTTTGTAAGCCTCTTTATAATCTTCCAAAGCTCGATCAAGCTTTTCAGCTGCATCTGCCAAGCTTTCTTGAACTGCCTGTTCCTGTGCTGCACGCTCAGCTTCTCTTTTTGCCTTATCATTTTTGCCTTTTTGCTTGATCAGCAAAATCAAAAGAAGAAGAACTACCACTACAACGACTATTGCTCTCATCAGTATCCCCTTCATTTTCTGTACTGACTTGCTTTCCACAGTGCCTTGTACAACAGCAGTGCTGGAATTTCCTTCTTCATCTGCTGCTGTCACTTCAAATGCTACATCGCCAGTACTTTGTGCTGTAACATAAATGACACCGTTTTCTACTTGAATCTCAACCGGATTATCACGATTCTTCTGCGTAATATCTGTGCTGATGGTGAGTTCTCCGCCCTCCGGGTCAGTAAACAAATCCGATACCGGAATCTGAAATTCCATTCCAGCATCCTTCTTCTGTGCCGAGAAGGTACTATTCGACAGATTCGTTGCTGCCGGCGCCTGATTGGTAATGTCTGCTGTGAGCATATTCTGGTAAGACAGCTGCAAATAATCATCATACTGCAACTCTGTCCCAATGGAGAATATACCATCCACTGCCAGCGTAAATGGCTCGCTGACACAGCCATTATCATCAATTGTGGTGCTTAATTTCTTTTCATCAGTCTGACCATCTGCACTTGTCATCGATACAGTTACCGTAACTTCAGCAGCATGATCGACGGCAATTTCTTCCTGATCGGCGTCGTAAAAATGTACAACAGCCTGCATCGGAATATTCTTATACACGCCGGACGGAATATTGCCATCTGACTGCTGCAGCTCGATCTGCGCCTGCATATCAGTATAAAAAGCCGCAGTGCCATAAATCGCTGACATATCATCGCAATCCGAAATCTTTAGGTTCCACTGTCCTGCCGCAGGAGATTTTGTCGAGAAGAACAGATTCGAACCAGATACCCAATGATGAATTTCACCCGTATCATTTTCCGAAGTCAAATCTCCGGCATATTGGATATTTCCTTGGGGAGTCAGGTTTACCTGCAGCTTGCTTACCGCAAGCTCTGGAATATTAAAGGAATAATTGCCATCCGCGTCAAAATCCGAAGCAGTAATCACATGGCACTGCATATCATTCTGCATAGCATAAAAGATCTTTGAAAACTCAACTGGAAGTGTTTTGATATCCTTTTCTGCAACACTCTTTAGACGGTTATCATTCGCGTTGCTCTGCTCAAAGTAATTCACAAGGCTTTTCAAATACGCCTCATCGCTGCCTGTATCTTTCTGTACATATACACAGTAAATGTCTACATCCTTGGCCTTGAGCTGTGGAACAACGTCGGCTGTTTTTATGTTCGCTTCGTCGGTATCGTTCTTACCATCGCTGAACAAAATAATAACTCTCTCGCGTGAAGCGTCGGAAGATTGAAACCAGCTGCTCGCTGTGTCGAGCGCTGCACCTATATTCGTCCCCTTGTTATTGTCGTCTTTATCGGTGTTACTGAAAAATTCCAGCACAGATTTGCTGTCTGCTTCTTCCTTGACCGATGTCAGGGGCATTGTCTTACCAACTGTTTTGCCAAAATAAACACCGCCGATGCGGATATCTGAATCCGATCCAACTGCTAATCCAACAATTCCCTGAATCGCTTCATTTCTTACTTTCTGCTGTTCCCATATACTCGCACTGTTATCCACACAAATTACAACATCATATCCGGCCTCATTGCTGACTGATGAAACGATTTTACTTTGTGTAACGCCTTCTGTGAACTCAACCGCACAAGCTGTAGAATACACAAGCGGGCACAAAGTAAATACCATCATCAGCAGTATTGCAGATAACTTCTTTACTTTCCCATAGTTCATATACTATCCCACCCTATGAATAAAAATTTGTCGAATTTCAATATTATCAGTATACTTTATTTTTTATGTATTTTCAACTCATTCCACATATTTTCACTGACCTGTTCTTGTGCATAATGTTATATTTATGTGTAAATCGAACAAATAATCATCCGCATCAGCTCTGCCTGCCCTTCATCTTTTATTTCTTTTTGGAAACATCCAGGCCATACTTATCTGATATCTAATTTCTCTTTTCAATATCTTATTATTTGATTCTGAACTGAATGATTTCTCCAGTATGCAAATCGCGTACAGCATCCAGCAGAACATATTGATTTCTCCGCAATTCTTTATCGCAATGGAAATGTCCAAAATACCATTTCTGATATGTGGTTTGACTACGGATATAATCCAGAAATAAATTCAATTCCCGTTCCCCATCTGCAATCTTCTTCGTCCCAAGACGCATTGTATTCATGTATGCAATGGTTTCTGCCGGGCATGTGTGAGTCAGGATATAATCTACTTGCCACGCATGTTTTTCCAGATTTTCATACGCACGCTGGTATTCCTCCTGACTTGGCATTTCCTGCGCCCACCAGTCATAGCCCTCTGCTCTGCGCGCATAATCGAAGGAATATCCGCCGCCGAATGCAAACAATGTTTTGTCTTCCAATATAAAGGATTCTCCACGCATCAAATGAATGACATTAGGACGTATTTTATGTGTCTGCCCACCATTCCATTTCGATATGGGATAAGCATTCAGTTTGTCAAAGTTTTCATGATTTCCGTCACAAAATGCTACAGTATACGGCTGCTGTGCCAAATAATCGTAAAAGGTTTCCTCTGACCAATAGCGGCCATTCCAGAACCCAACGCCAAAATCGCCCGCTACAATCAATATATCTCCATCTTGCAATATAGGTGAAATATATGCATCCCACAGCACTTGATTTGCATGTGTATCACCGGTAACATATATGGCCACTTCATTTCCTCCTTTTACAAAACAATCTTCCAATGATTATGTTTCGCAATTGCCAGCATATTTTGCTTTCCAACAGGGTTCATGCTATGCACCCGAATTGGATAATTTCTTTCTGTAGCCTCCAGCCAGTCCAGCAGCCGGATATAATCCCCTCCATCCGCTGCAAAATCTCCCGCATCATGATCTAAATCTAAAAGTTCAATCGTTTTCTCCTGTTTTTCAAGCAATTCGATCCACCGCTTTGCTTCGTTCACTGACTTACACCAGAAATCATATCCATCCGGTTTTTTCCGAATATCATCAATCCAAATTTTCATATGCGCACCTCGTTTCATATGTATTATATTCAATCATTGAATGCATGAATGAAAAAGCGGTCTCACTCCCTTTGAAATCAGGAATAGGACCGCATAATTTCTTGTTATTTTACGTCAGGTGTTTTCTTTTCTATTTGTTAAGAAAGAAACAGTCCATGCCTTCATCATCCTTCAGAATTATTTGCTTAAGGATCAATTCAGATAACTTATTACGTTATTCGGCGTCACTTTCTGATATGGGACCCATACAATAGAATCACTATAGCTCTCTCCGGATTCATCCACATCATAGCTTGTATATAGGCTTGCTGTGTCTCCATTTAACAGGTTAAGCGTGATCTGTGCTGCACCTTTTCCGATTCCTTCATAGTTTTTAAAAACAGTCATTGCTAGTGTTCCTGCCTGAACCGCTTCCACACCTTCTGTGGAACACCCAATACTGACAATTGGAAATGTAGAAGGATCGATTCCAGCTGCTTTACAGGCTTCAATTGCCCCCAGCGCCATTTCATCATGATTAGCAATGATACAGTCAAACGGTTCACCAGCCGAAAGAACCGGTGTCAGTTTTTCTATTATCTCATCGCGTTCCCCTTTGCAGGTAACATCAATCACAGAAGTCGCAGTGATCCAATTATCCTCCAAAGCCTGTAGTACGCCTGCACTCTGTTCGACCTGTGCATCAGTCGCCGTTTCATCCTGAAGCATGATATACTGCATATCTGATTTTCCTATTGACTCAAAATAGGCTGCAAGATATTCTCCCTGATAATAGCTGGCCGTATTTTCATCGGAACCGCAATATGCAACATTAGCAACATTTAAAATCTCCATGTCTGTCGGTGCTTTGTCCATAAATACAACCGGAATATCAGAAAATTCCTCCATGAGAGGCCGTACAGCATCCGGGTCAACCAGGTCCACAATAATTGCTTTTACGCCTGAAGCAGCTGCATCCTCCATCAATGCATTCTGCTTTTCAGCATCATTCCATGCATTATAGGAAAGCACCTTATATCCGGCCCCTTCTACTATACCGATAATGCTTTCCTCCATTGCTGTTGTAGATTCATTTCTACTCGACAAGATGATTGCAATTTCATCTGCATCCTCTGTTTCCGCTGCACCTGTATTCAACTCATCTGTCTCATCCTGAACCGGAGGATTCATCTTCGACCAATTGTATGAACCGAAATCGCTATGATATATAATAGCAATTGTTATAATAACAACCATGGCAATTGCAATGGCCGCAATAATCATGAACTTTTTGGAAGGGCTCCCGGGTTTCTCTGTTTTTTGTGTTACTGTTCTTTTCTGCATACTCTCCTGCTCTTCGTTACACACCACATTCTGTCTCAATGTCTGCTGATCCTGTTTTTTCCCGAGTGCGTTTTGTTGGAAGATACCTGTTTCATCTTGTTTGCTCATCCACCGCAGTTTATATTGCTCCACAGTATTATACCATTCCTGATATTCTTGTTCTGATGCAGCCTGTGGAACGATTGTTTTGAATCCGCATCGCGAGCAAAAGGTTGTTCTTTCTGTCAGTTCTGTATTACAAATAATACATTTTTCCAAGTTTCTTTTCCTTTCCAGCAGTCCATAAATCTTTCTGCACTCTTTGATATCCTCAATTGTATCTTATCATATTTTATCTATTCCGACAACAAAGCAATGTTCAAAAAGGCCGCTGCTTTCTGCATAGCCTTTCAAACTCTAGTGGAAGTTGTTACGCTAGCCATTGGCTTGCTCTCGCTTTCGCTCGGCTGCATCCAGCAGCACGCAAGGGCTCGAACCTGTAACCCTGCTGCCGATTGGCAGATCAATCCCAGCTGATAAAATAAAAAGCACCTAGATTTCTCTAAGTGCTTTTAAACCATGGTGGAAGCTGTTACGCTGGCCATTGGCTTGCTCTCGCTTTCGCTCGGCTGCAT
>JAJPXP010000052.1 GCA_021205365.1 Clostridia bacterium
ACGCCGTCTTCACTTGTTTTTGTAATAACCAGGCTGCCCTTTTGCAGCTCATTGTAAAACTCGGCATACCCGGTGTCACCCGCTGTGATCTCTACCGTTTTATCTGCTGGAATCACATAGGTTGCACTGTTGCCGTTTTCAGACACCGTATACGTTCCGACTGGAAGTCCGGTAACGATAATCTGGCCATCTTCATCCGTGGTGAACGTCTGATTGTAATTGTTCGGGCCGGTTACCGTGAACTTGATTCCGGAAATTCTATCATCCTCACTGGTTTTCCGGATGGTCAGGTTTCCTGTCGGTTCTTCTCCTGTCGTCACAGTCAAGGTGCGCACGGTCGGCTCCGTGTTATAGACGCCGGTCACCATGTCCTGTGTACTGCTGCTCGATGCATCCAGTACAATTGCCGCCTTGACGCTGGACGGCAACTCCTGTGTCAGTGTAATCGTGCATTCCTTGGTCAGCGGTTCCTCTGACCAGATCGTCAGCGTAGAATTGCTCTGCTCGACATGAACTTTGGAATTGTCCGTCGTAATATTCCATGTCTGACCGGATACGGCGGTGTTGATAATTTTACGCTCGTCGGTGATTTTAATTTGATACCGATTTTTCGACTCATTCCACGGCATTTCAAACGACGAACCGCCGAATTTTGGATTTTTCCCGTCATACTGAATACCACGTAAGATTGCCTTATATGCCGCCAGAACCTTGTCATGCGGCTTTACGCCGGTAATATAATATCGCTGTCGAATATCCCAGCTGACGGCGCTTTGAAACTCGGTGTTCGCTCCATTTAAACCAGCGGTCACGTTATCGGCATCTGCCGACGTACGGTAATGCTGTGTGTACTCCCAGATAATATACTGTGTCGCGACCTGCGCCGCTGTGTTGGATGACCCAATTGCCTCCCAGTCTAACGAGTTCTTGGAATCGCTGGTTCCTTGATATCCATAGATCGTTGCGGCTCGAATGCCCGCCTTCTCTGTCGCCGAGTATCCGTTGCTGGTCAGCCAATTATCTAAGGTATCATGCGCAGAAAAAGACGATCCCATCGTCTTGCTGAATTCAATGCAATACGCCGGATAACCGATATACGTCGTGCTTCCGCCCGTGATGGTCGCGAGATGAATGCCGGTCCATTTGCTGGGATCATTCCCCTGATCGCTGCTCGACATGTAGGTGTACGCAGAAGACTGTGTTACAGTCAAAGTGTACGTCGTAGCAGCAAATGCAGGCTGTATCATCGTTGCGCTTACCGCCGCTGCACCGACAGCTGCAAATAGTTTCTTTGCAGCCCGTCGAAGCCTTAAAAATTTCATAGAGAACCTCCTTGTCGTGTCTTGTTCCTTTTCAATGTCTATTGCTGTACGGTATTCCCCCTTACTTCTTCTTTCGGTTAGTTCTGGTAGTAAATCTGGGGGTGAGGTGTGGAGAGGGGGAAGCGTCAATCCGGTGGCTTGCTCACGAAGTGAGAGCAAGGTTCCGTCCTAACGGAAATGGACAGAATTCCCCCTTGGTGTGGCTATCTTTCCTGTGACCTATTACGGTTTAAATATCGGGTGTAGTGCTCCAATGCTTTGACCACAAAATCGCTTTCCTGTCCTTTCGGAACGAATTTGGGAATCAACCGGTTAATCCGTTCGTCCCGGAATGCAGGCTTTTCCCGCTGATTCGGTTTCACTTCCTCCATGATGGATTGAATGACTCCTGCGTTCAGCTTGCCGTTCTGCTGGAATTTTTTCAGCTTGATCGCCTGCGCCAAGGATGGCGTTGCATCCTGATATTCCATTGCTTCCAGCAATGCATACTGCTGCTCATCGGTCAGATACGACAGCTCCACAGCCGGACGAAATGCCATGCGCTTCTCGTCCACCATTTGGAGAATTTCGGGGACGAGATAGGTCAGACGGATATAACGTTGAATCTGATTTCTGCTTTCTCCAACCTTTTCGGCAAGTTCAGCATCACTCCGTAAATGTGTCCCCATTGGGGACGCATTTTCTTTTGTTGGCCTGCCAGCCTGTCGTTTCATCGCTTCCAGCCGCATCTTATACGCAAAGGCTTTCTCACTCGGAAGAATTTCCGTGCGCTGTAAATTAGATTCCACCATCACAATGACGGCTTCATCACGGGTCAGCTCCTTGACTTCGCAACGCAGCGTGTCCAAGCCTGCCAGCTCACAAGCCTTTTTTCTCCTGTGTCCACTTACCATTTCATACCGCCCGTCGTCTTTCCGACGCACGGTTGCCGGTGTCATAACACCATTGCGTCTCACACTGTCCACCAGCTGTTCCATGTCTTCATCCATCTTGACCTGAAACGGATGATCTGGAAACTCGTCAATCTCCGACAGCGGGATATCCCGAATTTTGCTCAGCTTCTCCTCTGATCGGCTCTCATCTGTCTGAAACAGATCATCGTACGCTTTCAGTTCGATTTTGGGTCTGCCTGCGCTGCCTTTGCTCAAGCCGCAACACCTCCTCCGTAAATCGCTCATATGCCTGTGCGACTTTTCCTGTCCGGTCATACGCATAAATGCTTTTTCCGGATGCACTCGCTTCCACCGCCCGGACAGAATGCGGAATCTGTGTATCAAATACGCGGATATGCCGCCCATACGTTTCTCGAATGGTTTCTGTGATCTCTCTGGAAATATTGGTACGTGGAAGAGCCATTGTCATTAAGATTCCATCCATTCTCAAATCGGGATTGATCTGTCGTTTGACCTTCGATACCGTTTGCAGCAACAACTCCAGTCCTTTGGCAGACAGATAATGTGACTGCGTTGGGATAATCACGCTGTCCGCAGCAGCCAGAGAATTGATAACCGTCAGTCCCAACGATGGCATACAGTCAATCAGGATGTAATCGTAATCCTCCCGGACCGCATTGACATACGTTTTCAGGATGCTTTCCCGACTGATTGCGTTGAATAGCCGCACTTCCAGCCCAGACAGCTCGATACTGGACGGTAACAGGTCAACGCCTTCCTCATGGTGCAAGATACCTTCGTAGATATCCATTGGAATGTCATCCACGATGTTCTGCATCACAGTCGAAAGCGTGACCGGCAGTTCGTCCGGCCGTTGCCATCCAAGCGCCATCGTGAGATTGGCCTGGGCATCTGCGTCAATCAGCAAAACCTTCTTGCCCTGATTCGCCAATCCAACGCCGAGATTGACGGTTGTTGTAGTCTTTCCTACACCACCCTTCTGATTTGTCAGGGCTATGACTTTGCAGTGTGTCATCGGATTCACCTCTTTTAAAATAGATTTCGCTGCCTCATTGGGGCAGCTATGTACGCTGAAAACTGTCTATGAACGCAAAAAAACCGCTTACTCTTACGAATAAGCGGCTTGAATCAGGCCTTTATGCATTTTTCAGTCATTTAAATTAATGTCATCGTTTTGAAAATCTTCTCCTTTAAAGAACGAACAATAGCAATACATTTAGCAAGCCAATCTCACAGAATAAATTTCACTTTTTTCACACTTGAACGAGTGATCTTTATTATCAATTCATCCACGCAATCCGTATATCTGCCCTGTTCAATCAGCTGATTTCTCAGTGTGACAAGGCTATGTAATAGGATTGTTTTCTCTATTTCATCGAAATATAGATAAAATTTCAATTCTCTCATGCTGATCACCTCCGGATTCATCTTAGCATGGGCAGAGAAAATCTACAATTGTGCGAATTTTTTCGGATTAGTCGGGATAACTTATCACAACGTTGAACTCGCATTCATCGCCTGCTTGATTAGCAAAAAAATTTCAGAAAAAATTTTTTTGATTGGCAAAACACCGTATTTCCAATCAAATTTTTAAATTCTTTGCCAATCAATTGGCAAACGGCATAAATTTTTTATTCCATTTTGAAAATGGAACTATCATCAATCTCCAATACCTGCTAATGAAATTTTTTCATTTGTCAAAGGGTTCGTGATTTTAATTTCCAATAAAAAAGTACCGAAAATCTCGCAAAATAGAGAAAATCGGCACTTTATATGGCGTCCCAGAAGGGATTCGAACCCCCGACCCCGCGCTTAGGAGGCGCGTGCTCTATCCAGCTGAGCTACTGAGACTTATATTCAAATGTAAAATTGAGTAGAACTCGTGCTGTTTGCCTTGCCTTCACAGGTAAATACTCTATCCTTACCTTAGGAGGCGGTCGCTCTATCCAGCTGAGCTACAGAGACATATTTTTATAAAACAGCATGTATAGTATACCTGATTCACGGTAAAATTGCAAGCAGGAGCTTTTCCACTCTTATACTTTTCCGCTGCGGCAGATTCCTTCTTGCATTACTGTAAAAAAAGCATTATTATAGGGATATATTGATTTGATCTAAGTTCTGATGGAGGTATTGCCATGCTTACAGAACAAACGCAAAAGCTGATGCTGGTAATTAATCCGACTGCCGGTAAAAACCGTGCACGGGATAATCTCTTTATGCTGATTAACTATTTCTTTACACATAATTATCATGTAACTGTTTTTCCAACACAGGCAAAGGGAGATGCATGTAACTTTGTAGCGGAATATGCTGCCGCATTCGATGCGCTGGTATGTGTCGGCGGAGATGGCACTTTGAACGAAGTTGTTACCGGACTCATGTTATGTAAGCCGGAAACCCGCCCACGCCTCGGCTATATCCCTGGCGGCTCTACCAATGACTTTGCCAATACCCTTGGAATCAGCAGCGAAATGCAAGCCGCCGCAGCTGAATTTTGTACCGGTGAACCTTTTTGCTGTGATATTGGGCGTTTTAATGGACGATACTTCACCTATGTTGCTGCTTTCGGCCTTTTTACAGAGGTTTCCTATGAAACACCTCAGCCGTTAAAAAATACACTGGGACATGCTGCTTATATTCTGGAAGGTGCAAAATCCCTCACATCGATCAAGAGCTACCGTTTAAAAATCATTTGTGATGGCGAAGAAACCGAGGGCAACTTTATTTATGGCCAGGTTTCCAATTCCACTTCCATTGGCGGTATCCTGAACATCGGGCGTACCGGCGTACAATTAAATGATGGTTTATTTGAGGTAATCCTGATTCATATGCCGGAAAATCTGCTGGTGCTAAATGAAATTATCGGATGTCTGATGACACAGAATCTCGAAAACAGCGGACATATCTTCTTCCGCCGTGCAAAATCTGTTACCGTTATGGCAGAAGATCCGCTTCCATGGACACTGGATGGTGAATCGGGTGGCAGCTTCTGTTATTCCCATGCAGAAATCATCCCAGGGGCAGTTACCTTTAACCTGGTGCCGCAGACAGCCGCCGCGAAGCCACTTCCCCAGCCAGCGGAAACCGACGCACTGGAATCATAATAAACCGCTCTATTGTCTGTGGCATTCCTATATTCCATAGCATCGGGCCAGCCCGATGATTGGTATTCCTTTACACAAAAATCATTTCATTTTCTTTGATTTTTATTCATTTTTCTGCTTTGACACGAAAAATAAATCATGTTAGAATATAGGCAAATCAATAAGAAACGCAAACGACACATGTTTTACCTTTGGGTATGTAAATCTGATCACGGAACGTCATTGTCCGTGATCTTTTTTGCCCATAAAACATGTGTCTTTTTTGCGTCAATCACAAAAAGGAGTATCCTCAGCTATGCCAAGAAATCAGTTTCAACGAATGGTATTCGCATTTATTACCGTTCTCATCACCGTTCATGCTTATGTTTTCTTCAGCCTGTATGTTGTAAACGGCAGCACATTGCGTGACATAACCGGTGCTTCCAGTGTTCTCAATGCAATTCGTCAGCAAGGCGGTGTCTACATGTTTGGCCATTACCTGCCAATCTGGGCCGTGGTCCTCATTGAGTTCTGCTTTGCTTATACCCTAGAGCTTATCATGGGCAGCCCATGTTCCTTCCGTCTTGCTATAAAGGTATTTGATCCACAGCAGACACATCCCGTCCTGTTTGAATGTGCTATTATTTGTGCCACCGTGGGGCTGATGTGCCCGGCTATGAGCTTCATCGCTTCCTGGATCTATTACCCATACTATGAGGGTTTCCACATTCTCACTCTGCTGGCAAACTGGCTGAAGCTGATGTGCTTCAACTTCCCATTTGCTTATTTCACGCAGATGTTCTTTATCCAGCCGTTTGTACGCACTGTATTTCAATTCCTATTCCGCAAGGATCTGGCAAAACGTACTCAGCAGCCAATCGCGGAAACTGCCTAATTCCCAATAAAATATTGGAGGAGAAGATCAAAATGACCTTCTCCTCTTTTTCTGCTCTGAAACACTATTTTTCTGTCAGCTGCTGGTATGTCAGCCCCTTTTTCTCAATCTTGTGCATATCCCAATAGAAACAGATCATCTGGTAAACGCCCGCTGCTACCCATGCGAGGCCGTCCATGCAGAACAGCCCTGTAATGTCAATCAGATGCGGCAGAAACACCGCTGCCCCCGAACGCGCTGCAAATTCAAAAAAGCCGGAAATCATCGGAGATATGCTGTCTCCCAATCCCTGCAGGGAAAAACGATACAGATTCATCAGGTACGCTGCCACAAGGAACAGGCTCATGATAAACAGGTATTGATATGCCGTATCCAAAACCTGTGCTGCATTTTCTGCATTGGAGGAAATAAACAGACATACCACCTGACGCCCGAAGAGAATCATGACCGTCATAATGGAAAAAGCAATAACCAGTGCAATGACAATGGCACGCCGGATACCTGCTTTGACACGGTCCATGCGGTTTGCTCCCCAGTTCTGACCGATATAGGTTGCCGATGCACAGCCAAGTGCTGTGGCAGAGCAGTCCAGCAGCCCATGCAGCTTATTGGTAGCCGTAAAGCCTGCAACAATGATATAGCCATAGGTATTGATGACAGATTGTGCGATAATACCGCCGAATACAACCACAGCCTGTTCCAATGCCACCGGCAGACCCAGCTTGCACAGGGTCAGGATTACCCTGGTGTCCACTTTCCAATCGGATTTCTCCAACCGGAACAGGTCAGATTTCCGCATAATACGGAAGCAGTACAAAAATGCAAACATCTGCGCCAGAAGGGTTGCAAATGCCGCGCCGATAATGCCCCACTTGAAAACCAGGACAAACAACAGGTCCAATAACACATTAAAGGTGCCCGCAAGCCCCATCGCAATCAGCGGGCTTTTTCCATCTCCGACACTGCGCAGAATTGCCGCAGACATATTATACGCCATGACAATCAGGGAACCCGCATACATTGTGGTCAAATAGGTCTGTGCACCGGCAAAAATATTTTCCGGTGTATGCAGCAGCTGCAGCAATGGCTTTGCCCATAAAATACTGGCTACTGTAAGAATGACGCCAAACACAGCACACAGCAGTACGGACATCGTAACTGCCTTGCGGAAATCCTTTCGATTGCCCGATCCAAAGGTCTGTGATACCAGGGCAGAAAAGCCCTGTGTCATCATGGTAATCGACCACAAAACCAGCCAATATACCCAGTCTGTTGCACCAAGGGAAGCCAGAGCCTCCACACCAACACCTCTGCCGACAATTGCAGCATCCATAATACTGTACAACTGCTGTCCAAGATTGGTCAAAATCAAGGGAAATGCCAATCGAAGAATCAGCTTTGTCGGGCTTCCGGTTGTCATATTAAGGGAACGATCCATACCTCTTTACTCCTTCCGCCATCTGTTGACGTATACTCCACAGTCCCCCGCAGAGGAAGACCCTTCACAGCTGAACACGGTCCGCCCCTATATTATTATTTTACAAAAAAATACACACAAAGAAAAGAGAGAATTTTCACGGAAGCAGGAAAACCCAGCTGACATATGAAAAATCAGCCGGGCTTTGGAAGGATATTTATTTCAGGTTAAGCATGACGGTGTTTTTTTACCTCGACAGCAGTTGTATCTGTCTTTGGCTTCTTGTTGGAAATATGGATGCGATAAATCGGATGCAGGGAAACGCCTTTGCTCTCTGCTTCCCGGATGTACTTGGGAATCCAGACATTGCATACATAGAAGATAATGGAAATCGAGGTGCCAATCATCCATCCAAGCGGATACGCATAGCAGACACCGGCAAAGCCAAGCATCGGAACCAGTACAAAGGCCAGCACAACACGCAGTATGAGATCTGCCAGCGTCGTAACCATAAACGATCCCATGGCGCTGCCGCCGCGCAATACGCTGTCACAGCAGTTTTTTATGCCAAGCAGCGGATAGAACGGTGCAACAATACACAGATATTCCATGCCAACACTGAGAACAACGCCATTTACCTCATCGCCGAGAAACAGCTGCAGGAGCTGCGTGCCTGCAGAGAAGAACAGCACGATGATACAGCCAATCAGGACCTCCGACATAATGACGCAGTCACGCACACCCTGGCGCACACGTTTGATATCCTGTGCACCGATATTCTGTGCAGCATAACTGGAAAGCGCATTCGGCAGCGCATTCATCACCATCACGGCAAAGGTCGAAATCTTGAGTGCTGCGGAAAAGCCCGCAACGGTATAAGCGCCCAATGGATTGATCAGACTCTGTACACAGAACACACCGATGGAAACAAACGACTGCTGGCAGATAGACGGAATTGCAATCATTGCCATACGGCACAGCAGATGGGTATCAAACTTCACCGGTTTCCGCTCCACCGGAATACGGGACAGACGGCGAACCAGCGTCACAATAGCCAGCAGGGAGGAAATACCCTGTGCAATCAGCGTTGCCCAGCCTACACCGGCAATGCCCATATCCAGCGTATTGACAAAAAACACATCCAGAATGACATTAAACGTGGTGGAAAAAGCAAGGAAGTACAACGGCGTACGGCTGTCACCCAGGCCGTTAAAGATTGCAGTAGCCGTGTTATACAGGAAGAGGAACAGCAGCCCTGCAATGTAGATCCGCAGGTAAACCATGGTCGGCTCAAAAATATTCTTCGGGGTGCTGATCATTCTCATCAGCGCGGGGCATGCAAGCTGGCCCAGAACGGTCAGCGCCAGCGCCAGCGCAACCAGAGTGATGACTGCGGTATTGACAGCGGAACGCATCCTTGTATGATCATGTGCACCGAACAGCTGGGAAATGACGACGGAACAGCCAACACTTGCACCGGTAGCCACTGCAATAAACAGCACCGTGATCGGATACGCAGCGCCGGTGGCAGCCAGCGCTTCTACACCTAAGAAACGTCCGGCAATCACGCTGTCAGCCAGATTGTACATCTGCTGGAATACCATACTCAGCAGCAGCGGAATGACAAATTTCAGCAGAATTTTGAATGGGGACCCTTTGGTCATGTCAGTCATCATTTTGGTTTACCTCTAATTTGTTGTTGGATAAAAATGGTTACAAAATGCAATACATTTTTTAAATTCCTGCATTTTTTGAGTTCGTTTGAGATTTTAGCACACAACCCAACATTTGAATAGCGCAATCTTTCACAGGTTTTCCCAAAAATTCGATGGTTAATTTATATAAAATTTAATGTTACTTTTTGGTTATATATACAAAAAGAGCAGCTGAAACTTCCATCCAGCTGCTCTTATTCCGAATTTCAGGTAGTTGCATGCAGCCGCTTGCCGCGGCTGCAAAACGCTTTCCAATCTTACAACAAAGCCGGAATGCATCCCATGTCACGGCAAAGCATACATCACCGCATGTTTGAATACATACTGTATAAATCCTTATAAATTCCACCTTTAGCAATTAATTCTTCATGCGAACCTTGTTCTGCTATGCCATCGGAGGTCAGCACAAGGATTTCATCCGCGCCACGTATGGTTGTCAGACGGTGCGCAATGGTAAATACCGTGCGTCCGTGGGCCAGTTTATCCAGAGACTGCTGTACCAGCCGCTCGCTTTCATTATCCAGCGCACTCGTAGCTTCGTCCAGAATTAACACCGGTGGGTCCTTCAAAAATACACGGGCAATGGAAATACGCTGCTTCTGGCCGCCAGAAAGCTTGATGCCTCGTTCACCGATAAATGTATCGTAGCCATTCGGCAACGCAGAAATAAATTCATCCGCACCTGCCAGCTTGGCTGCCCGGATGATCTCCTCACGAGAGGCTCCCGGTTTGCCGTATTCAATATTATGCAGCACTGTGCCCGAAAACAGGTAATTGTCCTGCTGCACCACACCGATATGGGAACGCAGGGAATGCAGTTGGATGTCCCGGACGTCTACGCCATCCAACCGGACAGAACCACTTGACACATCGTAGAATCTTGGTATTAAATTACTTAAAGTAGTCTTACCACCGCCGGACGGGCCGACAATCGCAATATTTTCACCGGCCTTGACATGCAGATTGATATTGGCGAGCACCTCTCCGGCATCATCTTCATAGGAGAAGGAAACATTGTCAAAATCAATTTCACCCCGGACATCATGACATTCTATCGCATCCGGTGAATCTGTGATATCCGGCTTCTCGTCCATGACCTCCAGAAAACGGTCAATGCCAGTCATGCCGCGCTGGAACTGCTCCATAAATTCTACAATCCGGCGGATGGAAGTCAGCAGCGTCTGCACATATAACAGATATGCCACGAAATCGCCCGGCACAATGGCACCGCGCAGCAAGAACAAACTGCCAAATACCAGCACAACCAGATTCATCAGGCCGTCAAACCCGCGGGTTGTCGCATTGAAGCCGCCCATCCAGAAATAATTTCGCTTTTTGATTTCCAGCCAGCGGCGGTTTCCCTCGTCAAATTTCCTCTGTTCGGTTTCCTCCTGTGCAAACGATTTTACCACCCGGATGCCCAGCAGGGAATCCTCCACCTGTGCATTGATTTCACCTACCTGCCAGCGGGATTCCTTAAAGGTTTCGCGCATCCGGCGGTTGAATTTATAACAGCACATCAGCATGACCGGCAGCACAAGGAACGTGATGATGGTCAATGGGACATTCACACACAGCAGGATTAGAAAGGATACTGCAATTTTGACTCCCGCAATAAAGAATTCTTCCGGACAATGATGAGCAAACTCTGTAACATCAAACAAATCTGATGTAATACGCGCCATCAGCTGTCCAACCTTGGCATCTGCGTAATACCGGAACGACAGCTTTTGCAGATGGCCAAACAGCTCCCGGCGCATATCGGTTTCGATTTTGGCACCCATGACATGTCCGATATTCGACATGAAATAAGAACCTGCTATGTCGATCACACGCAGGACAAAATACAACACGCCCAGACGTATGACCAGATTCACCGTCAAGGCGGGCAGATTGTACTGCGCCAGATTGGTGACATACCGGACAATAACCGGCAGTGCCAGCTCACAAATGGTAGTCAATGCTGCACAGAACAAATCAAAAAACAATACCGGCAGGTATGGCCGGAAATAGGGTGCAAACCGTACGAACAGCTCCCATGTGGAGCGGGTACGTCCATGTTCTTCAGGCAAAACAAATTCGCTTCCTTTCGACTCATATTTTATATCTTATTAAGCATACTGCAATTGTGATGTGTTTTTCAAGAGTATCTTGAAAAATGTTTCATATATGATATAATTACACCATTCGAACAAAATTCACAGCGATTGCTGTGCGAAATGAAACGTGAAATTGATGGAAGGAGATGACTTTCATGGGCTGTAACCATGATTGTGAAAGCTGCGGTGGAGGCTGCAGCGAGCCGGAGTCCATGCTCAAAGCGCCGCATCCGCTGTCCAAGGTAAAAAAGGTGATCGGTATTGTCAGCGGCAAGGGCGGCGTAGGCAAGAGCATGTGCACTTCCCTGCTTGCCATTGCCATGCAGCGCAAAGGGGCACATTGCGGTATTCTGGATGCTGATATCACAGGCCCGTCTATCCCGAAGGGCTTCGGCCTGAGCGGTACGCTCGGCGCCACGGAAGAAGGCGTCTACCCAATGGCCACCAAGACCGGTATTGATGTCTGTTCCATTAACCTGCTGCTGGAAAATGATACAGACCCAGTCGTTTGGCGCGGCCCGATTATTGCCGGTGCTGTACAGCAGTTCTGGACGGATATTATCTGGAAGGATATCGACTTTATGTTTGTCGACATGCCTCCGGGAACCGGTGACGTCCCGCTGACGGTATTCCAGTCCCTCCCGGTTGACGGCATTGTTGTTATGACCTCGCCACAGGAGCTGGTTTCCCAGGTTGTTACCAAGGCAGTCAAGATGGCGGAAATGATGGAGATCCCGATTCTGGGTATCATCGAGAACTACAGCTATGTACAATGTCCGGACTGCGGCAAGAAGATTTCGGTATTTGGCGAAAGCCATGTAGACGAGATTGCACAGGCACATAATCTGGATGTCCTGGCAAAACTGCCGATTGACCCGGCTCTGGCCGCTGCCTGTGATGCAGGCAAACTGGAGGATGTGACCCTGCCGGATCTGTCAAAGGCATGCGACAAGCTTGCTGCACTGTAATTTCTAAGACACTCTGGAAACAGGGTGTCTTTTTTCTGTAAGATTGCATCATCCGCCTGAGTGGCTGCTGCTCCATTTCTTTGCCGGCTGGGCGACGGTATATTGCCCCTTTCCGCCTGACGGGAAATGTGAAATCATCTTGCGGCAGCCCTCCGGCTATGTTATACTGATATGTACGATTAGGCATTTTTCCGCCTTTCTGTATTTGTAAATATCCGCCGTGATTTCGACGGCGTAAAGGAGAAATCATGAAAGATCAATCCCTTATCCGAAATTTTTCTATTGTCGCACATATTGACCATGGCAAATCCACACTGGCTGACCGCCTGCTGGAATGCTGCCATACCGTCACCCAGCGTGAAATGGAAAGCCAGCTTCTGGACAATATGGATCTGGAACGCGAACGCGGCATTACCATCAAGGCCCGCGCAGTCCGCATGGACTATGAAGCGCATGACGGCAAGACCTATCAGATGAACCTGATCGATACGCCGGGCCATGTCGACTTTAATTATGAGGTATCCCGTTCGCTGGCGGCCTGCGAAGGCGCTGTTCTGGTTGTCGATGCCACACAGGGCATTGAAGCCCAGACCCTTGCCAACACGTATCTTGCAATTGAAAACAATCTGGAGGTCCTTCCGGTTGTCAACAAAATTGACCTGCCGTCGGCTGACCCGGTGCGTGCCAAGCATGAAATCGAAGATATTATCGGTATCCCGGCCGAGGATGCACCGGAAGTATCCGCAAAAATGGGCATCAATATCGATGAAGTCCTCGAACGCATTGTGACCGACATCCCAGAACCGGACGGCGACCCGGAAGCTCCTTTACAGGCATTGATTTTTGACAGCCAGTACGATTCCTACCGCGGCGTTATTGTTTATATCCGTGTCATGGAAGGCTCCATCAAACCGGGTATGAAGGTAAAAATGATGGCTACCGGTGCACAATTCCAGGTTGTGGAAACCGGTTATATGCGTCCATTGGCGTTGGAACCGTCCAAGGACGGCTTAATAGCCGGTGAAGTTGGTTATTTCACCGCTTCCATAAAAAATGTATCCGATACCCGTGTTGGTGATACGGTTACCGGTATGGAAAATCCGGCAGAAGAAGCGCTTCCGGGCTACCGTAAGGTTCAGCCGATGGTATTTTCCGGTATTTATCCGGCAGACAGCGCCCGGTATCCGGATTTGCGCGATGCACTGGAAAAGCTGCAGCTGAATGATGCTGCCCTCACCTTTGAGCCGGAAAGCTCGATTGCTTTGGGCTTCGGCTTCCGCTGCGGCTTCCTTGGATTGCTGCACATGGAAATCGTTCAGGAACGCCTGGAACGTGAATACGATCTTGACCTCATTACAACTGCACCGAGCGTTATTTATAAGATCAAACGCACGGATGGAGAAGAAGAGTATATTGATAATCCGCTGAACTACCCTGACCCGACAACATTGGATTATGCAGAAGAGCCTTATGTCAAGGCAAGCATTATGACCCCAAGTGAATATGTCGGCAATATCATGGAGCTGTGCCAGGAACGCCGCGGTATCTATAAGGATATGGAATATATCGATTCTGACCGTGTGGAAATGCACTATGAACTGCCATTGGGCGAAATCATTTATGATTTCTTTGATGCACTGAAATCGCGTACCCGCGGTTATGCCTCTCTGGATTATGAACTGATAGGCTACCGCAAATCCGAGCTGGTCAAGCTGGATGTCCTGCTCAACGGCGATGCAGTGGATGCATTGTCCTTCATTGTTCACCAGGAAAAGGCCTATGGACGTGCCCGCAAGATTGTCGAAAAGCTGAAGGAAAATATTCCGCGCCAGCTGTTTGAGGTTCCGGTACAGGCTGCCATCGGCAACAAGATTATTGCCCGTGAAACCATCAAGGCAATGCGCAAGGATGTCCTTGCCAAGTGCTATGGCGGTGATATTACCCGAAAGAAAAAGCTGCTGGAAAAGCAGAAAGAAGGCAAAAAGCGTATGCGTGCCCTCGGCTCTGTACAGGTTCCGCAGGAAGCATTTATGGCTGTACTCAAGCTGGATGAAGAATAAGCTCGGCATCTATATCCATGTGCCGTTCTGTGCCGCAAAATGCGCTTATTGTGACTTCTATTCCCTTTCCGGGCAGCTGGAACAGCGGGATGCCTATGTCAGCCGCCTGATGGCAGAGCTATGCCAGAACGCGCCGCAATGTCAGGATTATACCATTGATACGGTTTATTTCGGCGGCGGTACGCCCAGCCTGCTGGGTGGCAAACGCATTGCCGCGATCTTACAGGCAGTCCGGGCACACTATGCTGTCGAGCCGGATGCGGAAATCACCATAGAAGCCAATCCGGATTCCATGACGGAAGCGTTTCTCGCGGTATCTCATGCAGCCGGAGCAAACCGGTTATCTATGGGAATCCAGTCTGCCCAGGAGGATGAACTGAAAGCCATCGGGCGGGTCCATACCTTTTCCCAGGCGCAGGATGCGTTTTTCCGGGCAAGGGCTGCCGGATTTACCAACATCAGTGTGGATTTGATGTATGCCCTGCCGGGACAGACGATGGACAGGCTGGGGCAGTCGATTGGTGCATTGCTGGCGCTACAGCCGGAGCATGTATCCTGCTACGGACTGACATTGGAACCACATACGCCATTGGGCAGGAAAAATCCTGTCTTACCGGATGAAGATACACAGGCGGATATGTACCTGATGCTGTGCCGGAAAATGGCTGCCGCCGGATTCGAACACTATGAGATTTCCAATTTTGCCAAACCAGGCTTCCGCAGCCAGCACAACAGCCGGTACTGGAAGCAGTCCCCCTATCTCGGCTTTGGGCCGGGTGCACATGGTGATTTTTCTGGTGTCCGGTACGAAATCCCACGGGATTTCCATGCATGGCTGACGGGTGATGCAAAACCAGAGCTGGAAGATACCCAAGCCCTTGACCGTGCCGCAGAATATATTATGCTTTCCCTGCGCACAGCAGACGGCTTTGACAGCCAATATTTCGAACAAACCTTTTCCCAAAATCCAAAACCGATTGAGCAGGCACTTTCTGCCCTGCCGAAACAATATATCAGGCATACAGACAGCCGGTGGCATCTGACGGATGATGGCTTTCTGGTTTCCAATGCTGTCATTCTCGCAGCGCTGGATGCATGTTAAACACAACTTTTAGGAGGAACACACACCATGCGTGCAATGTTAACTGTAGCGGGCAAGGACCGCACCGGCGTTATCGCCAGAATTTCCACTACCCTGAGCAATCATAATGTCAACATCATCGATGTCCGCCAGAACATCATGGGTGGCGACCTGTTTGCCATGATTATGCTGGTTGAGCTAGAGAACTGTGATATCAGCTTTCCGGCACTGACTGCACAGCTGGAGGCTGACGGTGTTGATCTCGGTATGAAGGTTCATCTGATGCATGAGGATATCTTCAACGCTATGCATCGTATTTAAGGAGATTCAACAACATGTTAAACAGCTTTGATATTTTAGAAACCATTAAAATGATCGAGGATGAGCATCTGGATATCCGTACCATCACCATGGGTATTTCCCTGCTGGACTGCATTTCGGGTGACATCAATATTACCGCAGATCAGGTTTATGACAAAATTACCCGTAAGGCAGAGCATCTGGTAAAGACCGGTGAGGAAATAGAAGCCGAACTGGGTATTCCTATTATCCACAAGCGTATTTCCGTTACGCCGATTTCCATGATCGGCGCTGCAAGTGATGCATCCTCTTATGTACCGCTGGCACAGGCATTGGACCGTGCTGCCGCCACCTGCGGTGTCAACTTCGTGGGTGGATTTTCCGCCCTTGTGCAGAAGGGCTTTGCCAAGGGGGATGAAATCCTGATCCGCTCCATCCCGGAAGCGCTGGCAACAACGGAACTGGTATGCTCCTCTGTCAATGTTGCTTCCACCAAGGCTGGCACCAATCTGGATGCTGTCCGCATGATGGGCGAAGTTGTAAAACAGACAGCTGAGCTGACGGCTGACCGTCAGTGCATCGGTGCGGGAAAGCTGGTTGTGTTTGCCAATGCCGTAGAGGACAATCCTTTCATGGCTGGTGCGTTCCATGGCGTCGGTGAGGCGGACTGCGTGCTGAATGTCGGCGTATCCGGCCCGGGTGTTGTCCACTCCGCTATCCAGCGTGCCGGTGAAGACTGCTCTATGAATGAAATTGCGGATATTATCAAGAAAACAGCATTTAAGATCACCCGTATGGGCCAGCTCGTCGGCTCCATTGCATCCGAACGTCTGGGCGTGCCGTTCGGTATTGTCGACCTGTCGCTGGCGCCGACGCCGGCTGTTGGCGACTCGGTTGCACGCATTCTGGAAGAGGTCGGTCTGGAATGCTGCGGTACTCATGGCACCACCGCTATCCTCGCTATGCTGAATGATGCCGTCAAAAAGGGCGGTGTCATGGCGTCTGCTGCTGTCGGCGGACTGTCCGGCGCCTTTATTCCGGTATCGGAGGATGAGGGCATGATCCATGCAGTGAACGAAGGCAGCCTGTATTTGGACAAGCTGGAAGCGATGACGGCCGTCTGCTCGGTTGGCCTGGACATGATTGCGATTCCGGGTGACACACCGGCAGAAACCATTTCTGCAATCATTGCCGATGAAGCTGCAATCGGTGTGGTGAACAATAAAACCACGGCTGTGCGTATCATTCCGGCAATCGGCAAAAAAGTCGGCGAAGAACTGGAATTTGGTGGTCTGCTGGGTTCTGCCCCGGTTATGGATGTGCATCCGTTCTCTGCCGCCAAGTTCATCCGGCGCGGTGGCCGTATCCCGGCTCCGATGCATTCCCTCAAAAACTGAGGCTTCCGTCATGAAATGCACATGGAAGCTGTTCCGCGCATGTTATGCGCTGGGCCTCATTGCTATGATGGCGCTGCTCGGTGCGCTCGGAAGGAAACACACATGACTGATAACCCCCAAGGGAGAGCCTGCGGCTCTCCCTTTTCTGCTGTTCGTATGCCGCGCGATTCTTTCCGATGTTTGCCGCGATATATGGGTTAAATTCTTGACAAAGCAACCCATTGCGGGTACAATGAAAACCAGAAATTAAGAATCATTCTTATAAAAAAGATGGGAGGAAAAAGTAATGGCATTTCACAATGTAACAGATACCATCCTGTATGTCGGTGTAAATGACCATCAGGTTGACCTGTTTGAGGGCCAGTATATCGTTCCAAATGGCATGTCCTACAATTCCTATGTTATCATGGATGAGAAAATTGCCGTTATGGATACCGTTGACATCAACTTTGCTCAGGAATGGCTGGGCAATATCGCAGAGGTTCTGGATGGCAAAAAGCCGGAATACCTGGTTATCCAGCATATGGAGCCGGACCACTCTGCAAGTATCGCTGCATTTTTGGAGGTTTATCCGGATACCAAGGTTGTTGGCAACGCAAAGACCTTTGTCATGATGCAGCAGTTCTTCGGCGCAGGAATTGCACCGAACCGTGAGGTCGTAGGCAATGGCGGCACACTGTCCCTTGGTGCGCATAATCTGACCTTTATTTTCGCACCGATGGTACACTGGCCGGAAGTTATGGTAACTTATGATTCCACGGATAAGGCACTGTTTTCCGCAGACGGCTTCGGCAAGTTCGGCGCTCTGGATGTGGAAGAAGACTGGGCGTGTGAAGCAAGACGTTATTACATCGGTATCGTTGGCAAGTACGGTGCGCAGGTACAGGCTCTGCTCAAGGCAGCATCTGCGCTGGATATCCAGATCATTTGCCCGCTGCATGGTCCGGTACTGTCGGAAAATCTGGGTTATTATCTGGAAAAATATAATATCTGGTCTTCCTATAACGTTGAGTCCGAAGGTGTTATGATTGCCTATGCATCGGTATACGGAAACACCAAAAAGGCTGCTGAACTGCTGGCAGAAAAGCTCCGTGAGAAGGGCTGCCCGAAGGTTGTCCTGACTGACCTGGCACGCAGTGATATGGCGGAAAACATTGAAGATGCATTCCGTTATGGCAAGCTTGTTCTGGCCAGTGTTACATATAACGGCAGTGTGTTCCCGTTCATGCATACCTTTATCACCGGCCTGACCGAGCGCAATTATCAGAACCGTACCATGGGTATCATTGAAAATGGTACCTGGGCGCCAACTGCCGGACGTGTTATCAAGGGTATGTTCGAAAAGAGCAAAAATATTACCTGGCTGGATACCACCGTTTCCATCAAGTCCGCGGTCAATGCTGCCAATGAAGCACAGCTAGACGCAATGGCTGACGAACTGATGAAGTAAAATGATATAAAAAAGAACATCTGTCTGTTTACAGACAAATGAACCGGACAATCAACTGGCATCGCAGTTCTAAGCGGTGCCAGTTTCTTTTTTTGTGACATTCTGCCAATCACACCACGTAATTTCTGGTACATTTCACTATGATTGGGTTTGTCGTACCATTTTTGGAAAAATATATTGACAATAGTATCGATCGGATGTATCATGAAGCCAGCAAGTTAGCATAAGCTAATATCTTAAAGGAGGTCGTAACATGAAACGAAATGCGGTATGGAGACGCATCGGCTCTCTTGGGATGAGCCTTTGCCTCGCGGCGGGTATCGCCGCTCCATCACTTGCGGTGAACGTAAAGGATGGAACATATCAGGACGGTACCTATGAGGGATCGGCACAGGGGTATTATGGATTGATTACATTGTCCGTCACGATGAAGGATGGAGCCATTCAGTCCATCGATGTCATCTCCCACACAGATACGCCAATCTATTGGGACGATGCGGCTGCTGTCATGGATACCATCATTGAAAAGCAGAGCACAGACGTGGACACGGTTTCCGGTGCTACCTACAGCAGTAAGGGCATCATCGGAGCGGTGGAATCGGCACTGAAAAAAGCCGAAGGGAATGCGGTTGATCTTTCCTTCTTTGCTTCCGGCGACGGCACAAAGGAAAATCCGTATACCATCGCAAATGCGGATCAGTTGAGAAAATTTGCATCTTCTGTAGATACGTACAGTTATAAAGGCTGCTTTGTTTCGCTCTCCGGAAATATCGATATCTCCGGTGCAGACTGGAACTCTGTCGGCAACGACAATGCACCATTCAATGGCACATTTGACGGCAACGGCTACACAATCAGCGGCCTGACCATGGGGAGCGCGGACAAGGCATACACTGCTCCGGATGGAGAAACGATCATCGGTCTGTTTTCTGTTCTGGGATCAGACGCCGTCGTGCGCAATGTGTCGCTGACAGATGTGAATATGAACATATACTCGCAGCAGGAACTGACCATCGGTACACTGGCAGGAAAAACCACCGCAAAAAACTCCAAGGAGAACCGGAATGGCTCTATTATCAACAACTGCCATGTGGAAGGAAATCTGACAGTAAAAAATACCGGCAAGAACATCTGGGCCGGCGGACTTCTGGGCTATCAGTACTGCGGTTCCGTGCTCAACTGCTCCGCAGATGTGGATGTATATGCCGCAGAGACAACTGGTGAAAACTGGCTGGAAGTTGGAGGCCTGGCTGGCATCAACGTTTGGGGCGCAATTGTAAACTGCTATGCACGCGGCGATGTGACTACCTCATTGTATGACCATGTACAGGGAGAGGCCGAGGATGAAACCGGCGGCGCAGCAGGCGGTTTGTGCGGCCTGGAATATGGCGAGGAGCACAATTGCTATGCGTCAGGCAATGTCACAGCGTTAAAGAGTATCCAGTGCATGGGCGGTCTGGCAGGCTCCTATGTAAAGGGTTCGAAGGTTATCAACAGCTGGTATAATACCGAAGCTGTTCTGACCAACGGAGACACAAAGGACACCGTCAAGGATGTTTCGGAAAACATAGGCGGCACAGCGGAAAACAACCAGGGATTTGATTCCAGCGATGCATTCCGTATGAAAGCAGCGTTGAACCGCGTTGTCAATGCACAAACACTTGATTTGACCAATTACGGTATCCAGGCATCGGATCTGGATAGCTGGACGATTCGCAATGGCAACGTCGTTCACGGCACCGCTTATGAATGCAGCGGCGGCAATACCTGCCCGTCAAACCGTTTCACGGATATCAACCGTGACAAGTGGTACCATGAAGCCATCGACGCAGTTGTTGCCAATGAATATATGGTTGGCCAAAAGAACAACTCCTTTGCACCGGAAAGCAATCTGAGCCGTGCAATGCTGGTACAGATCCTCTATAATGCGGAAAACAAACCGGAAAGCAAAAAAAACTCTGCCTTCCATGATGTCAAGGAAGGCGCTTGGTATGCGGACGCCGTTGCTTGGGCAGCACAAAACAACATTGTTGCTGGCTACGGCAAAGGTAAGTTCGGTCCAAACGATTCTGTAACCCGCGAACAGGCGGCACAGATCATGTATGCATATGCAGCATATAAGGGCGTCGATGTATCCGGACAGGCTGCACTGGATTCCTATCAGGATGCAAAAACGGTTTCTGCGTGGGCTGTTTCCGCGATGCGCTGGGCTGTTTCCAGCAACATTATCGTTGGTACTTCAGCTGACCAGCTGTCCCCGCGCAAAACAGCAACCCGTGCAGAGGCTGCACAGATTATCATAAAATTGATGGATCTTATAGCAAACAACGAATGAATATCCTCTGCTTAAGGACTATCAAAAAACCGGGAATTTCGTCCATCCTATGGTAAAGACGTTTCCCCTCTTCATCTATTCTAGGAATCCTTTCCGGATTCCTAGAATTTTTTCTCACCGTTTTTCCACAACAAATTTTGGTCAATTCCATTATTTTCGCATACACCAAAAAAGCGCTTTCCATATACTCACTTTTTTTGTGCGCTTTTTCACAAAATTGCTAATATCCCTTGAACATTTTGGGTAAATGGTTGTATAATGAAAATAACAACCGCAGAGGACAAGCCTGCGGGAGAGAATTGTGAAATATTTTATCTGGAGGGAATTACCAATGTTTGAGAATCTGATTGCCACGCTGAAGGCGGATCGCAGAACTATCGTTTTCACCGAAGGCCCGGACGCGCGTATTCTGGAAGCTGCTGCACGCCTGCTGAAGGATGAGCTGATGGATGTTATCCTGATCGGTAACGAAGAGGAAGTTAAGAACGCTGCAGCAGCAGGCGGCTTTGATGTTGCCGGCGCTACCATCATTGATCCGGCTACCTACGCTGAGATGGATGAGATGGCACAGACCATGTATGATCTGCGCAAGGGCAAGATGGACATGGATACCGTAAAGGCAAATCTGGCTAAGGGCAATTACTTCGGCACCATGCTGGTCAAGATGGGTAAGGCTGACGCTCTGCTGGGCGGCGCTACCTACTCTACCGCAGATACGGTTCGTCCGGCACTGCAGCTGATTAAGACCAAGCCGGGTGCACATCTGGTAAGCTCCTGCTTTATTCTGAGCCGTCCGGCGAAGGATGGCGGCGATGAGCTGTACGCTATGGGCGACTGCGCTATCAACATTTCCTACGAGGACACCGTTGACAAGAAGACCGGCGAGGTTACGCTGAAGGCTTCTGAGAAGATTGCAGAGGTCGCAATTGAGACCGCTAAGACTGCGGCTGCATTTGGCATGGACCCGAAGGTTGCTATGCTGTCCTATTCCACCATGGGTTCCGGCAAGGGCCCGACCGTTACCATGATGCGCGAAGCTACCGAAGCTGCCAGAGCTCTGGATCCGGAGCTTGCAGTTGACGGCGAACTGCAGTTTGACGCCGCATTCTCTCCGGTAGTTGCTAAGACCAAGGCTAAGAACTCCCCGGTTGCAGGTCAGGCTAACACCTTTATCTTCCCGGACATCAATGCCGGCAATATCGGCTATAAGATTGCACAGCGTCTGGGCGGTTTCGAGGCATATGGTCCGATTCTGCAGGGCCTGAACGCACCGATCAACGACCTGTCCCGCGGCTGCAATGCAGATGAAGTATATCAGATGGCTATCATCACTGCAGGCCTGAAGTAAGGTCCCCCATTCACATACGGATTGCAACAGCCGCTGTCCTCTTTGGCAGCGGCTGTCTTTACAATGAGACGTACAGCATACGATTCTATTCAGCTCGGAGAAGTAAAGGGATATGGAAAACTCCAAATTATACCAAATCCGCAAATGGATTTATGAAATCATCGACAAAGACCGGCAGCATAATATTCTGAGCAAGCTGTATGATACCTATATCCTCATTTTGGTTATACTCAGTGCGATTCCACTGATGATGAAATTGTGGACAAGGGAAATTGTGATGATCGATCAGACGGTTACCATACTATTCATGATCGATTATACTCTGCGCTGGCTGACTGCGGATTTTATTCCGATTTTAAAAAAACGTCCACCTTGGCAGGCATTCCTGCTGTATCCACTGACTCCCATGGCAATCATCGACCTGCTTGCCGTAGCGCCGATGTTCCTGTCATTGCCGTGGACACCGGTCATGCCATTAACACAGTATATCCAGATTTTGCGCATTATGCGTGTGCTCCGCTGTGTGCGTTTTTTCAAAACCATGCGTTATGCCAAAAGCTTTATTTATATATTCCGTGCTGTAAAAAGGGAAAGCAAACTGCTGGTTATGGTAATGGTACTTGCCCTGCTGTATCTGTTCGGTTCTGCGGCCTTTATGTTTTCCGTTGAACCCGGAACCTTCGGCAACTTTTTTGAAGCAATATACTGGGCAACTGCTATGCTGACAACTGTCGGCTATGGCGATATCTATCCGGTTACAGAAGCCGGACGGTTTGTCAGTATCCTGTCTTCTTTCTTCGGTACTGCTGTGATCGCCATGCCGGCAGGTATTATTACCGCCGGGTTTATGGAGGAGATCAACAAGGCACAGCTTAAAAATGAGCACAAGCTGGAGGAAGAGGTTTCCGAACTGCTGAATGAAATCAAACAGCTGCGCCAGGAACAGGCTGAACGTGGCCTGGAAGAAAAAATTGAACTGATCGCGGCACAGGTCAAACAGATGCAGGAAACCCGAGATTCTGATGCAAATTTGCTGCAGGATTTATCGGAAGATTTGAAAAATGCACTGACACGTGATACAATAAATAATGATGATGTGTGACAATCTAACACTGGATGAGAATAGAAGAGATGGAGGATATATCCTATGGCAGTTTATAGTTCCATGAAGGAGTATCATACCCGTGCGCATATGGGTATGATTGATGTGACAGGTGATTTCCAGCAGGCAGTTACCGAAGCCTGCCGTATGTATGGCATAAAAAGCGGTATTGTGACTGGCTTTACAACCGGCGGCGTGGCAGGACTGACGACGCTGGAGTTTGAACCGGGTATGGTCAATCATGACCTGAAGGCAGCACTGGATGTCTTTTCCCCGTATACGGACGAACGCGGACGTGTCATTCATTATGAGCATCATAATACATGGCATGATGACAACGGCTCCAGCCATATCAAGTCTGCACTGCTCAGCCCGTTTATTACCGTTCCGTTTATTGATGGCCGCATTACGGTTGGCCCGTGGCAGAACCTCACGCTGGTTGAGTGTGATACCCGTGACCGCCACCGTGAAATCGTCTTTCAGGTCATGGGCGAATAACGCAATCATAGAAGAGACCGCCAGCCGGTCTCTTTTTTTTCAACAAAAAACTCCTGCCATGTGGCAGGAGTTTCATGTAATCAAGAAACAATATGAACCTCACCATCCTGCAGCTGCAGCACAATGGTTCCATCTTTTGCCGTTTCCTTCACGATGGTCTGAAACGGCTCCAGATAGCTATACAGCTGTTCCGAAGGCCTCTGCTCTGTACTGCCTTCGCCATAAGAAATCACAGCATATGCCGGAGAAACAGCCTGAATAAAATCCTGGCAGGAAGATACCGCAGCGCCATGGCTGGCTACTTTTAAAATATCACAGTTTAATTGCGTTTCATTCTGCCGCAGCATTTCCTGTTCCACGCTGACCGGGGCATCACTGGGGAATAACGCGCTGCAGCCCTCTGCATCCAGCCGGAAAACCAGGGAACATTCGTTGGAATCTTCGGAATCAGAAGACTCCTCACTGTTCTGCCCGGGCGCCAGTGTTGTCAGTGTCATCCCCGTACCTTCAAATGGAATGATATCGCCGATACCCGGAAATTGCGGTTCCAGGCCCTGTGCAGCAACCACATCCAGCAGCTTATCATAAATCTCCGTATCCTGCGGCTGGCCGGACATATAAAAGGCACCAATCGGAAACGTATTCAGTACAGCAATCAAACCTCCGATATGATCCTCACGGGGATTGCTCGCAATCACAGCATCCAGCCTTGCAATCCCCCGCCGGCTTAGATAATTCACAACGGTACTGCCAAAAACCTGATTTCCGCCATCAATCAACACAGCGCTGCTGCCACTCAAAATCAGGGTTGCGTCCCCCTGACCGACATTGATAAAATGGATGGTGGTAGCGGAGGATGACGTATTCGCCGCAACCGCACCAATATCTGTGGTGGCTTGCACCGGAACTCTGGTCGGGAGAATGTCTTTGGTAAAGGCAAATGCGAACAAAAGCATGGTTATCATAACCAGCAAAACACTGGAATTCTTTTTCATAGACATAATCCCCCCTTTTTCGAGTCAATTTTACAATTTTAGTATACCAAGTATTGGTCACAAATTCAAACATATGTGAGGTTTTTTCTTCGTTAAAAGTAAAAAGTGTTACTTTTGTACCAGAAGCATACACAAAAGTTTTCCACATCCTGTGGAAAATATAACGAAAAAAGCAGATATCCGCGGAGAAAAGCTGAAGCTGTTACGAAATCCCATAATATAATATCGCCAGATTATATGCTGAACCAAAATACAGAGATGAAAAGAGAGGCAGCTCGTTTGAGACTTGCCTCTCTTTTTTGGATATTGTCATCCTTCTATTTCCAGAAAACTCCGGATTTCTTCGCCGGCCTTCTGGGTATCATAAACATAATACCATGCGCCGTCAATGGTCTGCCCTTCTGCTTGTGTCTGATTGGACGGAATCGCATACTGGCTGATCTCCGTGTCCGCTGGCGTCAGCTGCGCAAGCAGGGCTGCCAACTGCCCGCGCGATAAATTTGTTGTGCACTGGTCAAGCAGCTTACCCATTAAATCCAGGCATTCCTCTTCATCCAGCTGCCGTATCTGATCCAGCAGCCCTGTCAGCACTTCCCGCTGGCGGGATGTCCGCACATCATCATTGTCCAGATAGCGGATACGGCTGTAGGCAACCGCCTGGCTGCCATTTAAGTGGACACTGTCTCCTGCGGAAAGCCCGGCGCCCGTACTGCCCAGATATTCCAGCTCCCCTTCCGAAAGCTCGACATCAACGCCGCCCAATGCATCCACAATTTCCGCCATGCCGGAAAAATTCACGGCTACATAGCTGCCGACCTGTAATCCAAAGTTTTCATTTAACGTCTGTAAGGTCAGCTCACCGCCGCCATAGGCATAAGCCGCATTCAATTTCCGTTTTCCATAGCCATCGATCTCCACGCGGGTATCCCGCGCAACAGAACACAGACGGATTTTATTCTGTTTCCGGTCGATGGAAGCCAGCAAAATGGCATCAGAACGTCCGGCGTCCCCTTCGTCGGTATCAATACCCAGCAAAGCAACACAATCATATCCAGCTGCTTCCCCGCTGCCGGATACCGTCTGCGAATCCATGAGATTCTGCATGGATTCATCTGATTCAATATTATGGAACAAAAAATGCCATGCGCCAAATAACACCAGCGCCAGTGCCGCTGCCAGCCCGCCAATATATAAAATAACGCTTTTTCCCTGTATCATATCCAGCCCTCCCAACAGGATCGGAAGATTCCTCTGATTTTCTGTTATCATCTTACCCTGCATTGGAAAAAGTGTCAAGTATGCTCAAAAAGTTGGTATTCCTGGGGTGATTCATGGAATCTTATTCTTCTTTTTTGTATAGAAATCCAATTGCCTGTATTCTGTAAGAAATGCTATAATAGATTATTATATTATCTGAAAGGAGATGTCCGCATGAAAAAACTCTGCCGCATATTCTGTCTGGCTGCATGCATCGCTATGCTGTGCTGCGCATGCGGGTCCCCTGCCGCCGATCGTTCTGATGACTCCAACCAGGCCGATGCGACGGAATCACAGCATCCCACATCAGATAATCATGTGATCACTGATACACCGTATGTCGGTATTGTATTAAAATCAACAGACAATCCATTTTTCTCCCTGATAAAAGCAGGGGCGGAAAGTGAAGCAGATATGCTCGGCGTACAGGTCATGGTTGTTTCTCCGGAGCATGAATCCAATATACAGGAACAGGCAGATCTGGTTTCGACGATGGTCAATATGGCAGTAGATGTCATTGCCGTTGCGCCGATCCAGGAAGAGGGTCTAACCGATGCACTGAAGCAGGCAGAAGCCAAGGGCAAAATTATCATGTCTGTGGATACGGCACTGGATTATGAAGGCAGCTCCTGTTACATCGGGACTGACCAGTATGCCGCCGGTTACCAGCAGGGAAAATACGCTGCCGAACTGGTATCGGAAAGCGATAATGCCTATGCGGTTATCCTGCGCGGCCCGGAAGGAAACAAAACCCATACACTGCGGGAATATGGTATAACGGATGGGCTGGAGGATGGCAATGTATATGTCCTCGGCGCAGAAGACTGCAACTGCGAGGAAGATACTGCGGAAGAGACAATGGAGAAGCTTCTGGAAGAACATCCGGAGCTGAACGTCGTATGCACAACCTCAGACACCATGGCCGTCGGCGCACAGCGTGCCATTGCGAACGCAGGACGGAAGGATGTGCATATTGTCTCCTTTGACGGTCTGCAGGAAGCAACCGAGCTTGTCCGTATTGGCGAGCTGGACGCTGTTTTTGCACAGCAGCCATATGAGATGGGAAAGCTTTGTGTCGATTATGCGATGAAGCTGTACAACGGGGAAACGGTCGATTCCTCCGTGCATACCGACATCGAGCTGATTACACAGGGCAATGCAGAAGCACATGTGGATGAAATCAACCGCCTGCTAAATCACAAAGGCGGGAAATAACATACCCTCCCATACAGGCTCAGCCTGCTGAGAGGGTATTTTTCTGCCGTTATGCGAATAAAAATACGCCATAACATGCCAGTATCAACACTGGACATACAATTTTTGTCCATCTATTGCGAAATTTCATCATAACCCACATAGTCGGCAATGCTACAGCGCCGCACAGCAGCAATGTCACTGTCTGCGGGTCGGAGAAATGGTATACATTGCCGCTGTACAGGATATCTACAACTGCCATAATGACGAGATTAAAAATATTGCTGCCGACAATATTGCCAAAGGCGATATCTGCATTCCCCATCCGAAGCAGTGTTGCCGTGGAAGCCGCCTCCGGCAAGCTGGTAGCAATGCCAAGGAACAATGCGCCTGCCATGCCCTGTCCCAGATTCAGGCGGACAGAAATATCATCCGTAATATAGGTGATGATAATACTCAGGACAACAATGCCGATGCTGACTGCAACAAACCGCACTGCAATCTGCCGTACGGTCAATGGGCTTGTGTCCTCCTCCTGCTCCTCCGCGCCGCTGTTGTCTGAGGACATATGTTTCACGCCAAAGATATACAGGATAATAATGCACACAGAAGTCAGGCTGACAGACAGGATATGGAACTGAAAAATGCCCCGCCAGTCCAGAATCAGCAGCACATAACATGCCAGCACAAACAGCGTGACGACACGATGGCTGGAAGATAACGCCGCTTTTCCGAAGGTGCGGGTAAACAGCAGCAGGAAAAAGGACAGCATTGCCATGTTAAACAGGTCACTGCCAAGAATATTGCCAAGACATAAACCCGGCTGATGCAGCAACACCGTAGCAGAAATACTGGTAAACAACTCTGGCAGGCTGGTCACGGCAGACAGCATGATACCGCCGATAAATGCACCGGACAGGCTGGTTTTCTTGTCCAGCAGATCAACATAATCCGATGCCTTGACAGAAAATATCACAACACCTGCCGCTATAATCAGATACGCGAGATAAATCATAAAACTTCCTCCGCAAAAATTGAAATATAACCATAAAAAAGACCCATAGACAATGGCACTGCAGAAAAACCGTTTCCCGCGGTATCATCATCTATGAGTCTCATTTTTTAAGAAAATACCAGACAGCCTCCGGGCTGACGCGATTGTTGATATTCCCACGGCAATCTGCCGCAAACTACTCCCCCATTAGACAGTATGTTCTTCTGTTCGAGTTACTTTACCATGCCAAACAAGCCCTTGTCAATGGCTTTATCAAAAAATCAATACAGTCACAACAGCAGTGTGGTCCAGATGGGCGATGCCAGCAGGAAATAGACGGCAAAGGCCAACATTATACTTCCCAGCCCTGCTATGATTAGTTTGTCCGAAGTATGCGCCTGAAATACCGTAATCTTGCGGAAAAAGACCAGAAAAATCATATAGCCCAGCAATATTCCCGCTGTATTCATCAACAAATCATTGATATCCGTTGCATGGAAATTAAACAGCTGGGAAAATTCAATCAGCATGGACAGCAGAAAACCGCATATCACATTCTGCAGCACGCCATGGTTGTCCCACAGCAGCGGCAGCACAACGCCCAATGGGATAAACAGCAGTATATTGAGCAGCATTTCCAGCGTCAGCTTGTCTGCTATTACACCGCAGATGCTGCTTTCCTGTATCATGCTTGTGCCGAACCGCAGGATATCCTCCAATCCGGCCGTCCCGGTAAAGGAAAACATGGTAATCAGCAATACCATCAACAGCTGCCAGCCGACCACAAACCCTTTTCCATATGAAATGCCCTTCCTGCGGTACAGGCGGCAAAGCAGCCATTCCAGCAGCAGATACACCGGACACGCCAGCAGATAATGCATCAGGCTTTCCCACAGCTCACTCCATAGAGCATATAAAACAGATATCATAAATCAGCACATCCTTTCTGCCTTTTATGATATCTGTTACTTTTGAAGATTTGTCGTGCAAAATTCTTTCGGTTTTCTTACAGAACCTCGTCGAGCGGATGCATATAATAGATCGGCACCCGCCTCGTCAGCCATACATGGTTGACGGACTCAAAAAACTCGTAGCCATCCTGGGCCATCTGTGCGGTGTCAATTCTGTAAACATATGGTTTTCCATGCCGCTGTCCAACTTTGATTGCCGTTCCCACATCACCAGACAGATGGACATATAAGCGCTCCTTGGGCTTAAGCCCTTCCTTCTCAATCGAGGCAACGTATTTCATGCCAGTACCATGATACAGTATCTCCGGCGGTGTTACCGGCTCCAGCTCTATGTCCACTGGTATGGAATGTCCCTGATTGGCGCGGATTTTGGTCCGGTCTGCGTTGAAGCTGTAACGCTGTTTTTCATCTGTCCGGACAATCTCCTCCAGGATTTCCATGTTCATCTGATGTCCGGATCTTGCATTGATCCCCCGGATCAGTTCTTTGGTATCTGCCCAGCCGTGCTGATCTATTGTGATGCCAATGATATCTGGTTGATGCCGGAGTATCTTGCTCATAAATTTGCTGGTTTTGGTATAAGACTGCATAATGGCCTCCTCTCTCAAAGAAATAGTTCTAATACAAATACAATCACACATGCCGCAACAGCAACCTGAAACAGGCTTCCGCCAAACCATGCCAGTAAAATGCCGACAATCAATGCTGCCAGCCCGGCCCACATGCTGTTTGTCGCATCCAGAATAGCAGGAAATGTCATGACCGCCAATGTAACATAGGGCACATAATATAAAAAGGAACGTATCGTCTGATTTTTGATTTCCGCCCGGATCAGGGTCAGCGGCAGCACACGGATCAGGTATGTGACACCTGCCATGACCAAAAGATATATCCATATATTATGCATTCTGTTCCTCCTTCACCGGGAACAGGACAGCAGCAGCGCCCGCAATCACAATGGTCAGAACAATCGTACGCATACCGGAAGAAATACCCGATACCACCGGAAGCTTTGCCATGGCAAAGCTTGCCAGCATGGAAATGGCAACCAGCCCGGCAATGACTTTATTTTTGCGGGTCGGAGGAATAATAATTGCCAAAAACATACCATATAAGCCGACACTCAAAGCGCTGACCATATTTTGCGGCAGAATATTGCCTACCGCAACACCGATAAACGTCCCTAATGTCCAGCCCGGAAGGGCAATCGCCATCATGCCATAGTGATACCATGGATTCAATTTATCCGGCACACTGACAGCCACACCGAAAATTTCGTCCGTAATGCCCCAGCTGACAATCAGCCGATGGAAAAATGGCAGATCCGGGTCCAATTTCTGGCTTAAGGAACAGGACATCAGCAGATACCGTGCATTGATAACGAGCATCATCATCGCCATCTCTACATAGGATGCGCCTGCTGCAATAACATGAAACCCGGCAAATTCTCCGGCAGAGGCCACCGTCGTCACACTTGCAAATGCCCCCTGCCACGCTGTTAGCCCCGCATTTTTTGCGGCAATGCCCAGCGTGAAGGAAACTGCAAAATATCCCAGTGCAATTGGTGTACCATTATGTATCCCCCGCCGGAACCATGAAGCATTCTCCTGATTCATCCAAACGTCCTCCCGACAATCAACATCTTATCGTTATATTGTACTCGGAACAGGGTTTCGCGTCAAATCTTATTTTTTCGCCTGTCATAGATTTCGCCAGACAGCTGCCGTGTCCGGCTCCCCTGGAGAAAAAATCTCTGGTACATAGGATGTCAGCGAGCCGTTAGAATGCAGCCATAGGGCTTTACAACGCTGTAGGATACCAACGCCGTAATGATTATTTGTATATTTATATATATTTTTATCAAATAGTAATCAAATATGCAGACAGAACGCGGCAGGTATGCCGCTTTCCGTCTCCACACGTTGGATGAATTGATCTCCAATTGAAAACAGCTGGAAAATGACCAGCTGCTGTATTGAAATATCATTATAAAAATATGAAACGCTCTAAAAGAAGACGCACCGGCGTCTCTTTTTGTTATGCAATGCCGGAAAGCTGCAATATTTTCCTCTGGAACATGTGCTGGAACAATGCAATGACACGTCCGACGCCAAGCACAGCCAGCAGGGTTCCGATCCCAATGCCAACCCATTGTCCTGCTGCAGCAAATCCAATGGCGGTTGTCAGAATGACGTTGAGCGCGTCAAAACAGTTTTTGGCAAAGCCAACCGGTTTTCCAGTACAATCAGACAACGCCTGCACAATGCCGTCGCCCGGATTGGGGACGATCCGCATATTCAATGACATGGCGGCGCCCACACCAGTCAGCACAATCGCGGCCAGCAGCAACAGCAGCCTTGCCGGAACGGAAGCGGCCCAGGTTCCAGCACAATCGGTCGCCAGGCTGGGAATACGGGCAGAAAACAGGTTCATAAACCGGGTAAAAATCAGGCTCAACGGCAATTGCAGAACATCCATGAGCAGCAGGCTGCGCTTCGCTTTCCGTGCCAGATGAATGACCAGCTCGACAAGGACAAAAATACAATATTGTACAAAGGTCACGTTGCCAAAATTGAAATCCCATATGCTGGCAACACAATAAGAAACCGAAATAATCGGCGAAACGCCCAGCTCAGATTTGGTGTTGAGCGTCAGTCCCAATGCTAACAGTACCATACCTGCAATGTAAAAGATCCAACGGTAGAGGGTTTGTTTTTTCACTTTTGAAACGCTCCTTTCCAGACAGTATTCAAAAACAAGGAACAGGACAAAAAACAATGTTTCTGATATGTCTTATACTATTTTTATGGTAGCACAAAATAACATGCTTGCGCAAGCAAAAAACTGCCTGCCCGATTTGCACCGGACAGGCAGCTTCCTTTTATATGCGTTATATCAGCGCCCGCTGTTCAGTGTTGTTTGAATAAAGCCCTTGATCATGGTAGCCGCTTCCGCACGGGTCAGTGCGCCGTCCGGATTCAGCAGTCCCTTATTGGTACCGCTCATGATGCCTGCGCCAACTGCCCACTTCATTGCGGTCTGTGACCAGCCTGCAACCTTCTGGGAATCCCCAAAGCGGCTCAGGTCAGCGCTTGCACTTACATCATATCCCAGCTGCTTCGCAAAGGCATACAGGATCTGTGCAAACTCTTGGCGGGTAACGTTATCATCCGGCGCAAACCGATTGTTGCCGACGCCGCTGACAATATTATTGGCGCCTGCCCAGTTAACTGCCTTCGCAAACCACATATTAGAAGGCACATCGGTAAACGAAACCGGGCTGCCAGAATCCACGCCATACTGTTCCCAGTAATTCATGGAAAGATTATACAGAATCTGGACTGCCTGGCTGCGGGTGGTCGTGTCATTTGGTGCAAACTTTGCATTTCCCACACCAGCCATCAGATTATGCTGGTTTACATAGCTGACATAAGTATAATACCACATATTCGATGCAACATCTTCAAAGCCATTTTCCCAATTCAGCCAGCTGCTGTCCTCCGCAACGATAACATAGCGGTAATTTTCAAAGCTGCTGTCAAAATCCGTGACCTGCTGCGCATCCAGGCTGGAGATACCTGCGTGTACATACATACCATTTGTGGAAACTGTTCCGCCGGAATATACATGCAGCGCCGGAACCTCAGTGTTGCGGCGCACCCGTGCTTCGAGAGAGCCTCCTGTGATGGCTACATTTCCGGTGCAATTGATCGCATCCGCATCACCGTAAGCTGCAAGATAGCCCTTGGATTCCAGTCCCGTACAGGAAATGGCACTGCCGTCTTCCCCCTGCTCTGATTCTGCATAGACAGAAGCATATTCTGCCACCGTCAGCTTTTTTGCACTGATGCATTTGTGTTTCGCCTCTGCTACCAGCATGGCGCTTCCAGTGACCGAGAGATCACCGGAGGTTGCAATGCCGCAGTCTTCACTGCTGATACTGATCGCAGCGTCCTTCACTTCCAATGTGCTGCTGCCCTCATTGACGATGCCGGCATATCCGCTTTCAATCTCCAGCATGCCTTCGCCCTGAATCACGATATTCCCTGCGGTGCTCTCGTTATCATCAGCATTGAATACGACAGCTTGTACCATGTTATTGGCTGCCGTAGCACTCGCATCGATATAGCTGTCTCCGCTCAGCTGAATGGTCAGATTGCCATTGGAGGCAGAAATTGCCGTCCCCTGCGTACTGATATCGGCATCATTGAGATACAGCACGCCGTCTTTAAAATAAGCATTGTTGCCGGAAGAGCCTGTACTGGTGGTTGTACCGTCATTGTTCCAGCCCATGCCGCTGGTCAGCGTCTTGCCTGCAATGGTGACCTGCTGGGTCTTCTGAATATCTGCGGCAAAAGCAGCTGACGGAAACAGTGCTGCCACCATACATACGGTGAGCACTGCGCTGAAAAGTCGTTTTCTCATTGGTGTCATCCTTTCCTTCGCTGTCTTTGTAACCAAATTGTAATTTTTTCCCTATTATGCCACAAATCATGGAAGAATGCAAGACCCTTTGAGAAAATCAATCAGTAAAATGATAAAAAAAGCAATTTTCTTGCTGTTTTAAAGCAAAAATTCCGCATAAAATCCACAAAAAAGTACCCGTTCGCAAAAAAATATCGTATTGCAACATCTGCACAAATGAAAAAAATGCCTCCCGGGCAGCACCGGCAGGCCGAAGAGCGGTT
The DNA here is from genome assembly GCA_021205365.1 of Clostridia bacterium. Lineage (GTDB taxonomy): Bacteria > Bacillota > Clostridia > Oscillospirales > Butyricicoccaceae > Butyricicoccus_A. Next base: position 34,087 of record JAJPXP010000052.1, read on the forward strand.
TCCAGTCCTTTTCTCCCTTTTCCCGCCCCTTGTTGCGCAATAGCCTTTGTGCTATAATGAATGCAGCATTTTGGGGAAATGAATGCGTACTGCCAAAGGAGGGTATAAAATGGCTACTTTTTCAATATGGATCAAACGATTGTTTTCTCTCTGTTTTCTCTTTTGTCTTCTTGCCATGACAGTCATGCATGGCATCGGCCTGGGTATCCTGCTGATTCTGGCGGCAATCTTCATCCCGCGGAAATTCCATATCCGGCATTTTCCCCTGCTGCTGTTCGTTGTCAGCACAATAGTTCACTTTGCGGCGGTATTTTGTATCCGTCCGGAGCCGATACAGGATTTTGCAACCATGTACGATGCAGCGCAGCAGGCTGCTGCCGGTGATTTCAGCTTTCAGAATACACAATACTTCTATCTCTGGGCATATCAGACCGGTTTTGTTCTCTGGGAAGCCTTGCTGCTCAAGCTTTTTGGACATGCTGCTGTCATTAAAATTGTCCACGCATTGATGCTCTCCGGCATCAATTGTATGATTTATCTTCTTGCACGCCGGTTTACAAATGAACGTGCTGCACAGACAGCTTCCCTGCTGTATCTGGTGACCTTATTCCCAACAGTCCTGAACTGCCTGCTGACCAATCAGGTGGTATCCGCTTTCTTTTTGCTGCTTGGAATCTGTATCCTCACCAGCGGAAAAGAACATGCATTTTCCATTCCCCGTGCGCTGATTGCGGGGCTTCTATTCGCCCTTGGCAACATTATGCGCCCGGAAGGAATCGTTATCCTTGCGGCACTGGCGGGCACAGCTGTATTCGTTGTCATCATGAAGCGTTCCATCAAGCAGAATAAACAGATGCTTCTCGGTATCGTGCTGGCAGCCATCGTGTATGCGGTCTGCAATGCCGGGGCATCGTATGCCATTTCTGCCAGCGGCATCAATCAATACGGACTGTCCAACAACTGGCCGACATGGAAATTTATCATTTCCTTCAATCAGGAAAGCGGTGGTATGTACTCTGCTGCCGACCGCGAGCTGTTTGGCAATGCACATCGGATTGATACGCCGGAGGCTGTCCGTGAGGCTTCCGTAGCTGCAGAAAAGGCGTTGATTCTTGACCGCATCTGTATTCCGCCGGTCCAGATGGTTTCCCTGCTGGCAGCTAAGGTGTCCAATCTCTGGCTGCAAACCGGCCTGGGCTTCCCCATGGGATATCTCAATGATACGTCGGTTTCCATCTGCCACATTGCCGGTCCAAAATTCTATCAGTATTGTGTTTTGCTTGACCGTGTTGTCTTTTTATTCTCCCTGGCCTGTGCACTGCTTGGCGGCCTGTCCCTCATGCGGCGAAAGCCGGAGGAGCAGACCTTCTCGACTGTGCTGGCGCCCATGACGGTGATGGCATGCTTTGCTGTATTCCTGCTGGTGGAAGTCCAGCCGCGCTATGCCTTCCTTCCACAGATTTTCCTGTATATCACAGCGGCAGCCGGAATTGCACAGCTGTTTTCCCTGCTGCGGGAACACACAGAAAAACCTGTCGAAATGCTAACGGAAGCACCGGGAACCGAAGAAAATACATAAAAAAATACAGCCGCAGGATATCAATGATATGCTCCCTTCTAGGTAGACAAGCGAAATAATAAAAGCTTGCTGCCGGGA
>JAJPXP010000054.1 GCA_021205365.1 Clostridia bacterium
CCTGTGACCCTCTGCTTGTAAGGCAGATGCTCTCCCAGCTGAGCTAAACTTCCATATCAGATCTTTGGTCTGACAACGATATATATTTTATACTGCAAATTTGATTTTGTCAAGGATTTTCCAAAATTTTTCTTGAAATCGGTTTATTGTCCTCATGCCAGCAAGATTTTAGCTGACATGAGGATATGCTCTTCCATTTACTTCTGATTCTGCCTGCGAATCGTTTCTTCAATCCGCTGATTGACCTGATCCACTTCTTCCCGGAATGCCCGTGCGGAAATCCGCTGTGCGCCATGCGCCAGAATAATAATCTGTTCCAAGCCGTCTGAGGTAGCGACCCGCACATTTCTCTGCCCATTGATTTCATAAGAAACCTTTTCAATAAACATATCAGCGGTTTCCGCTTCCTTTGTATAAACAACGTGAATATTATGATAACTGTCTACAATACCATTCTGTCCTGGCACGCGATAAGCATCAAATACCAAAATCAGTTCGCATCTGCGGTATGCCTGATAATTGCACAGGATATCCATTAAGGACTGCCGCGCTGCATCCAGATTGTCCTTTGCCAGGGCATTCAGATCATCCCATGCAAAAATGATGTTATAGCCATCTACCAGAAGATAATCCTTTGCGGGCTCCAATTGACGCAGCACCTCTCTTGGATGATCATACCGCATCGCCCGCTGGGAACGGAATGTTCTCGGCTGGATCGTACCATACGTGCGTTCAAAAATCTTTTTCAGCTCTTTATCCAATTCCTGTGAGCTGAAATAGGATGCTTTGACCGGACGGGAAATTACCTGCTGTTCCGGCTCTGGTTCCTTCGGTTTTAACACGGCAGGCAGATGCATATGCAATTCCACCTCATGCCATTTTACAGTATAGCCCGCACCATGTGAACAGAAAACAGAATCCGGTGTATTGTCCAAATCTGCTTCCGGCTCATATGCCATCTCCTTTACCACCTCATCTGCATTGTGGCAGGGGCGATACCCGTCTACTGACAAAGATAATTTGCCTTTTCCCTTGGTATAAGCAACAACCTCCATTGTATAATCGCGCATAGTGGAAACCGGAGCTATACCAGTCAGTATAGCATATTCCCCATCCGTCTCTGGCGGTTCAAAATCGCCGCCTCGTGCCTGAATATCCGACATAGCACGTCCAACACATTCCTGTGGAAGCTCCAGACGAAAAGCATACCACGGTTCCAGCAGAACAGATTCTGCTTTCATCAAACCCTGACGGATTGCCCGATAGGTTGCCTGCCGGAAATCACCGCCTTCTGTATGCTTGGCATGTGCACGCCCAGTCAGCAATGTAATGCGCATATCTGTAATTGGTGCACCAGTCAATACGCCAAGATGCTCCCGCTCTTCCAGATGTGTCAGAATCAGACGCTGCCAGTTGCGTTCCAAGACATCTTCACTGCATGCTGTTGCAAATTCCAATCCACTGCCACGTTCCAGCGGTTCTAACAGCAGATGGGTTTCCGCATAATGCCGCAACGGTTCAAAATGTCCAACACCTTCTACGGGTGCTGCAATTGTTTCTTTATATACAATATTTCCTGCGCCAAAGGAGACTTCTAAATCAAACCGTTCTGCAATCAGGCTTTTTAAAATCTCCAACTGAATTTCACCCATAAGCTGGATATGAATTTCCTGTAAGCGTTCATTCCAGACGATATGCAGCTGCGGATCTTCTTCTTCCAGCTGTTTCAGCTTCCGCAATGTCATATGGACATCCGCATCTTCCGGCAGGATCATCTGATAGGTTAGAACCGGCTCCAAAACCGGGGCAATGGATTCCGGTTCCAATCCCAATGCATCCCCCGGCTGTGTTTTTGTCAGCCCTGTCACGGCGCAAATGCTTCCGGCAGGCACAAAATCTGCCATCTGATATTTTTCTCCGGAATATAAACGCAGCTGATCTGCTTTTTCTTCCCAGATTGCATCTTTTTCCACGGATAATCCAGCATTTGTCACAACAGTTTTTACTTTCAGCCCGCCGCCAGTAATTTTCATCCATGTCAGGCGGTTTCCCTGCAGGTCACGTGAGATTTTATAAACTTTTGCGCCAAACTCCTTTGGATATACCGGATCTACCGTATATTTTTCCATTCCACGTAGAAATTCTTCCACACCCTCCAGCTTTAGGGCAGAACCAAAATAACAAGGGAAGATTTCGCGTTGAATGATGGAATGCTGCAATTCCTCCAAAGTCAGCGCTCCATGCTCCAGAAAGCTCTCCATCATGGCTTCGGAACACATCGCAGCCTCTTCATCCCGTTCTTGCGGTGCACGTTGTGTAGAAAAATCTATGCATCCATCACCAAAACGGCGCTTCAGCTGATACAATACGCCATCATGATCTGCACTATCCAGATCCATTTTATTGACAAATAAAAAGGTTGGAATATGGTACTGTTCCAACAGCTTCCAAAGCGTCTCCGTATGTCCCTGCACACCATCGCTGCCGCTGATGACCAGAATCGCATAATCCAGCACCTGCAGTGTGCGTTCCATTTCTGTGGAAAAGTCCACATGTCCCGGCGTATCCAGCAGCATGAACTGTGTGTGCTCCAGCGATAAAATTGCCTGCTTGGAGAATATCGTAATGCCGCGTTCCCGTTCCAGACGGTAGGTATCCAGAAACGCGTCCTTATGGTCTACACGGCCCAATTTTTTCAGATTTCCGCTTACATACAGCATGCCTTCGGAAAGCGTTGTCTTTCCGGCATCTACATGGGCGATAATTCCTGTAACCAATCGTTTCATTATTATTATTCCTATTCAATGTAGTATTTGTTTATTGTATCACATAGAACGCCTTTTTTCATCTGTTTCTTACATCCATGCAAAAAGAAGGGCCTCAGCACAAGCCAAAGCCCTTCGATTTCAGAATACATTCAATTAACGGTTGCGGTTGTAATTAATCAGGCAGCCCGCCTTGACAATCTTCTTCTCATCAGCCGTCATGTCAGAGATATACAAGGAGATTTCCTTGATCTCATCACCCAGAACATATGCCTTGATATCCTGCATGTCACCATCCAGAGCAGCCTTTACATTCGGAATGTAAATATAATCGCCAATTTCAAATTCAGGTTCATCCTTCATCTGGAACGGCAGCATACCCCAGTTCATTACATTGGAACGATAACGCTTGGTAGCATACTCCTTACAGATATTTGCCAGGCCGCCAATCACTCTCTGGCAGGAAGCAGCCTGTTCACGTGCAGAGCCGTCGCCCGGCTTGACACAGTAAATCATGCTACCGATTTCCGTCTCAGCCGGTACCATATCAGCATCGATGGTCTTGATCTGTGCGTAAACCTTCTCCAGCTCCGGAGCCAGTTCAACTGGGTCCTTACCTGCAACACGTGCCTTCTCCAGCTTGTCAACAACCTTAGAACGTCCTACATATTCCGGATCACGACGGGACAGCGTAAACTCTGCCAGACCCAGCGGGTTGGAACGGTAAGAGGAAGTCTCACCGGATGGAATCAGTTCGTCAGTGGTTGTAACCTCGTCCATGATCTTGGTGCAGACCTTCAGCAGAATGTTATCAGCCAGCGGGCTCATTTCCGGCCAGTCCTTGATGTTCGGACCATATACCAGCTCAGCACCTTCTACCGGTGCGCTGTAGCCCTGGTATACACGTGCGCGGTAGGAGGAATCATCATACTCATATTCCGGTACAACATAGTCATCCACAACAGCAGTTGCCGGAGTCAGAATACCGCCATTTGCTGCAGTCGCTGCAATGGAACGTGCGTCCATCAGTGCAACAGAAGACATCTGGCCATTGCCCGGCTTGGAGCCTTCACGGTTCGGGAAGTTTCTGGTAGTATGGCGGATGGACAGGCCATTGTTAGACGGCGTATCGCCAGCGCCGAAGCACGGGCCACAGAATGCGGTCTTAATAACAGCACCAGCTGCCAACAGATCAGAGAACGCACCCTTCTTCACCAGATCCATATAAACCGGCATAGAAGACGGATATACAGACAGGGTAAATTCATCGGCACCGCAGTTTGCACCGTGCAGAATATGTGCAGCTTCCATAACATTGCTGTAGGTACCGCCTGCACAGCCTGCAATAATACCCTGCTGCACCTGCAGCTTGCCGTCAACGATCTTATCGGTCAGACTGAATTCGATTTCCTTGTTGCCGCCGATCAGACGCTGTGCATCTACTTCAACAGCACGCAGGATATCGCTCAGATTTGCATTCAGTTCATCAATTTCAAATGTATTGGATGGATGGAACGGCAGTGCGATCATCGGCTTAACGGTGCTCAGGTCAACATATACCATGCCATCATAGTAAGCTACCTCTGCCGGATTCAGCTCCTTATAATCACCGCCACGACCATGCATGGTCAGATACTGCTTGGTATCCTCATCGGTACACCAGATGGAGGAAAGACATGTGGTCTCCGTGGTCATGACATCGACGCCATTGCGGTAATCGGTTCTCATAGAGCGAATGCCAGGGCCGACAAATTCCATTACCTTATTCTTTACGTAACCGGACTTGAAGACTGCACCGATGATTGCCAGCGCAATATCCTGCGGGCCAACACCCGGCTGCGGCTTGCCGTCCAAATAGATTGCAACGACACCCGGATAGGCAACATCATATGTATCACACAACAGCTGCTTTACCAGTTCGCCGCCGCCTTCACCAATTGCCATGGTGCCCAGTGCGCCGTAACGGGTATGGGAGTCAGAGCCAAGAATCATCTTGCCGCAGCCAGCCATATTTTCACGCATATACTGATGAATAACTGCCATGTGAGGCGGAACATAGATGCCGCCGTACTTCTTTGCAGCAGACAGACCAAAAACATGGTCATCCTCATTGATCGTACCACCTACTGCACATAGAGAGTTATGGCAGTTGGTCAAGACATATGGAATCGGGAATTTTTCCATACCGGAAGCCTTCGCAGTCTGAACAATGCCCACAAAAGTAATATCGTGGGATGTCATCGCATCAAACTTGATTCTCAGCTTATCCATATTATCGGAGGTATTATGTGCAGAAAGAATAGAGTACGCAATCGTACCCTTCTTTGCTTCCTCCTTATCTGCTGCCTGTCCGGTCAGCGCCTGTATCTTTGCAGCATCCTGCTCTTCGACAATTTTTCTGCCACCGACCAGATACACGCCACCGTCATATAATTTGACCATTTCATTTGCTCCTTTCGTTACCTGCTCTTTCTGTGCATGGTTTCTCCCATACAGCCAGAAGCCGGAACCTTAACTGCCGCATTGCCTCTGCATCACAAGAATACCATGAAACTTTGCAGCACATCTTATTCATTATTATAAGCCATAACGCACAATTGTTCAATCATCCTAAAGTGGAATCATTGCCACATTTTATCAGAAAAAATGGCCCGTTTCCACACAGAAATCGAACCATTTTCACAAAAAATTGCTTTTTTGCCAATTATAGCTTACTATTTGCCTTATTCAGGAACTTTTCATTCATAATGATAAAGCGTTCATGCACACCTTCACCGATGCAGCCTGCCTTGTCAAATGCCTTCACTTCAAAGACCAGCCGCTTGCGGTCGACCTCAATCAGCTTTGTCTCGCAGGTCACTTCCATGCCAACCGGCGAGGCTGCCAGATGCTTGACATTCATCAGGGTGCCCACTGTTCCCTGACCTTCCTCCAGCTCGCCTGCAACACTGGTATAAGCCGTATTCTCCATCAGAGCAATCATGCTCGGCGTTGCATAAACCGGCAGCTCGCCACTGCCCATTGCCTTTGCTGTCATTTCTTCTGTCACAATAACTGTCTGCTTTCCGCAAATTCCGATTTCCATACTATAGTACCGTCGCTTTCTTTTCAATTCGGATAAATAAACTGTTTTAGGAAGCAAAACGCCAAGCGCGTTTTCTTCTTTTGACCAGTATCATTCTACAATATATCCGCATAAAACGCAATACGATACCGTACATAAAAGGATATGCCTCCCCTGCTATTGGCAGAGAAGGCATATGGTTATGACATAATTACAATGCGGTCAGACCGATTTCACGGGTACGGATACGTACAACGTTGTCAAGATCGTAAGCGAAGATCTTGCCGTCGCCTGCCTCGCCAGTGTATGCAGCATTGCAGATGGTGTCGATGGTAATATTTGCCCACTCCTCATCGGAAACGACAATTTCAAACTTGATTTTGGGAATCAGATTGACTGTAATCGCACGGCCACGCACCTTCTTGGTGTTTCCCCTCTGGGAGCCGCAGCCCATAACCTGATACAAGGTGATACCGTGGACATTAATCATTGCCAATGCGTCCTTCACGTCCTCCATCTTCTCCGGACGGACGATTGCTTCAATCTTAATCATATTCTATATCCTCCCTGCACATTAATCCAAGCCGGTAAAGGTCGGATATGCACGTTCGCCATGCATTGTTTCGTCAAGGCCAAAACGCTCTGCACGCTCATCGACACGAAGCGGAACGATATGTTTTACGATAAATGCACAAACCAGTGTACCGACAATGGCAATTGCAATGGTAATAACAATGCTGAGAACCTGAGCTACAAACAGATGGTAATCACCAAATGCAAGGCCATCCCACTGTGCTACTGCATTGATTGAAGACTTACCAAAGATACCGGTTGCAATGCCGCCCCAGATACCGCCGACGCCATGGCATCCGAATGCATCGAGTGCATCATCATAGCCGAACTTAACCTTAATTACAGAAACGGCGAAATAGCAGATTGGGCTGACCAGTGCGCCGATGATAAATGCAGACCAGAGCGGTACAAAACCAGCACCCGGTGTGATTGCAACCAGACCCAGTACCGCACCCGTGCATGCACCAACAACAGACGGCTTGCCGTCACGAACCATATCAATCAGCATCCACGACAGCATTGCGGTAGCAGCAGAAGTATTGGTGGTCATGAAAGCATGTGCTGCCAGACCGTCAGCTGCAAGGGCACTGCCTGCATTGAAACCAAACCAGCCAAACCACAGCAGGCTTGCGCCAAGAATAACAAACGGAACATTATGTGGCAGGAAGCTGCTCTGCTCCGAACCAGTACGCTTGCCAAGGATAATCGACAGAACCAGTGCAGATATACCAGAACTGATATGTACTACATTGCCGCCTGCAAAGTCAACCGAACCGATTGCAGCCAGGAAGCCGCCCTCGCCCCATACCATATGTGCCAGCGGGTAATAAACAACGAAAGACCACAGCAGAATGAACAGGAACAGCGCACGGAAATCCATTCGTCCAACTACTGCACCGGTAATCAGTGCCGGTGTAATGATTGCAAACATCATCTGGAATGCTGCAAATATGAGTGCAGGAATCTGGTCAGCATAACTTCCCGGCTCCCAACCAATACCATTCAGAAATACATTCTGGAAAGTACCAATGATTCCATGGATATTGCCGCCAAATGCAAGCGAATAGCCACAAATCACCCACAGTATGGATGCCAGGCCCATAATAAATACAGAAGACATCATTGTGTTCAAAACATTCTTTCGGCGAACCAATCCGCCATAAAAGAAAGCCAAGCCTGGTGTCATGAGGAAGACATACGTTGCGCAGATCATCATAAATCCTGTGCTGCCACTGTCTATCATTGTTTTCAACTCCTATCATACGACATTTGAATAAAAAAGTAAACAAAAAACGATGCCAAATACGCATTTCTGCGTATCTGACACCGTTGTCATTGATAGAATAACACTTCATCCCCAAAAATGCAAGTAAAACTTTCCCAACTTTCATGATTCAGTAAATTTACAAAAAAATATTGATCTATTTTCGATATATGCTGTGTATTTTGATCGTTATAAACTTTAGCATCTGCATTTTATTCTGTTTCCTTATTTCCCCCGAAAAATACATGCAGGAATCCTTTAAACCACATGCAAGAAATCTATACAGAATTTTGCCGTATCCGCACGTCAGATATGGAATTTTGTCCATTTACTTTCTATCGGTCCCGGTCTATAATATGTATCAGCAAAAGTAAAGGAAGTGCGGCTATATGAAGAATCGTGAGGATCTCGCCTGCTGGATTCATCATTCGATGGCTATCACCGGCGGCTATCTCGGCGTTTATGCCCTGCTCTGCCGTGATGATTTTTTCGGCAATGCGCTGACTGCTAACCTGATTTATATTGTTACCAGTCTTTTGGGAACGAACTTTCTGGATGTGCTGATCCGTATCGTCGCTGTATGCATCTATGTGGCAGGTATCGTGAGCGCAAACATCCTTTCTAAAAAATATCATAAAAACCTGCACCCGATTTCTCTTGTCATTAATTTTATTGCAGTTCTGATTCTGGGCTTCCTTCCGGAGGAAATGGATCCTGTCCTCGGTTTATATCCGATTTTCTTTGCAATGGCATTCCAGTGGAATTCATTTCCAGGTGCCTACGGCTTTGCCAGCTCCTCTATTTTTTCAACCAACAATACCCGGCAAGTGGCAAATGCCCTGTCGGAATATTACATCACACATGAGAAAAAACAGCTGAAAAAAGCTTGGTTCTTTGGTGGTACACTGATCTGTTTCCACATCGGTGTTGCATTTTCCTGGATTACCCATCACTTCATCGGTATCCGCAGTGTATGGCTCTGTGTCGTTCCGCTGCTGATTTCCACCGTGCTCATTATCATGGAATGCCGCTTGAATCATACAGAAGAAACGCAAAAAAACGCTTTGGGTACAGCAGTATTGAAAAAGACCAATTAAACCATTCCAAAAGCAAAATCCCAGTCTACACAAACAGACTGGGATTTTTATTATTCTGCTTTACCACTGATTGAAGCTGCAAACTTCTTCCAGAGGCTTACGCATCTTTTTGCGCGGCTCACTGCCTTCAGCACCATAACCAACTGCAAGGACCATACGTACCTCATGTCCTTCCGGAATACCAAAATACTGTTCCATTTTCTTCTGGTCATTCAGTCCGAGAATGCAGGTAGACAAGCCGTGCTCCATTGCTTCATAGCACATATTCATAGCTGCCATACCAATATCCCCCTGCGCAAACCGCTGGGTATCGCCATAATATTCCTTTACCGTTGGCATAACATTTGCCGGCTGCTCGACCATTGCGATAAAAGCCGGAACAGATTCTCTCCACGGGCAGCCAGTTCCACCGCCTTCTACAACCAATGCATCGCACATTTTCGCCTTTGCTTCCGGCTCATCAATGATGATGAACTTCCACGGCTGTGCATTGCAGCCGCTCGGAGACAGTCTTCCTGCTTCCACAATCTGTATCAGCTGTTCCCTGCTGACCGGCTTATCCTGATATGAACGGCAGCTCTCACGAGCTTTCAATAATTCCATAAAATCCATGATTCTTTCCTCCTTATGGCAGTTATCTTCACTTCTATATCTATTACACAGTATATCAGTATCTTTTCTTTCCGTCAATGTATTCCATTTTTTCAAAGATATTTACGGAAATAAAATGGAACTGCTATTCCATTTATGATAAATTATTTATAGAAGGAGGGCTTTTATGATACTAATCACTGCAATTGATGATAACTATGGCATGATGTTCAACAAACGGCGTCAGAGCCAGGACCGTATATTACGGCAACATATTCTGGAAATAACAGCAGGGCATACACTTTGGATGAATGCCTATTCCCAAAAACAGTTTGCAAAAGAATCCTCTTCCAATATTCATATTTCCGAAGACTTTCTGGCTGAAGCTCCCGTTGGAGACTACTGTCTTGTTGAAAACCTGCCTATCCTCCCTTATGAACGCAAAATCGAAAAAATAATCCTGTATCATTGGAACCGGGTATATCCCAGTGATGTAAAATTCGATATTCCATTGGCAGCGTATGGCTGGAAATCCATACAAACCATAGATTTTTCAGGCAGTTCTCATGACAACATTACAGAAGAAATTTTTGTAAAGGATAAAGAAGCTGGATAGACAAGCCCTGCAAGGACTATAACCCATAAATAACAGATCAAATGACAGATATTTCTCAAATTCCTGCGTCATATCTGTCATTTTTTGTGTTCCCCAACTGCCGATATGTTTCAAATTCCCCTTGCATTTGCAGAAGCTGTGTGCTATTATATTTAAGCAAGTTATTTCCGGGTGTAGCGCAGCTGGTAGCGCGCTTGACTGGGGGTCAAGAGGCCGTGGGTTCAAGTCCCGCCACTCGGACCACAAAAACCGCCTTTTTATTATGAAAGGGCGGTTTTTTCATACTTTTTCGAGTTTAATTATTTTTCTACAAACATTTTGTACTTGGAGCAAAAGAAAAAACAGTCCGCCGGCTATCAAGGCCAGCGGGCTTTCCCATGCTCATTCCATTTTACTGCGTAACCCGCAACGATCACCCCGACATTATCCAACACACCAACATCTCACGCGTTACCGCTCAAAATCCATCTTTTCTTCTTCCTCCTGTTGCATATACGCATCGGAACGCAAACGGATACGAGCTGCAGCCATAATAAACTGCATTGTTTTCGGCCGTTGTATCGTGTTGGCCAGCCACAGATTATGTTTCCAAATACTTGTTATTGTATAACGGATATTCCGCTCTACTGCCATCCAATTCGTTCCGCAATACTTTGCTATAGCGGGATACAACTGTTTTGTCGCAAACTTCATATCTTTCGGCTGGCATCGGACAAGGTAAATTGCATATGCTGTTTGAAATGTTCCTATCCCGTTAATTGCTGCCCCCATACAACAAAGCCCTGTATAGATTTCATCAAATTTACAGTTTTTATCATAATATACCAATATCATTCCTCCTCCTTTTCAATAATCCCCCGTAAATTATCACGCAAATTCAATAATCGGTCATCTGATAATAACAGAATAAAACAAACAAATGTTTTCAGCGAAAGTCCATATTTTTCATGCTCCAGATCAAAATAAGAACGCGGTACAATATGTAAATACTCAGACATTTTTTCCTGTGATAATCCATTTTCACTACGAAAAAGCCGCAACTGTTCAGATAAATACGATTGCACCGTGTATTTTTGTTTCAGCATAATTTATCATTCCTCAAACATTGTCGAATACGAATAAATTTTATCTAAATATTCTGCATATCACCATGAGGTTCACCTCATATTTAGAAAAAAATGCCCGGTGACTATAATCAGATAATCATAGTCAACGGGCATTATTATGGGGCGTGTTAATACATAGATATGCTCTTTTAATATATGTACAGAACCTCCTCTTTTCGGACATTTTTCGACAAAAATTTAATAGATGAGAATACAAAACTGACTTCCGCAACCAAATTATCCAGAATTTCTGAAACAATAAAACAGCCCGGCGGCTTTCGTACCGTCCAGGCTGTTATTTTCGTCATATATCAAAAACAGTTTTAAACATCAACCCAAATATTGCCGTTTGCATTACTCTTCACACAAGCCTCTACAAGACGGATACCAGTAACTCCATCCTCACCAGTTGGATGGAAATATGTCCGCTCGCTGGTTTGTCCATTTATTTTATCGAGCAGAAAAGTGCAGAAAGAATGATAAATATTGCCGAAGGCTTCATAAAATCCCTCAGGATGTCCAGCGGGCAGCCGGCTCATCTCATATGCCTCCTTGCATAAATACTTCTGCTTACAGGTACGGATTTGAACTGGTTCTCCCAAAAAAGCAACCCGCAGATGCGTTGGGTCATCGTGATACCATTCCACAGTTCCCTTTTCACCGAAAATCTTTAATCCAATCGAACAATCCCGGCCAATTGCAGTAAAAGAGCATAGTAATGCAGCATGGACATTGCCTGTATAGCGTGCCAATACATGCGAGGTAGTATCAAGCGGTGCGCCATCTGGATAACAATCAAAATCCGCCAACACGCGCTCCGGCTTCAAGCCAGTCATCGAAGTAATCAGATAATTTAAATGTACAGTAATAGATGAGGTCACATTGGAAATTCCTGACTTTTTAGGATCAACAAACCACAGTGAATCCGGATCTTTTGCCTCATCCATCGCCAAAAGCAGCCAATCCTGCGGATATTCTGCCCAAATATTTCGAATTTTTCCAATCGCCCCCGATTCAATCAAATGTTTGGCTTCCTGCAAAATCGGATAGTGCGGATAAGTATATGTGACGCAGATTTCCAGACCGCGTTCCTTGGCAAGCGCGCAAAGCTCCTTGCCTTCATCTGACGTCATAGTAAAGGGTTTCTCACAAACTACATGAATACCATTCTCCAAAAAAGCCTTTGCAATTTCATAATGCGTGTCATTTGGCGTAACAATGGTAACAAAATCAATGCCGTCCTCACGTGCACCCTCGGCTTCCGCCATTTGTTTCCATGTATCATAAACGCGGTCAGCCGGTACCCCCCATGTCTCACCATCGCGCTGATTCTGCTCTGTATTGCGCGTAAATGCACCTGCTGTCAATACTGCAAGGCTGTCCATCATTGCGCCACGCCGATGTGCACCGCCGATATTGCCGCCGTTGCCACCACCAACCATTCCATATTGTAACCGTGTTTTTTTCATCTAAAAATACCCCTTTCAGGTCTAATTGTTTATATTTTGCACGAAGGCTGTGCAAAAGTCAATATAAAATCCGCTTATTTTATTTATATTTTATGCGCATCGCACAAATCATATAAAAACACTGTGACATACGGAATGGATGAAAACCAGAAAACCCAAATCATTTTATAAAACAAAATCCCTCAAACCATTGCTGATCCAAGGGATTCTTAAAGAAAGAACAGGTATAAAACGTCATGATACAAACAGGCTTGATATAACTTTCCTGTCCCTTTTAAATGACGCTCTTTGCCTTCCATTTTCCACTATGCCAACGCATACTGAAAACAATGGCACGGAACATCCAGTCAATAACCATGGCAATCCAAACGCCAATCGCACCCATATGCATACCCAATGCCAGCAGATATCCTGTGCCAATGCGGAATACCCACATCGAAATAATGGATATCACCATTGCAAACCTTGCATCGCCTGCTGCACGCATGGATGCCGGAAGGTCAAAGGTAATTGGCCAAATGATACCTGCACATGCTGTATGAACCAATACCATCTGCCTCGTTAATTCTGCCGTCTCTGCAGATAAATGATAAAATGGTAAAATCCATGGCAGAGCAAAGTATAGCGACCAGTCAAGTACCAGCATCGCGGCAATGGTGAGAAAAATCAACAGCCGATTATAATACCGTGCCTGCTCATAATCCCCTTTTCCCACACAGCGTGCAATGACAGTAGTTAGCGCGAGGGCAATAGCAGACCCTGGAATGACCTGAATGCCTGCGATGGTCATGCCAATTGCATTGGCTGCAATTGCCTGGGTGCCAAACAGGGAAATCAGGCTGAGTACCAGGATTTTTCCCAGCTGAAACATACCATTTTCTAACCCATTGGGTGCGCCAATCGAAAGCACTCTTTTTATTAAATTCCATTTTAGACGCACTTTGCATGTCCTGCGAAGATACAGTTGTCTTTTCGGATTGAGCAACAGTAAAACGATAACTACTGCTGCCACTGTACGCGAAAGCAGTGTGGCAATTGCCGCACCCGCAGTGCCCATACGCATACCATAAATCAGAATCGCGTTCCCGGTACAGTTGATGATATTCATCAGCAGGGAAATCCACATCGTAACCTTCGAATTTCCCATGGTACGAAACGTCGCTGCACATGCCTGATATATCGCAATACCCGGAACAGAAAATGCAGTAATAATCAAATAAATATTAGCGTAATCATGTACTTCCGGCGTAATCCTGCCAAACAAATGATTCAGAATCGGATTTTTCAAACAGAGCAAAGCCCCCAGCACCACGATAGAAAACAGACCTGAAAACCATACTAGCTGCTCAGAACTTTCGCGTGCTTTTTCTTTATCATCACGTCCGAGATACTGTCCCGCTACGACAGCTCCGCCAGTACCCAACGCCGAAAACAGATAAATCAGCAGTTGCATCACCGTATCCACAAGCGACACACCAGAAACGGCCGACTCTCCCACGCTGGAAACCATAATCGAATCAATCATGCCTACAAGCAGATTCAGAAGCAATTCAATAATCAGCGGCAGAATTAACTGCCAGAGCTGTTTTTTACTAAATATTCTCGTTTGCATACAAATCCTCTTTTCCATATTGCGGCTATTATTATAGTGCTCCTTTCTGCAATATGTCAAATCAAATTTTTCACAAACCTTTGCCCTGACGCAAGCTAGACTTTATATATGTATCGAAATGTAGCAAGACTTCTCCTAATAATAATTCTATAAAAACACATACTATTCCTGAGGTGAATTTTATGGCAAAGCAAGGGATGAAACGCCCAGATTGGACACATACGCACCCGAAAAATGAAGTTCTGCCTGTACCACAGCTGCAGGGAAAGGCAAAAACAGGAAAAACCAAGGCGAATCCAATTATTTCAGGAACAGCCTCCCCGTCACAAAAAGTCTTCCATTCTCACCCGCACACGGTAGAAAAACCAATCTCTGAAGCATACTCCGTCATAGACAATGATCTGGCAAGAGATAATCTCGAAAATGATATCCCGGAACCAGACCTTCCCTGACCCGCCTTCCTCTCTTCAACAATCCAAACGATTGGCAATCTGATCAACCCTCTACCGCACAGGACAAACAAATTCTCAAAAGATATTTTCATTCTATTGCAGGCAGCCGCTTGAAGCGTCTGCCTGTTTTCCCGTTTTCCATATTTCCCACCAATAAATGATACGTTCGGAACGGACACGATATAGTGCTTGCAATCGCCCTTTATATATGCTAATTTTAATTCATCCGAAACGCCATGCACTGCTCACAAGATACATGTGGTGCAGTTTCATGCAGGAAAATATTTTTCGGATTTATTCGCAAATCATATTTTTATGAAGCACATAGGAGGATTTCCCATGAGAAGAAAAGACCGTGAAATGCCGGAAGAATTTGCAAAGCAGGTATTTGACGAATGTGAATATGCAACTGTATCTATGACTGATAAAGATAACCAGCCTTATGCGGTGCCAGTGAGTATTGTCCGGATTGACAATGGCCTGTACTTCCATGCCGCCCTAGCGGGAAAGAAGACAGATTGTCTAAAGCTGCATCCACAGGTGTGTGTTTCTACTGTCAGCTGGTCCCATCTGGTCGCAGATAAATTCACTACAGAATTTGCTTCCGCAATTTGTCATGGCACCGCTTCCGAGGTAACAGAAGACTCTGAAAAAATTGTTGTTCTGCGCGCGATGTGTGAGAAATTCCATGCTTCAAACATGCATAACTTTGACAATGCCATCGCACAAAGCCTATCCCGTACAGCGATCTAGAAAATTTCCATCGATTCTATCACTGGCAAGCGCAAGAAATATGACCATCAGGGCAAGGAAATGACATTCGGACGCATGGAATAAAACCTTATCCTAAAACAGCAGCAGGAGCGGTTTTCCGCTCCTGCTTTTTTACTTAATATTTACCTGGCGATGCAGGAATTTATTGACAACATCATTAAACGCATCAAAATTGTCTGCATTGGCATTGTGAGATGCATCCGGTATCACATGCATGGGATAACCAGTCTGTTCCGACCAGATTCGGCAATACTCAGCGATCTTACCAGCATAATCCATGGCACCGATGGTCAGCAGTACCGGGCACTGAAATTCTACTACGTCTTCACGGGTAAACCGGTCAGCGTATGCTGCGCTGAATGCATTGACAATCTCCCGCTTGGACATCTGCTCCACCATGGCAAGCGCATTGTGATATCCATATCTCGTCTGTGCATGTCTCTTTGCCAGACTAGTACGCAGCAGTGTTTCCGGTAAACGTTTTACAAACATGGGAATCCTGCGCAGTTCCTTCAAATCCGCCGCAGAATAAAAGGGAATGCCAAATGGCATTGCACCAATGCCAAGGAAAGCGCTTACTCTTTCCGGCCATTGCGCTGCAAATTCCTGGCAGACATAACCACCAATGCCATGTCCGATCAAAATGACTTTTTCCATCTGCTCACGGTCAAGGATCGCTTTTAAATCCTCCGCAGCATGGGCAAAAGAAAATTCATGATAGGGACGGGATCTGCCATGCAGCGGAAGATCCCAAAAAATCATATGGTATCCCCACTTAAAATATGGCAGTTGTTTATCAAATAAATGGTGATTGGCAGCTATGCCATGCGTAAATACAATACAAGGTGCATCGGGTTTTTCATTTTGTTCAACCCAGTAATAGGTTGCACCTCTGGATGAAGAAACCAGTTTTCCAACCATCGTGATGCCTCCAATTCAGTATATAACTGTTTATTGCTGTCCTGGTGCCTTATGTGCGCGGAACTGCTCAATCATATAATGGGTTAAATCCAACGGCTCCTTTTCATACGCGGGCGGGATTTCCTCTGCAGTATACCACTTTGCTTCCTTTAACTCGTCCTTCTGCAGCTTTACCTGATCGCTGCCATCCAGCTCCGCCCAGAAGCCGATCATCTGCGCACCAGAGAAGCCCCATGGCTGGTTGCCATAATACCGGATATTCTTGATATTGAGGCCGGTTTCTTCCTTCGCCTCACGTTTTACTGTGGTTTCAAAGGTTTCACCCACACTCATATAGCCGGAAACCAGTGCATAAACCGGATTCTTATAAACCGAAGACTTGGTCAGCAGAATCTTATCGCCATTGATAATGCCGACAATAATAGCCGGGCTGATCACCGGATAGGTCACAGCATGACATTCCTCATTGGTACAGCGCATGGCCAGCTCCTTGCTGTCCGGCAGCATCGGTGCACCACAGCAGCCGCAGAAGCGGTGAGACTGATACCACTGAAATAGATGCAGTGCAGTAACAGAACCCAAACGCAGCCATTCGGGTTCAACGGTGCGGAGACAACGGGAAACCTCGCGCTTCAACTTGTCTTTGATCTCATCCGACGGATCAAGCACGGTGAAAAACTGCGTACCTGCCTGTTCAAAAATATGTACCAGCTCACTGTCTTCTCCGCCGAGTGCTTTCCAGTCTGCATAGGTTGGCAGCTCACCGGTTTCTGGCACAACCAACACATCCGTATGCTCAAACAGCAGGACATAATCGCTGTCCACCGGCTGTGGCTTGGAAAACTCCGTATCAATCGTTTTTGTACCAATATCCTGAATCATATGTATCCTCCATCCAATTACAACAGTCTTGCCATTGCTTCTGTCTCTTTATAGCATCCTGTTGCTTTTTCTACTACTTTTCATTATACGAGCTTGACTGCAAAATGCAAGCATTTCCTTTCCATATAGTTGAAGCATGCACAAAAAAACAGTATAATAAATCTGTCAGCAAAGAAAATGGAGGGAAAAGAAATGAAACCATCCTTATCTGATTTTATTCCCATGCGTGAGGAAATTGTGATGACTGCCCAGCGTGCATACCAGGAAGGCTTAATGGCAGCTACCAGCGGCAATCTCAGCTGTTTTGATGAAAAAAGTGGTTATATTGCTATCACACCCAGCGGCATGGATTATTCTATTATGAAGCCGGATGATATTGTAATCATCGATCTTGACGGCAATGTGATCGACGGCATACACAAGCCATCCTCTGAATGGAAGATGCATGCAGAAATATACCGTCATTTACCCCAGCACCATGCCATTGTCCATACCCATTCCCCCAGTGCCACAGCTTATGCTGTCCTCCGGAGGGAAATTCCATGTGTATTGGTAGAAATGCTGTTGTTTTTAGGCGGAAGCATCGAAGTGGCGGAATATGCCGCCCAAGGCAGTGCTGCTGTCGGCACCAATTGCCTGCCGATTCTCAGCCGGAAACCTGCCTGTCTGCTGGCGAACCATGGTGTTGTCACGGTCGGTGATACCTTAGCGCAGGCATATACAAACAGTGTTTATGTAGAAGACTCCGCAAAAATCGTCCAGCTTGCCATGAGTACAGGCTGCCCGATTCCTGCGATACTTGATAAAGAAGGAAGCAAACCATATCATGAATGAATATTTATCTGACCATGTACATCTCAGTGATGACGGCACCGCAGTTGTCATCCTTGACCAGACCCAGCTGCCAAACCGTACAGAATATTTGACTCTGCGGACAGCACAGGAAATGTTTGATGCCATTCAAATGCTTCAGGTACGCGGTGCACCATGCATTGGTATCTGTGCGGCTTATGACTTCTATGTATTGGCCCAGCAGGTAGATGGCAATACAAATGCAGTGCAGTTCCTGTCAGAACTGAGCAAGCAGGCAGATTATCTTGCCTCTTCCCGCCCGACAGCAGTTAATCTGCGCTGGGCGTTGGACCGTATGCTGGAAACCGCCAAACGCTGTGCGGAATACCCAGACCGTCTAGAGGTTCTGCATCAGGAATGCATCGCAATCCATAAAGAAGACATTGCCATGTGCCGTTCCATTGCGGAATATGGTTTATCTCTCATCAAAAATGGCGATGGTATTCTCACTCACTGTAACGCAGGCCCGCTAGCTACCTCCCGTTATGGCACTGCCCTGGGGCCATTATTTCTTGGGAAAGAGCGCGGCATGGACTTTCATGTATTTTCCGATGAAACCCGTCCGCTGCTGCAGGGCGCACGCCTGACCTCCTATGAGCTAAGCCGCGCCGGTATCAATGTCACCCTGATTTGTGACAACATGGCAAGCCTTGTCATGAAAAACGGCTGGATACAGGCATGTTTTGTCGGCTGTGACCGTGTTGCGGCAAATGGCGATGCTGCCAACAAAATCGGAACCTCCGGTGTAGCCATTCTGGCAAAGCATTACGGCATTCCATTTTACGTGCTTGGGCCTACCTCTACCATTGACCTGAACTGTGTCAGCGGGGAAGATATTCCCATTGAACAACGTGACTCGGAGGAAATCAAGGAGAAATTCTATACCGAGCCGATGGCATTGCCGGAGGTAACATGCTATAATCCAGCATTTGATGTCACAGATCATGAGTTGATTTCCGGTATTGTAACAGAGTACGGAATCTGCCGTGCACCGTATACCGAGAGCCTGCGGGCTGTATTTGAGAAAAAACGTGCCGGTCTGCCCTATGGCACACCAGAGGAGGATTGAACATGAACACAAGACTGTATAATGCCCGCATTCTGACCATGGCAGACGGTTTTGAGCCGTTCTGGGGTGAAATCTGGATTGAGAATGATAAAATCACCTATGTCGGCCCGGAAAAGCCGTCTGAAACTCACTGGGATGTGGAACGCAACATCAATGGCAATCTGCTTATGCCGGGCTTCAAAAATGCACACACACATTCTGCCATGACGTTTCTTCGTTCCTATGCAGATGACCTTCCGCTGCAGGACTGGCTGAACACACAGGTTTTCCCGATGGAAGCAAAGCTGGATGCGGATATGATCTATCACCTGTCCCGGCTCGCCTATCTGGAATACCTCACCAGCGGTATCACAGCAAACTTTGACATGTATTTAACTCCGGATTCCATTGTACAGGCATCGATTGATACCGATTACCGTACTGTCCTGACTGGCGCAGTCAATGATTTCAGCCAGTCTGCGGCTCTCGTCGGAGAATGGTATCAGAAATATAACGGATACCATCCTTTGATTTCTTTTGAGCTTGGTTTCCATGCAGAATACACCACATCCCGCGGTATTCTGGACGATCTTGCTGCTCTGGCACACCTGTATCAGGCTCCGGTCTATACCCACAATTCCGAAACTGTCTCTGAAGTACAGGCATGTATGGAAAAGACCGGCATGACACCGACCCAGTATCTGGACTCTCTGCATCTGTTCGACTATGGCGGCGGTGGATACCATTGTGTCCACTTTACGCAGGAAGATATGGAAATCTTCAAAAAGCATAACATGTCTGTTATCACCAACCCGGCATCCAATCTGAAGTTGGCAAGCGGCATTGCTCCAATTCAGGATATCATGAATGCAGGTGTAAACATTGCCATTGGCACGGATGGCCCCGCAAGCAACAACTGTTTGGATATGTTCCGCGAAATGTTCCTGACAACTGCACTTGCCAAGGTACGTGAGAACGATGCTTCCGCTGTGGACGCCAATGCTGTGCTGTACATGGCAACGGTTGGCGGTGCCAAAGCAATGCGTTTGTCGGACTGTGAGACGCTGACAGCCGGAAGCCAGGCGGATTTAATTGTCATTGATCTGAACCAGCCGAATATGCAGCCGATTCATAACATCAGCAAGAATCTGGTCTACAGCGGCAGCAAGCAGAATGTCATCCTGACCATGATTGCGGGAAAAATTCTCTATGAAAACGGCGAATTTTCTGTCGGCACTGATCCACAGGAAATCTATGCGAAGGCAGCGGAAATGACACAAAAGCTGAAAAACATGTAAAGACCTCTGGAGGTAATACAAATGTCCCATACCTGTATGCTCGGTGCACTCTGCGGTGATATCGCGGGTTCGATTTATGAGTTTCACAATATAAAACACAGACCCAAAAGGTTAATTGAGTCTGCTTGCCGATTTACGGATGATACCGTTATGACCCTGGCTGTTGCAGAGGGTATTCGGACTGGCCTGCAGCAGCTTCCGAAAAACTGGATAGCATCTCCGTCTGCGGAAGGTATTTTGCTGCAGGAAGTACAAAGCTCTATGCAGTCCTATGGCAGGAAATATCCCCACGTTGGATATGGCAGACATTTTTACAAATGGATTCATGACAGTCATCCGCGTCCATACCACAGCTGGGGAAACGGCTCTGCTATGCGTGCATCCTTTGCTGGTTGGGTGGCAAACAGCCTTATGGAAGCGGAAAAGCTCGGCGCAATCTCAGCAAAAGTAACACATGACCATCCTGAAGGCATCAAAGGGGCACAGGTCACGGCAGCTTCGATCTTTCTGCTGCGAAACGGGAGCAAAAAAGACTTCGAAGCCTATGCCCGCTCTTATTACAACCTCAATTTCACATTGGACGAAATCCGTCCATCCTACCGTTTTGATGTTTCCTGTCAAGGCTCTGTCCCACAGGCAATCAAAGCTGTTTTAGAGGAAAACAGTTACGCCGATGTTATTTCCGCTGCTATCTCCATTGGCGGAGACAGTGATACTATTGCCGCCATTGCCGGAAGCATTGCGGAGGTCATCTATCCGGTACCAGCGGATATTGCGTCAAGAGCAAAACAGCATCTGGATTCTTTTTTGAAAGCTTCTTTGGATGCATCCATTGCATATCTTCAAAATTGAACAATGACACACAAAAACAAAATCCACGCCTATTTCGAGCGTGGATTTTGTTATATCACATTTTATCCCTTCGCATACTTTTCTGCCTGCTCTTTCATCAGAGCCATGTCATCAAAGTAATTGATCTTCATTGCAGCACGGACATCATGCAGGGTTTCGGCAGCTTCTGCACGTGCAGCTTCACTGCCCTTCTTCAGGATTTCATATACTGCCGGAATATCCTTCTCAAATTCCTTACGGCGTGCACGAATCGGTGCCAATTCAGCCTCCAGAACTTTGTTCAGGAACTTCTTCACCTTGACGTCACCCAAACCGCCGCGCTGATAATGCTCCTTGACCTCATCCAGATTTACATAATCCGGCCAAAATTCCGCAAAATGCTCCGGCTTGCAGAATGCATCCAGATAGGTAAATACGGTATTGCCTTCAACCTGACCCGGGTCTTCAACACGAATGTGGTTCGGATCGGTATACATGCTCATAATTTTCTTCTTGATGTCCTTTGGATCATCAGACAGATAGATGCAATTGCCGAGGGACTTGCTCATCTTCGCCTTGCCATCAGTACCCGGCAAACGCAAACATGCCTGATTTTCCGGCAGCAGGATGTTTGGCATGGTCAGGGTTTCACCGTACACACTGTTAAACTTATGTACGATTTCACGGGTCTGCTCCAGCATCGGCATCTGGTCTTCACCTACCGGCACCGTGGTTGCGCGGAATGCCGTGATGTCAGAAGCCTGGCTGATCGGATAGGTAAAGAATCCTACCGGAATACTTGCTTCAAAATTACGCATCTGGATTTCAGATTTTACCGTCGGGTTGCGCTGCAGGCGGGATACTGTAACCAGATTCATATAATAGGTAGTCAGCTCGGTCAGCTGCGGTACCATCGACTGAATAAACAGGGTGGATTTTTCCGGATCAAGTCCACAGGACAGGTAGTCCAACGCAACCTCAATGATGTTCTGGCGAACCTTTTCCGGGTTGTCAGCATTATCTGTCAAAGCCTGCGCATCCGCAATCATGATGAAAATTTTATCATATTCACCGGAATTTTGTAATTCCACACGGCGCTTCAAAGAGCCAACATAGTGTCCCAGATGCAGCTTTCCGGTTGGACGGTCTCCGGTTAAAATAATCTTACCCAATGTATTTCCTCCTCGGGGAACGGCTGTTTATGCTGCCGTCCATTCGTTTCCTTATATAGAGTAATACAAAACGCGTAAAAATGCAAGCAAAACACAGATGAAATTGGCCCCCGCTGGATACTTTGATACCATTTCAATGGTTTACGTACTGCTTTTCAAAAAGCAGGCCGCAGAAACACCTGATCCCGGTATCCCTGCGGCCTGTTCTGTCATTTCAGCGGCTTAGATTTCAGCCCAGCTGGAAAGACTGGCAGTCCGTGCACTTCTTTTCGGTCGGGTTCATCTCATGCGTACCTACCTGGATGCTCTCCAGCGCACAATACTCGGAATTGGTACAGTGGTTTGCACACTGGCTTACAGTACAGTGAATGCTCTTGTTTGCATGACATTTATCCATGATAATGTCCTCCTCTTGTTTGATTCAATCATAGCATTCCCTGCTTTCCAGTTTTTATTCCTCTTCTTTTGCAGCATCGGAAGCTTCCTGAGCATCATATGCCACCTGAACCATATTCAAAAACTCATCCCAGCGGTTATTTTGAATGATCGTAGATGGACAATCCTTGCCGGAAAAATCCTGATGTTTTTTTACAGCATCCAGATCCAAATGATACTGCCGCAATAAGTATGCTGTCAGCTGAGCCGTATTTTGCATCGTCTGGTCAAAATTTCCACCCTCATTTACACAAAGCTCAATCCCTATGCCATTCCGGTTACCGCCTTCCTTCCAGCTCGTATCCCCTGCATGGTATCCAACTTCATTATTGGGTAAATGATGCCAGATTTCTGTGTCATCTACAGTATAATGCCAGCTTTTCTGCTCTTCCCAGCAGTTTTTATGCAAATACTGGTTATGTGCTCTTGCATTGGCATGTGCCCCGGTATTATCCGTTTCATGAATCACAATATAGTGAACGTCCCGTTTCCGGCCCGGTCTTGCCACTGAATCTGCCGAAATATAATCGGTATGTACAGCAATTCCTGCAATAGAATCCGGTACATCCCGCTCTTCTGCTGATGGCTGCTCCACAAATACAACTTTCCAGATCCCCGCGGCAATGATAATCACAATAGCGGTGCACAGCATCATCCACAGTACAGCGCCAATTGACCGCTTCTTTTTCTTTCGTTTTCTCTGCCGTGCCATCCACTTTCACCTCCGCATTTCAATCCTATGTGTCATTGTGTGAAAAAATCCCGTCCGGATGCTGACCAGGCGGGATTTAAAATTATACAGATTTTTTCTTCTGAATCAGCGCAAAGACGCCCTTTGGATTGGTATTCTCCGCATATTTCCTGACTTTGACCAGATAATAGATCACGGCCAGAATAATGGACAGATAAAAAGACGCGTTCGGCCTGCGCAGGATTCCCGCTGTATTATATGCATTGGCAAGCGCCAACAGGAACGCCATGCCATATGCTCCGGCATCCATTGTAAAATATTTCTGAATATTTTTGATCAATGCCCACAAAATCAAGTATACAAAATATGCGAGGAAAACCAAAAACAGCACCAGACCAACTATGCCATACAGAAAATAAATTCCATGGAAATCATTTTCCACGTCATAGCTTATCCCTTTATATTCCATTGCGTCACGCTCTATGCCAAACAGCGTAGAGGTAAATGGCATCTCATCCATCAGCAAAGAGCAAAATGCGATTTTCATCTTCCGGGCACCTGTTATTTGCGCAACATCGGAAGAAAAATTGCATTTCTGCATGATCTTTTCAACACCAAAGCGCTGAACCATACTGGAGGTATAGTAAACATAAACCTGATTCATGGAGCGAATCAATGGAAGCTTGGAATTATCCACTTTTGCTTCTTCTTTTTCAGCCTCTGTAACAGTGGCTCCGCGCTCCGCGCTCATTGAATTTAAAACCGACTGCTTTTCCTGTACAGACTGTGCATATGTCATCTGATGCCGATACATCGGTGACTGCTTGACAAATACGGCACAGACCAGCGCTGCCACGATCAGAATGGCATATTTTGATCTGTTGGTATTTCCGCAAATCACGGAAATAAAAATCAGGCCGAACACCGATACAAAGATGGCAAAGTATGCCAGTCTTGTGCCGAGAAAATACAGCTGCCCACAGGTCAGTACAACTGTGAGCACAAAAATCCACAGCGGTTTTGCACGATATGCCATGCACAAAAGAATCGGTGTCATCATGCTGACAATAGATGCCTGAGAATTGGTTGTAGAGAACCAGCCAAGGATGCCCATCTGTACATCTGCATAGGTATATGGATTTGTATTGGTAATCACGCTTGCCAGAACGACAACCGTAACAATACCAAAGGCAATCATAATACCGACGCCGATCCAACGGAATGCACGGGGATCGGTTTTCATAAATGTGACAAAGCACAATGCAAACAATGGAATCTGGATTACACGGATATAGTTTGTCAAATCAGCAAACGGGCTGATATACCCGGCAATGAAGCATGCAATCGCATGCAGGATGAAGAATCCAACACATATCGCGGCCAAATACCAGTAATATTTTCTCTTTTTCGACAGAATAAAGCCTATCAACGCAGTACAAACCAATACCAGCATACGAAGAAGCAGAGATGGAGCTGTGCTCATCCCCAGCTTATCCAGCCAGAACGATATGACATCCATAACCGGCTGTGCGGCAAACAGGATAAATATAATAACAGCAAGATTTTTTTTCAGCACGCTGCGCCACCGTTCCAACAATTGAACCGCCATCATAAAATACTATATTTCCTTTCCATCTGATTTCTATACCACAGATTTTCTATTTCATATCATATAACGCAACACATTATACCTTTCCATCTAAAAAAAGTCAAGTTAACGGATTATATGCCGGAGGTTCCTGATATTTCTTTATTTTTACAAAATAATATATGACTGCCAGCACCACAGACAGATAGAAAGACGCATTCGGCCGGCGCAGGACGCCTGCTGTGCAATAAATGTGCAGCAGTAATGTACAAAATGCCACGCCAAACGCGCCTGCTTCCAGTGTCATATATTTAGAAAATGCTGTAACCAGTGCATACAGCACAAGCCAGATAAAATACAGCATAAACAGTAAAAATACAATTAGCCCTACAATACCGTACAGAAAATAAATACCATGGAAATCGTTTTCTACATCAAAAACCTCATTCATCCATGTCATATCTGCCAGTTCCATCCCAAATACCTTTGCCATCGTTCCAGCTTCTTCCATCAGGAAGCTGCAATAGATAATTTTCATTCTGCGCCAGTCCTTGAGCTCAGATACATCTGTCGTATAGCTATATTCTTCCAGCACGCGCGTTTCTCCAAATCTGTCTACCATCGCGCCCAAATATTCCTCATACAGCGGCTGCAAGCAGATTTCCGGAGATTGTTCCACTGTGGTGCCGTTTATCCTTTCGGTCTGTGCAATCAGCTCATCCGCTTCCTGCTGCTTCTCAGCCGCAACCAGCTTTTGTGCAACCTGATTGTGATACATCGGCGAAACCATATAGCCTGCACCACAGAGCACAGCACCGGCAAGTACCACAGCAATGGCCTTTTTATTCCAATATTGGCTCAATAGAATGACTATCGTCAGACCTGCCGCACAGATAAAAATCGTAACATATGTCAGCCGTGTTGCAAACAGATATAAAACACCAAAGCATACTGCTGTTCCTGCGGCCGTGTACAAAAGCTTCTTTTTTCGTATTACCTGCATCAGCAGCACCGGTGCCAGCACAGAAATAATTGCGCTCTGTGCGCTTGGTGTTACAAACCAGCCCAGCAGGCCAATTTCCTTATTTGCATATGTATAGGGATTTGTACCGGTCAGTGCACTGGCTGCCTCTACAATTACAATAATGCCAAAATTGACAACAAATCCACGTTCTATCGCCCTGTATCCTTCTTCTCCGGTTTCCCGCAGAAAGGTAATAAAGCAAAAGGTAAACAACGGAATCTGTACTACACGGATATAATTTATCAGATCATAAACCGGATCGCCGTATCCATTGTATCCCCACATCATGCATGCCCACACATGGAGAATGGCTAAGACAACCACCACTGCACCGAATATACAATATACCCGTTTCCGCCTGCTGAGAAAAAATCCCAGTGCAGCTGTGCCGAACAGCACGGCAAAACGCATCAGCAGGGAAATCGTATTGCCGGTCCCCAGTGCATCCAGCCAAAAGGATATCACATCCATCATGGGCTGAATCATAAACAATACCAGCATGATTTGCGGAAGATACTGCCGGATTCCCTGTTTATTTTGCGGCAAAGCCTGTTGTTCTTTCGACATACAATAATCCTTTCCGTTTTATGATACCATTCCCCTCAGGCTGCCGAGCAGCTCTGCTGTCCGGAACCGGAGTTCATAGGATTCTCCTTCTTTATGAATCAGGGAACGTTCTTCCTCTGTCAGTTCTGCTTCTCCGCCCGCTGCATTCACGCACAGGGATGGATACAACACACACCACCAGTTGTGGCCCTCCGCCTCGCCAATTCGGATCTGCAAGCCCTCATATTTCCCCGCAGGCAGAGAGAATGTGTCATAATCTCTCGTAGGATACCATTCCTCTGCCAAGCATGCTGTTATCAGCTCCGTGCCGCCACAATCATAGACGGTCTGCTGCGCTGTATTGGCAATCTCCTGCATATGCTGGCGCAGAAGCTGCTGCATTTCGGTTTTATCCTCTGCCTGTTCCGCTAACGGCTGCATGATTTCCAGTACGCTGTCACGTACCTTCAGCTTGATGTCCTGATCTCTTTGCTCGTCTGAATTGGCTACCACACGCAACCGCAAGACGTCCTCCGCCAGCTTCTGCTGGGAAACATCACAGAATGCAGCATAACACAGAGCAAAAAATAAAGTCAGCGCAATCATCAGCTCAAACCGGCTGCGGAACATATTCTTTTTCATAAGTACGGCTCCTTCCGAAATCCTTTGACATCGAAAGTATAGCCATATAAATTACAGTTTAATCTGTCCGGAATCGCAAAAATTGGTCAGGAAGGTTTCAGCATAGCTTTCCGCCAGCAATGCTTTGGCATTTTCTGCCGCTGCGCGATCGTCAAACAAGCCAAATACAGACGGACCGGAACCGCTCATAATTGCTCCCAGCGCACCATTTTCCTTCATAACAGCACAAATCTCGTCCACCTCAGGGTGCATTTCTGCCGTTACTGGCTGCATGACATTGCACAAGAGCTTTGCTACCGCTTCCAAATCAGACGCCTGCAATGCATCCAGCATGGCACGGGTATTCGGACGCACTGCAATATCAGCCGAATCAATTGCTTTATAAATTGCCGGTGTCGATACTGCAAACGGCGGCTTGCACAGCACAACATATGCCTGTGGCGCATTCGGGAGACGAGTCAGCTTTTCACCAATGCCTTCCGCCAGCATTGTGCCACCTGCAATACAAAACGGTACATCCGCTCCAAGCTTTAAACCCATTTCCATGTGTTTTTCAAGGCTCAAATGGGTATCATATAACTGATCCAGCAGCACGAGTACAGCTGCAGCATCGGTGCTTCCGCCTGCTAGACCAGCTGCAATGGGATTATGCTTCTCAATCGCAATCGAAATACCGTCACAAGGCAGCTTCATTTCCCTCAAAAACAGCTCTGCTGCCCGGTAAGCAAGATTGCTGCTGTCCGCTGGGAGTTGGCTGTTCGATGTTTTGAGCTCGATCGCACCGTTTCCCGTCCCGATGCTGACCGTTACTTTGTCATGAATACCGATTGACTGCATAACCATGCAGACATCGTGATAGCCATTGGGACGTCTGCCTGTGACATCCAATGTCAGGTTAATTTTTGCATGTGCTTCCACAGCTGCCTGTTTCATCGCTTTTCTCCTGTGTTTATAATGTGTGCTGGATAGCAGTTCCATTCTCAAAATCTGTAATATACCGGAAACCTGCCTGCTGCAAGCGTTCCAGTGCTTCCGGGATGCCCCGCCCGATGGTTTGCGGCGCATGGGAATCCGAACCAACTGTGATCAGTTCTCCGCCCAATTCACGATATCGTTTTAAAATAAAATCTTCCGGGCCAATCTGCTTCTGCCAGCCAAATAAGCCTTTGGTATTGCTTTCCAGTGCAATTCCCCGACAGATGATTTCCTTTAATATCCCCTCTACATAATCCATATATCCCTTCAAGGATGGACGGTTATTCGGAAGCTTCATCACACGGAGCGGGTAATCAATGTGTCCGAGAATCTGGAATTTCCCATATTGCAGCATGTTCTGCATTTCTCCAAAATATTCCTTCCAGAAATCATCCGGATGAATGGTTTCATATCGTAAGAAATACATATCCATATCACTGGATAACTGGTGAATCGAGCCGATTACATAATCAAAATGGTACGTTTTCTGTAAATCATCCGCCAGCTCCGGCGCTGCATGCGGCTGTCCCATCTCCACGCCGGCTCGAAGCTTTATTCTACCGGAAAACTTCTCCCTGCAGGCAAATATATCCTCCTGCTGTGTGGATAAATCCGGCATAATTGCCCTGCCACTGCGAAAAGGTGCAATTTCAGCCTGATATCCTTCAAAATCTACTGTACCCACAGCAAATTCCGATTCCTGCAGAGATTCCCTGCGAAAAAAATCCACATGCTCTGTAAAACCAAGCACGTCAATATTTTTTTCCACAGCAGACGCTACATGTGCATAAACCGGTTCGTCTTCTGCATCATAAGAATACATCGTATGCGTATGCAGATCAAGTATCATCAAAAAAACCCTCATTTCGTCAGCCAGCAATGTAATTATTATACCGCCGGAAACATGGAAACTCAAGCCCGGCATGTATAACTGCCCCAAAAAACGGTCATACTGATTGCAGCATGAAAAAGGAGGTTTCTATATATGGATAAATTTATCCTGACGCTCGTCATTATCGGTGCAATCAATTGGGGCTGCATCGGTATTTTCGGGCTGGACATCGTCGGTGCCCTGTTTGGCGGACAGGGTGCTTTCATCAGCCGCGTCATCTTTGCTCTGGTTGGGCTTGCAGGACTTTGGGCGCTCACCTTTTATACCAAGCTCCGGAACAATTCTTCAGGCTCATAATGCCACTCAGATGACCCAATAGCAGACTGTCTCACATGTTGGGACAGTCTGTTATACTTTCCGGCTTGATGCAGTCTTATTTTCACATTTCAGGTTTTCCACAAAATAAGGGGCAGGGAAAATCCCTGCCCCAAAAATATTTCGTTTGAATTATTCCGCCTGTACCTTTTCAACCAGACGCTTGGTATCTTCTGCGATAACCAGCTCTTCGTTGGTCGGGATAACCAGAACACGAACACGTGCATAGTCAACAGAAATATCCATCTGACGACCACGATACTTGTTCTTCTCCGGGTCAACCTTGATGCCGAGATATTCCATATGCTCGCAGACATCCCAGCGAACAGAACGGTCATTTTCACCAACGCCAGCAGTAAATACAACCGCGTCGACGCCGCCCATTTCAGCGATATAGCCGCCAATCAGCTTCTTAACAGAGTTAATGAAGATATCCTTAGCCAGCTTTGCACGCTCGTTGCCTTCGTTGATTGCGTTATCCAGATCACGGAAGTCAGAGGATACACCGGATACACCCAGCACACCAGATTCCTTATTCATAACCTCCAGCATTTCCTCAGCGCCCTTGCCCTCATGCTCACACAGGAAGGAAATGATCGCCGGATCGATGTCGCCAGAACGGGTGCCCATCGGCAGGCCAGCCAGCGGAGTAAAGCCCATGGAAGTATCGATAGACTTGCCGCCCTTGATTGCAGTTACAGAAGAGCCATTGCCCAGATGGCAAGTGATGATACGCAGATGCTCCAGCGGAATGCCCAGCATTTCAGAAGCCTGCTGTGCTACATACTTATGGGAAGTACCATGGAAGCCGTAACGACGGATCTTATACTTCTGATAGAATTCATAAGGAATGGAATAGATGTAGTCAACCGGCGGCATGGTTTGATGGAATGCGGTATCAAATACAGCAACCTGCGGAACATCAGATCCCATAACGTTCTTGCAGGCATCAATGCCAATCAGGTTCGGCGTATTGTGAAGCGGTGCCAGCGGAACGCAGGCATCAATTGCCTCAATAACAGCATCGTCGATCAGAACGGAATCAGCGAAATACTCACCGCCATGTACAACACGGTGGCCTACCGCATCAATCTCGGCCATGGACTGAATAACGCCCCATTCCTTGTCGATCAGGATATCAATTACGGCACGGATTGCGTCAGCGTGATCCTTCATCGGAACATCCGACTTATACTTATCTTCTTTTTTCGGATTTGTATGGGTCAGACGACCATCAATACCAATTCTCTCACACAAACCCTTTGCAAGGACATCCTTGGAGTCCATGTCAAACAACTGATACTTGAGTGAAGAACTGCCTGCATTAATGACAAGAACATTCATTTCTCTCATTCTCCTTTATTCATATACATTGCAAGAATATCGTCAACATAGTACAATAAACTCATCATTAATTCTATTTTACACCACTTCATAAAAATTCTCAACTACTTTCGCTAGAAATTTGGAGGAAATACACCAAAAATTCTACCCTTTTTGCATTCTGTTCATTTCAGCGGTGCCCGTAATGAAGAATAAGGGCTTTGGCCGAAGCACTACATTCCCGCGTAAATCCCGATACCGGCTTTTCCAGAAGATGAATGCTCCTTGCAGGAAAACATTCGAAGACCCAAGCTGCAAATTTCGACAAATTTATCACCCAATGCCCTGTTGAAACATAGAATAAAGTAGAGACAATACCCGTCTCCAAACAATGACACAGGAGGAACCTGTCATGGATTACGCTTTCTATCAGAGCAGCTGCAACGGTGAGACGAATTTTGCAGCAGAGGATACCGCTTCCGCTGTTGCAAACTGCATCAGCTGTAATGAAAACAGAAATAACAATAGTGGGCGCGAACAGCGGCATGTGCATGAAGTAGTCGGCAGCACACAGATTGAAGGCTGCTGCTCAGATGCGCACAACCACCGTTTTGCAACCGTAAGTGGTGAAGCAATCCCTACCGGCTGTGGCGACCATGTCCATGAAATCCGTTTCCGTACCGATTTTACTGATGGACATTTCCATGAATTCAGAGGCAGAACCGGCGGTGCAATTCCTGTCGGCGGCGGACGCCACGTGCATTTTGTAGAAGCAAAAACCACACAGGAAGATGGACACAGACACTGCTTCCGTGTTGCTTCCCTCATTGAAGACCCGGTCGGAGACTGCGGAGACTAAAAGAAAAACAGTCACGTCACTTTGCTGCGCTGCCCGATATGAAACTCCCGCATAGCTTTCCCTCTGGCTTTGTAAAGCTACTGACTGCCATTGCTTGATAGGCAGCAGATTCTATCGTATTAATGTTTCAACACTAGGTGGAGATATATCTGATCAATGTTTCAGGGAATATCTGCATATATGGGTCACAACGGTATCATTTCGCTAATCGTCATGACGATTTTATAAAAATGATGTATTTGTCATGCCCGCATATATTTTCTGCCAGATATACTCCACCTTTCTACATAGACAGGAGCCGTTTAGAACTTCCCAGAGTTCAGAAGAAATGATATAATTATTGAATCAATCATCTCTTTCTGTAAACACGGATATGATAAATCTTGGAGGATATATGAAAATCTGTGCTATTATTTCTGAGTACAATCCCTTTCATGCAGGTCATCTGTTACAGATTCAGAAAATCCGAAAAAAAATGCCGGATTGCCTGATCGTTTCCATCATGAGTGGAAACTATGTCCAGCGCGGTGAACCAGCACTTTGGGATAAATATTTTCGTGCAGCATGTGCAGTCCGCGCAGGCGGACCAGATCTGGTTCTCGAACTGCCTCTGACTGCAGCACTATCCTCTGCTGAAGGTTTTGCGCAGGGAGGTGTGCAGCTTGTCGCTTCGATTGGATGTGTAACACACCTTTCCTTTGGCTGTGAAACCGGAACAGAAGAAAATCTGCTGACACTTGCTTCTCTGCTGGAATCCGATGCATTTGCCGGACTTTTAAGGCAACGGCTCGCCAATGGAATCAGCTATGCACAGGCTGCAGAACAGGCCGTTTCCACACTGCATCCAGATCTTGCCCCCCTTCTGCGCTCTCCCAATGATATGCTAGCAGTTCAGTACTGCCGTGCACTACAAAAAAACTGTCCACGAATTCAGCCGATTGCAGTCCGGCGCATTGGCGCTGCGCATGATGGTACTCCAGTCGGTGACATTCCATCTGCAAGTTATATTCGCTCCCTGTTCCATGATAACAGAAACGAGGAGGCCTTTGCGCTTCTTCCCAAGCAATACCGGAAAAGCTGCTATACAGCCCGCCGGCATAGTTGGAGCAATCTGGAAGCTGCTGTTCTGCCCTATCTGCGCAGAATTTCTCCAGCATACATTGCATCCCTACCCAATGTCTCCGAAGGTCTGGAAAATCGTTTTCATACTGCCTGTCAGAATGCAGGGAATCTGTCCGAGCTATGGGAAAATGCCCGTTCCCGCCGGCATCCGCTGAGCAGAATACGCCGGCTGACATTATGTGCATATCTCGGTATCACACAGGAGCTTGCTTCGCTCCCCCCTTCCTATGCCACTGTCCTTGCCATGGATACCGAAGGACAAAAGATTTTGAAGGAAATGAAAAAAACCTGTACGCTACCGGTAATCATCAAGCCTGCACAGGCCCGTTCACTGACAGGTAATGCAGAAAAGCTCTGGAAGCTCACACTTTCCGCCGACGATCAGTATTATTTTCCACTGTCAGCCGGATACAGTTGGAAATGTACACCATTCCGATGTGAAATTTAACTCCCCACGCGGGGAATTTTCCAAAAATTACTTTACCTGTCGTAGTAATTGTGCTATAATTACTCCATCAGATAGAGTAATTTGAAAAGGAGGCTACTATGCTTAGCAGTGATGTCATGCGCGGCTATAACGACACGCTGATTCTGAGCCTGCTGGCTGAGGGGGATTCCTATGGCTATGAAATCTCCCGCAATATTCAGGAACGGACAGGTGGCGCATATGCCATGCGTGAAACCACATTGTATTCTGCCTTTAACCGTCTGGAACGGCTTGGTTATGTCTCCTCCTATCAGGGAACAGAAACCTTTGGCAGAAAACGAACGTATTACACCATTACACCTGCCGGCCTGGTATTTTATCATAAAAAATGTGAGGAATGGATACTGTTACAGCAGGTGATTAACCGCTTTCTCAAGGAGTGAACGCCATGAATACCATACGAAATTATATCAACGCGATGTTCTCTTCACTTCCCAAAACACCGGAAATCCTGCGCCTGCAGGCAGAAATGCTGGAAAATCTGGAGGATCGGTACAATGACCTCCTACGGGAGGGTAAAAGTGAAAATGAAGCAGTCGGCATTATTCTTGCCAGCATCGGAAGCGCAGAAGATCTCAAAGCCGAATTGGGAATTTCTGAAGATGAACCTCCCGCCCAGCCGCTGGAAGACCACAGTGTATTTTTAGCAGAACGTGCTGCGTTTCATCGAACGTTTGCCATTGCTATGGCTTTCGGTGTCGTGCTATGCATCTGCGCAGTCATCGCAGGTGCAGTATGTGATTCTTTTACGCATAACGATGGCATCACAAGCATAGCATTTTTTGGCCCAGTCGCGATTGCAGTGGCAATCTTTGTATATTTTGGTATACGTGAGGACTGGTATAATGAACGATACAAGGAAATCCAGCAGCCTTTATTCGAGCCAGAGCCGAAATCTGAAAAAATGACACTTTCCAGTGTCGTTGCTTCCATTTTATTTCCATTGGCAGTTATACTTTATCTCTGCATCGGATTTCTCTATGGATTATGGCATCCCGGCTGGATTATTTTTCCGTTCTGTGCCATCATTGTCGGCGCAGTTGACTCCTATGACAAATATAGAAAACAATAAAGAAAGTGCTGTTCGGAGGAAGGTTCCGGACAGCACTTTTTTCATATTCAAACAGCCATTGCAAAAAGTTGGTTGATGTTACGTTGTTCTAATTTTTTGTGTGATTTGTTGATTGTACTTTGCAGCAGCTATTTCAATATAATTTATGGGATTGGGGGAGCATCCCGCAATGCAGGATGCTCCTATGTTAAAATAGAGAATATGAGAAATCGGATTACTTGCAGAGCTCGTCACGCTCGAAGATGATTGCTTCGCCCATGCCGCCGCCAATGCACATGGTAGCCAGGCCGATGGTAGCATCACGCTTGATCATTTCGTAGATCA
>JAJPXP010000025.1 GCA_021205365.1 Clostridia bacterium
ATGGATACCTTCTTCACGCCTTCCATTGCCGAGATGTGGTTTGTCAACAGCATCAATACAACAGAGTCATGGTAGCTACCCTTTTTTACTACTGTTTTTAACATTTTCCTTACACTCCTTACCTTTTATATTTTTCTTTTGGACCATTTATATGAAAAACAAATGTTACAGAGTTGATTTATTGGATATTTTTCACCTGATTTTATTATCACAGGAAATGTTTTGCTTTTCAATTCCAACCGTGGATAAAACATTTTCACCTTTTTATCCACAATTACTTTTAGATTTCTCCATGAGAAGCAGTATTTCGTGTTATAATAATTTTAATAGCTCGTTTTACCGCTGATCTCAAAGGAGAACCTCATGCTTACTGAACGTAAAATCACTCTACAGCAAACGCCATATATTAAGTGTGCTACCATTTACAGCGATCCGAATGTGGAGCCGCGGGCACATATTCTGTACTTCCACGGCGGCGGTTTGCTGTACGGTTCCCGCACAGATCTGCCGGAAAAGCATCTGCTCACACTGACCCAGAAGGGCTTTCTTATTATTGCCTTTGATTATCCTCTTGCACCCGTTGCCAAGCTTGGCTTCATCCGGGAGGATATCATTTCTTCTATCAATCGTTTTGTGGAACGCCCAGACGCCTATACGGTACATAAGCTTCCCTATTTTCTCTGGGGACGTTCTGCCGGCGCCTATCTGTGTCTCCTATCTGCTGCCAGCGGAAGCCTCGTGCAGCAGCCGCTTGGCATATTATCCTATTATGGATATGGTTTTCTGACAGACAGCTGGTTCAATGTTCCAAGCCGGTATTATCAGTCCCTTCCGGCTGTTCCGGAATCCTGCCTGACCTGCCTGCCGGACTTTATGCACGCAGACGGCCCGCTGGATACCCACTATAGTGCATATGTATATGCCCGCCAGACTGGACGGTGGAAGTCTCTGTTTTATGACGGACGGGAAAAATATTTCTTCCTTGATTTTTCGCTTCGCAATTGCGACAAGCTGCCTTGCCCACTTTTCTGTGCACACAGTATGCGTGATACCGACATCCCATTTCAGGAATTCCAGGCACTATGCCAAAAATACCAGGCCCAGCGTTTCATTGCTTCCGGCGACCAGCATGACTTTGACCGCAATGAAAACAGCCCACTAACCTCCCGGCTGCTGAACGCAACTCTTCGGTTTCTGGATACCTGTCTTCTCTAAAACATATAACAGACTTCAAAGCCCTGTCTTGTGCAGGGTTTTTTATTTTTCCAGATACTTTTTGGCATTTTTCAATGATCTGCGGCACCCGCCGCCTGTAACCTCTGTCACCTTTCCATCCAGCAGGATGACTTCCAGCCTGCACTGATTGCGGCAGCCCTTACAAAAAAATATTACCTCTTCCTTTTTCTGCTCCATGACCAAGCCTCCTTCCAGCCGTTTTATCTCAGCTTGTAGAAAGGGCAGGATGCAGCGCTGCACCCTGCCCTCACACATATCACATTACCATGATTTTGGAAGGATTACTTCTTCTCCAGAATAGTGCCTCTGCGGAAGCGCTCACAGGACTTCATGTACTTCATGCAGAAGTAGAATACCAGGCCAGTCGGGATGGTGGCCGTGAAGAAGGAGATATCAACATTGAGCAGGCCAATGATTGCGCCAACGATAATTGCAATAATTGCAGCCCAGTTGATACCGGAATGGTTGCCATCGTTGTCATACAGGTCTTCCAGATCATCTACCTTTCTTCTGTGAAGGATGAAGAAATCTGTAATCAGGACCGCGAAGATCGGGCCGAAGAATGCGGTGTAGATCTTAACAAACAGATCCAGGCCAGCAGCAGAGCTGTCATTGGTCAGAATCCACGGGCAGGTGCAGACAGCCAGAATGCCTACAAGGATAACCGCAGTCTTGTGCTTCATTTTGAATGCATCCATGAATGCGTATGCCGGCGGAATAACATTACTAGCCAGGTTGGTGGACAGCTGCGCAAAGATAATAAATCCAAGCGTTACGACCAGGATGATCTTATTGTCTACCATTTCATAGAATGCGCTAATCGGGTTTGCAACGCCGGTTGCGGTGCATGCCATGGCACCGATCATGCCCAGCAGTACAGTGGATGGAACCATTGCGATGAAGTAGGAAGCGCCGCGCTTGACTGCGGAATAGCCGCTTTTTACTTCACGGGAGTAGTCGCCCGCATTCAGCATAACCGTGGTGCTGTTGCCGAAGAATGCAATGATCGCTGCTACAAACGGCATGCCCCAGGTGCCTTCCTTATGCAGCAGATTTGCCGCAATAACGTCACCCTGCTGGGTAATACATGTATACAGCAGATAGAACATCGCCAGAACGATAACAACGCCGCCAATGTTGCCTACCCACTTTGCGCCCTGGAAGCCCTTGATGGACAGCAGAATCTGAATCAGCTGGAACAGCAGGAAGAACACCCAGATATTGTCATATCCGAACAGTGCCTTCGAGATACTGTTGATTGCGGTACCGCCAAGCCATGTCTGATAGCCATACCACACAATTGCCGGCAATCCTCGGATCATAACCGGCACGATATTACCCTTGGTACCAAACGCGCTCTTCAGCTGTACTGCATATGGCGCACCGGTCTTGTAACTGAACTGGTCATTCAGGCAGATGCCGACAACCAGAATCGTAGAGCCGATCAATACGGCAAGGAACAGCTGCAGCAGGTTCAGGCCCTTATCCAGCTGTGCAGAACCCATGGACAGGGTACCGATGGAAATACAGCCGCCGAGCCACAGCATGGTGTTGGAGCCCCAGTTCATGATTCGGTTTTTTTCCGGAATCGGTTTCAGCGAGCTTGCTTCCTGCTTTGCATTCTTTGTAGAATCGCTCATAACTTTACCTCATTTCTCTTATTTTCATATTTTCAGAAAGGATTTCCTTTTCTTACTTTACAGGGGTGATGTAAGCGCCATAGCCAATTGCATCTTCCTTATACATACCATCCTCAGCGACAACCTTGCCGCGGATGATGGTGCAAACCGGAGCACCCTTGCCTTCCAGTCCGTCAAAGCAGGATACATGTCCCTTGGTCAGCAGCTTCTCCTGCTCGCACTTCCATGCCTTATCCGGGTCGACAATAACGATATCGCCGTCAAAGCCCAATTCAAATGCGCCCTTACGTCCATACAGTCCAAATACCTTTGCCGGATTGTAGTCCATGACCTTGGCAATCAACGTCGGGCTGAGCTTTTTCTTGTTTACAACCATATCGAACATCATCGGCAGGAAGAACTGAATGGCATTCAGGCCGCCCCATGCATGCCAGATATCCTTGGTCGCGTTGTCCTTTTCCTCGTCAGCAGCCGGAGAATGGTCACTGCCTACGCAGG
The DNA here is from genome assembly GCA_021205365.1 of Clostridia bacterium. Taxonomy (GTDB): domain Bacteria; phylum Bacillota; class Clostridia; order Oscillospirales; family Butyricicoccaceae; genus Butyricicoccus_A. The sequence continues at coordinate 3,375 of JAJPXP010000025.1, forward strand.
ACAGCGTGCCGTCCAGCACATAATCCCACAGCTTTTCCATGTCTTCCTTCTTGCGCATCGGCGGTGTACACTTCGCCGGAGCACCCTTCTCAAAGACAAAATCCTCCGTGAAGCCCAAATAATGCGGGCAGGTTTCCGCTGTGATCGGCAGACCCTCATGGATGGCTTCCTTGACAACCTGTGCTACCATCGGATGGCTGACATGGCAGATATGCACACGTCCTCCGGTTGCCCTTGCCATATCAATGACATTCTTGGTTGCAACATATTCGGTCCATACGTCATGGGAATCTAAGAAATCCCGGATCTTCTCTTCGTTGGTTCTGCCTTCTTTTGCCTTGGCTTCCTTTTCTTTCTCCAGAACCTGGCCAAATTCCTCGCAATGGAAACCGCACAGTGCGCCATACGGCTTCAGGATTTCCAGAGCCTTGCGGACATTGCCCAAATTTACGGTCGGGAACAGGTCACCATTCGGACAGGTAAATCCCTTGAACGCAGCTACACCGCACTCATGCAGTGCAACCAGATCATTCATATTGTTCTTGACAGAACCCGGCTGGTCATCATAGTCGCCTACGATGCCGCCCCACAGAGCATAATCAACCAAGGAATGCTTGCTGATCTTTCCATACTTCAGATCAAAGATTTCCTTGTTCATCAGGGAAGGATCGTTGTTGAGCGGCATGTCGATCAGAGTGGTGCAGCCTGCTACAACAGCAGCCCGGGAACCTGTCTCAAAATCCTCACGATACTCAAAACCCGGCTCATTCAGATGCGCGTGACAGTCGATGATGCCAGGGAATACATACTTTCCTGCTGCATCGATTACCTTTTCTGCTTCTACTTCTGTACCCTTTGCTACGATTGCTGCATACTTGCCATCCTGAATGGCAACGTCAGCCTCATAGATCCGGTCCGGCGTAACAAGCTTACCGTTTTTCACCAACAAATCATACATAATAATTCCTCCATTCTATCTTCTTATGTCTTTGCATAAGGTGAATGCTTATTCAAAAGACCGTGCCGCATGATACGGGATATTTTCCGCCCCAGGAATCGGTTATGTATCCAGTATCAGATAAATGCTGATCTTTTTTACAAAAATGATTGTTTTTCGGCTTTCATTTGATACAATCAATAGTATACAAACAGAAAGGATTGGTCTGTCTCATGTATCCGATACAACGTACGACGATATTCGCTAAAAGTCTGCTGTCCGCCGCAGAAAGCGGCATCGTTCATTCGGTTTACCGCAAAACCATAAATCTGCGTTTGGGAAGCTCTCTGCTTGCCCTGCAGGCAAAAGCTTCTCCACTGTCTCCCATCAGCCTGATTACGACGCTGACGGAACGGGAAATGTCAGCGCTTCCGATATCTGCCGGCCAGCCCGTCCGGCTGCAGGAGGGGGAAATCTATATACCGGAAGCCGGGCTGGTTTTCAGTCTGAATACCGCAGAAACCGTGGAAACCCATCTCGCGCCAGCGCAGGAATGCAGCATTCCATCCCTTACCGGCGCCATTTGTTCTGTTCTGAAACATTCTTCCAAAAGCGGTTTCCTCCGTTTATTCTTCCCACAGGAAACAAGCGGACAATTGGATGAACTGCTGGTTCTATCTGCTGCTCAGAAGTATTTGGACACCTGCACGCAAAACGTACTATTGTTCCATTATACAACAGCGGCATTCAGCTTGTCCAGGCTTATCGGTTTGGGGATCGGATTGACTCCCAGCGGGGATGATTTTCTCTGCGGTGTACTGGCAGGCTTTATCTTGCGCGGGATATCCGATCATCCTTTTTCTGTCGAAGTGCGGAAACAAATACAACAAAAGCTATCCGAAACAAATGATATCAGCCGGGCATTCCTGCAGTGTGCGCTGCTTGGGCAATTTAGTGAAGCGGTATGCTCTCTGGCACATTCCTCCGACCCGGCACAGATCTCTGCTGCTTTTCATGCCATCGGACACTCCTCCGGCATGGATACGCTCTGTGGAATTTTATATACTTTGACGCTTTCCCTGCCCGGCTAAGGCTGAAAAAAGCGCAGGGGAACATACCGCAGTATCCGCGATGTTGTTCCCCCTTGAATCCTTCATATTATATTATGGATGCTTCTTATTCTTCTGCTGCACGATAAACATCCAGTGCTGCGGCAACACCCTTGCCGATGTCAATTTTCGCACCATTTCTCAGCATAACTGCTTCCAGTGCGCTGAGCAGGATGAGAATGTTTCTCTTCTGGCTGGAATAACCCATATTGCCAATGCGGAGAATTTTACCATCCAGCGGGCCAAACGAAGTTGCGATTTCAATACCAAAGTCATTCAGCAGCATAGACCGGATATCCTTGCCGTTCACACCTTCCGGAATGTTGATTGCAGTTACAACCGGCATCTTGTGCTCGATATCGCCAAAGATCGTCAGACCCATCGCCTGCAGACCTGCAACCAGTGCCTTGTCATTCAGCTTATGTCTTGCAAAACGTACATCTAGTGTCTCCAACAGAATGCAGCGCAGTGCTTCATGTACAGCATACTGCATGCTGGTGGCTTCGGTATGATGATTCAGACGACGCGGGCTCCAGTAATCCTCCAGCTGCGCCATATCCAGATAATTGCTCGGAATATGGGTTAACTCGCCTGCGACATCGGATTCGGTACGGATACCCTTCTCAACACGCTTTCTGCGGTTTACAATATCAGAAATTTCCTGATTATAGGTAACCAGCGCGGAGCCAGACGGAGCAGAAATGCATTTCTGGGTACCTGCAATGCATGCAGAGAGCTTCCACTCATCTACCTTTACCTCTGCGCCGCCGAGAGTAGCCACAGCATCGACAATCAGCAGCGCGCCGTAACGCTCACAGATTTCGCCGATTTCATCCAGCGGCTGCATCAGGGAAGTGGAGGTTTCACCATGAACAATCGCAACAGCCTTGTAGCTGTCCTTCTTCAGCGCATCCTCAATTTCCTGCGGATCAAATACAGTGCCCCATTCTCTCTCCAGCATGGTAATGTCTGCACCGCAGCGCTCCAGAATCTCTGCCTGCAGATAGCCGAAACGTCCATATGCCGGAATCAGAACCTTATCCCCCGGGCAGATTGTACCCGTCAGGATGGTTTCCAGACCGCCGCGGGATGTGGTATCTACCAGATATGTCTGCTTGTTCTTCGTCTGGAATACTTGACGTTCCATCTCCATGGTTTCATTCATCAGCGCGGTGAACTCCGGATCAAACTGACCGATAATCGGTGTGCTCATAGCACGGAGAACACGCGGATCCGCTTCAACCGGTCCCGGGCACATCAGCATGCGCGGGGATGGATTAATTTCTTTAAATTGCATCATAAAGCTTCCTTTCTTTTCAAAATATCCCAGAAAAAGCAAAAGAATCCCAAGGAAGTTTCCTTCTTTGGAATTCTTTTATCTTTATCCTGTTATAGATATTATAAATTTTGCAACCCATTTATACAATAACAAAAATTGCGGAAATTTTGGCGTATTTTTATCCATTTTCGACAAAGTCCTTTCCATCACGGCAAAGCCTCGCTTTTTCAGCTGGATAGAGCGGGAAAAAACCGCGTGCGCCCGTCCGCCGAATTACAGTATAAAGGGGATCATGTTCTTATACCAGTTTCTTTGCGCAAAGTCAATCCTTCTGCTTTGATTTTTTCTATCCACTTTGGATACTTTTCTCTTCTTTTCTTATACTTTTTAGGTATTTTTTCGTCGATACACTCTATTTCATTCATTTTTCCGGTTTTTTGTTGGCAATAATGTACAAATCTGTTATAATAACCTTATTCCGATCAACACGAGAAAATAAACGACAAAGGAGATTTGACATATGACTCAGGTTCATGTAATGGATCATCCGCTGATTGTTCACAAGCTCTCCCTAATGCGCGACAAGTGCACGGGTTCCAAGGAATTCCGTGAAGCTGTTTCCGAAATTTCCTCCCTGCTTTGCTACGAGGCTTCCCGCGAACTGCCGATGAAAGAGGTTGAAATTGAAACTCCGGTTTCCCGTTCCAAGGTCAGTATCATTTCCGGTAGAAAGATCGCTCTCGTTGCTGTCCTGCGTTCCGGTATGGGCATGGTAGAAGGTGCACTGAAGCTGATCCCCAACGCAAAGGTAGGCCACATCGGCCTGTACCGTGATCCGAAGACCATGCAGCCGGTGGAATACTACTGTAAGCTGCCGACCGACGTTGCAACCAGTGAAGTACTCCTGTTTGATACGATGGTCGCAACCGGCGGCACAATGAACGCTGCTATCCAGTTCCTGCGCAACCATGGCGCAAATAACATCAAGGTTCTCTGCATCCTTGCATCAGCCAATGCTGTCAAGGTAATCACCGACGAAAATCCAGATGTCCAGATCTACTGCGCTGCGGTTGATAACGATGTCAACGAAAGCGGCTACATCGTTCCAGGCATGGGCGATGCTGGAAACCGTATGTATGGTACCAAGTAATCCCTATCTCTTCACAAGCGCACCCCGCAGGTTCCTGTAGGTTCTGCGGGGTTTTTTTATATCATTTGATGCCAAAAGAAAGGACTATCCCACTCTAAACAGGACCAGTAAAAACGACAATAGATAAAAGACCCCCTGATGTAGGAAAATAAAACTACATCAGGGGGTGTTATTATGTCTAAGCGAAGTGATACACATGTGCAGGCGCTTCTGCCGGAAAATAGAATCACCGAAATGGTCTTTTCTTTGTGAGCCTTCCCTCAAAGATTAGGGAAAGACCAATGGAATAGATAAAAAAATAGATAAAATGGGCAGAAAATCACAGATTTGCTTCCAAATACTCCTGCAGAGCTATTGCAGCCTCTTCCTCCTGTTCTCCTTCCGTGGTAACCGTAATCGTCTCGCCTCGCTGAATGCCAAGTCCCATCAGACCGAACATTTTACAGGCATCGGCACGTCTGCCATTTTTAACGACCATGCTGACACATGGAAATTTCTTTGCTTCCTTCACAAAGCCGCCTGCCGGACGTGCATGGAACCCTTCCGGATCTGTAATGGTAAATGTAAAGCTCTTCATAACTGCCAATCTCCTTCTTCGGTAAAATTTTTATCAGATTTCCCCCTGTTCCAGCGCTTTTTTCACCTCATGCAGGTTATCATACACACCGGCACAAATGTGGTACATTTCTTCTGTCGGCAGATTGCCATCCGGAATCATAACAGTAGTACATCCCGCAGCAACGCCTGCACGCACACCATTGATACCATCTTCAAATACATAACAGCTGCTTGGCGGTATACCCAGCCGCTGCGCTGCCAGCAGGAAAATATCCGGTTTCGGTTTCCCGCAAACCACCTCTTCACCGCCAACAATCGCATCAAAATACTGCCTTGCACCGCAAAGCCGAAAATTCTTTTCAATCTGTTCCACGGAATTGCTGCTGGCAACGGCAATCTTTACACCCTTCTGCTGTAAAAATGCCAGTATCTCATCCATGCCATCCTTTTTCGGAACTGCCTGCGCAATCCTGTTTTTTACCCGTTCCAAGCAGTCCAGCATAAACTGATTTCCATCAACATCCGGATAGTATTGCTTGATAATTGCAATCATATGATCTCCGTTTGTTCCGGCAACCGCCCGCGGGAATTTCGGATCAGGCTCCTGTCCATATTCTGCAGCAAGCTCTTCCCATGTGTCACGGTACAGTTGCTCCGTATCCAGCAGGGTTCCGTCCATATCAAAAATTGCGCCAGCTTTCATAGTTTTTCCCTCAGTTTCATCAGCATTTCATCGTCCAGTAAGCGGCTGTTATATCGTTCCATTGCAATCATAGATGCCCCGGCAGCAAAGGAATGCGTCCGCCGCTTACAGGGATACAGATAATCAATATCACGGGCAAAACGGTCATATTTTGCAGCTTTTTCGTTCAGCTGCTCCATATACGGTTTGATATAGGTTCCAACCTCACCGCCGATCATGATATCCATATTGCACAGCATACGCAGATTTGTCAGCAGGATTGCCAGATTCTCCAAATAATCATCCCAGACAATCCCCGCCTCGGCATCGCCTGCCTCCACCTGCTGGAAAAATTCCACCAGGCTCTGTCCATCCTTCCGCAAAGCTTTTGGGGACAGATAGGAGTCTACACAGCCATGTTTGCCGCAGTAGCAGGTTTTTCCGCCTGGTATCAGCATCATATGCCCGATTTCTCCCGCCTGCCAGCTGTCGCCTGTATGCAGCTTCCCCTGCATCATCCAGGCTCCGCCGACCGATTCGTTGAGTGAAAGATACAGATACGTCGGGTGCTCCGGGGTCAGCTCTGCAAAACAGGCGCAATTGGCATCATTGGCGGCCGCCATTGGAAACGGGATACATTTTTTGAAGCGGTCCAGGCTAACATGCTCCAAATCGAAGATATGCGACCGGAGAATCGTTTCAGATGCGCCGTCAACAATTCCCGGGAAGGAAAGTCCAGCTCCCAGAATCCGGTCTGTTTCAACCTCAAATTCCCGCAAAAAGGCTTCCAGTCCCTGCTGAAATTCCTGATACCATGCCGTTTCATCCCGAAATGGGAGGGGCAGTGTATCCTGCACCATAACCTTTCCACGCAGATTGGTAATCACCAGCTCCACATGCTGCAGCTCAATGTCAATCCCCAGCCCAAGGCCGGTATTTTCATTTAACGCGAGCTTTTTCGCCCTGCGTCCGCCCGTAGATTCCATTGCACCGCGTTCCTCCAACAGACCGCATTCCAACAGATCATTGGTATTCTGCAGCGTTGTCGGCATACTCAGATGCAGCTGCTGGGCGATATCCTGCCGTGTCAGGGTTTCCTCTGCTTGTAACAGTTGCAGGATTCGATATTGGTTTTGCTTTTTTCCCGCATTGCTTGGTGCCATTCCGTCCCCTCTTTTCAAAATACTTTTATCAAAGGTATTATATCTCTTATCCCCTCAAAAAGCAATGCTTTTCTGCTGCCAAGTTTGTGCAGACACTTAGCTTTGGCAGAAATAACGTGTGGAAAAGGATGGGATCAAATGCATCGTGTCACCTTTGGATGCGCTATGTATCACGCCCGCATAACCGCACCCGGCCTTATATTTTTAGTCCTCTACAATCTGGATGACTGTACCGACTGTGATATCTGGCTGCGGCTTGTTTTCCACATAAATGGTACCCGGCAGATCAACATTTGTCTGTCCACTGAAGTTGATGGTGCAATGTCCCAGCCCAGCCAACGTAACCGGCGCTTCACTGCCAACGGCTGTGATTTTGTATGCGCAGTCGCCAAACTTCAGCGTCTGGCCGGCAGCTATCGTACCATTGATCGGATTGACGCTGACAGAATAGCAGTAATCCCGCAATTCCTCCGGTGCATTATCACCGAATATAATCAGCATACCTGCATCCTTAAATTCTTCAACACTTACGCCCAATGCCTTAACCTGGTTTTCATAAATGATTTTCATAATAATCCTCCTAAAATTGGAAATATCAATGTTCCCCTAAGGGCTTATCTTTTTTGGATTGCATCGGCGGGGAATCCGCTTCCCCGCCCATGTAATCCTGCATCCGGTGGTCAGCCGGATGCAGAACTGTTTTATAACCAGGAGAAGTTATAAAATATGAAAAGAGTTGGTGAACAAATGCAAGATGAGAGATTTTCCTATTACGCTGCGTACAGCCCGAAGCTTGCAGCATAAGCAATCAGGACGCGAATCCAGCCAGTCAGGAAACGGGAGTACATAACCGACAGAACGCCAACCTCAATTGTCTCGGTCTCAGCTTCTGCCAGGCCCAGGCCAACCGGGATAAAGTCACATGCACCCTGTGTATTGATTGCAAACAGTGCCGGGAGTGCAAGCTGCGGTGCAATGTTGCCCTTACCGATTTCAGCACCAACCAGCGTGCCGACGATCTGTGCGATAACAGCACCAGGGCCAAGCAGTGCAGACAGGCCAGGGATGGAGCAGATAATGCCCAGGATAATCAGTCCGACAATGTTACCTGCCAGCGGGGTCAGGATGGAAGCAAATGCATCGCCAAAGCCGGAGCCATTGATGATACCAATGAGCATGGAAACGAATGCCATGAACGGAAGCAGGGTGGTGATACAGGTCTGAATCGCATCACGCGCTGCCTGATAGAAGGTGTTGACAACCTTGCCTACGCCCAGGCCAATGACGGTAACAAAGCTCTTCTTCTCCTGTGCCGCAAGCGTTTCAGAAACCTTCATGTCAGCGGTAAACTTGACGCCGTCATCCTTCTTTTCTTCCGCAGGGGCTGCGGCCGGAGCCGGAGCTGCTTCTCCGTCAGCCGGAGAAACCTGCTTCGAGGTAACACCGGATACATAGATATCTTCTGTGATAAACTGCGCCAGAGGGCCGGATTTTCCAACCGGATTGGTGTTGATCGTCGGAATACGCTTTTTTGGATAAATACCACAGCGCAGTGTACCACCGCAGTCAATGATAACCAGCGCCAGCTCGTCCTCCGGGCAGTTGGTCTTAAAGCCGTTTACCGGAACCAGTCCGGTCAGCTCAACAATTTTATTCAGGCATTCCGGGGCAGCACCGCCACCGGTGATGTACATAACTTTATTTCGCTTCTCAGTGGGGGTGATAACCAGAGGGCCGCCAAATCCTCCGGGGCCTCTTTCAACCTTAATCGATCTATATTCAGCCATTTTGTCGTTCCTCCTTAGTGCGTTGCAACCTTGAGCTCACGGCTCAGCTTCTTGCCCTGCTGCTTCTCAACCAGCTTAGTCGTAAATTCTGTCGCCCAGCCGGAGATGAAGTTGCAGACAATACCTACCAGCAGATAACGGATTGCCAGCGGTGTGGTATCCAGCCCCAGCTGGGTAATACCGTTTGCGATGCCGAGGTAAATAAAGATCTCGGATGCGTTGATGTGCGGGAAAATGCCGCTGTTGGTGTGGCAGTGATAGGTTGCCGCTGCGTAGTAGCACGGCTTATAAAACTCCGGCATAAACTTGCCGATCGAAAGCGCCATCGGATTGCCCAGCATGAATGCGCTGACAAACGGAAGCACAGCATAACGCAAGAGCGGGTTACCGGTGCAGACACGCGCCAGCTTTGCGATTGCCTCGTCACCTACCAGTGCGATGATTGCGTTCATCAGCACGAGCAGCATAACGATCGTTGGGATAATGCCGGTTACCCAGCTTACAAACTGTTCGCCACCGAGGGAAAACAGATTCATAAATCCTGATGCTAAATTAACGATGAACTCCATAATGTTCCACCTTTCTTACGATTTCGCAGTTGATTTTCTTTGAAAAATGCCTCCCACGGAACGTCCTACCTTCTGGAATGGAGATGGCGGCTCTGGAATGACTTCTCCTGCTGTATACTTCCGATAAGTCAGCGCGGCATCTGCAATTGCCTTGCGCAGGTTCCGATGCCCCTTCGGGCCATCCTCCTCTGTCAGCTCTGCAATCATTCTGCCTTCGAAGCCATGCAGCGGGCGGACACGAGCCAGGCAGGTGACACCCTCCAGCTTACGTGCGTCCTGTATCACGCCGTCATCATCAATGAGGAACATGACGATCGCTCCGGCATGGAAGCCTCCTGCCTTGCGCCCGCAGGCAACCTTCCCCTGCCGCCGCAGCCTGACAAATTCATTGGAAAAATGCCGCATCTGATTCATACTCAATATGATCTGCAGTACAAATGCTGCCGCTACGATCAGTGTGATTTTTATCATTTCTGTTCCTCCGTTTCGTGACAGGTATCATATGGTTATTCCCCGATGTGCCGGTACAGCACGCGGAGCAATGCCGGGAAGGAATCTGCCGAAGCAATTCTATTCAGCAGCTCTTCATCCTTTGTAATACTGATAATTTCATCATAGACACGGATCAGCAGATTATCATCCGCCTCCACCTGCGGCGGAAGCCCGATCAGGAAAATCACGCGGATATCATGATCTCCATATCGAACAGCCTCCGGAAATACACCAATGGAAAGCATCAGCTTGTCACTGGCATACTGTATACTGTGCGGAATTGCCACCGAATGGTCAAATACCATGGTACCTTTTCGTTCCCGCTCCCGCAGCCGCTGTGCGAACCGCTCATCCACCTGCCCGCTTATTGTCAGGCTGTGTGCCATCGCATCAACGGCGAGCGGATAATCATCCTGCCCCTTCAAAACAAAGAACCTGCTCTCGTCCAGCAGTCCGGTCATGACAAACCAATTGTTGTCCAACACCGGGACTTCAATTTGATCCCAGTATCTCGCTTTTTCGATCTTGTGCAGCAGCTCCCGGTCATTGAAAATTTCATGAATCCGGATAATCGGGCGGCTGCAGGTGCAGGGCAGGTCTACAGTTGTCAGAACAATATCAAATTCATCCAGCAGTTCACGGTTCACCTTTTCATCGGCAAACAGCTGCATTTGCGCCGAGCTGTCCAGAATCTTCTTCAGCTGTACGGCAACAAGCCGTGCTGTAACCCGTCCGGTTCCGCAGACCACTGCAACCCGGAAAGGCTTTTCCTGCTTCAAGTCAATCTCTGTCAGAAAAACGCCAAAGTATGAAGCAAGATAACCGCGTTCATCTTCTGTGACTGTCAGATTGTGTTCTTCATTGACAACCCGTGCCGCGATACCGGCCATTTGATATGCCAGCGGGTATTTTTCCCTCAAATCCTCCAGCATCGGATTCTTTAATGGGACATGGAACCGAAGCCGGTTTATCATGAACATCAGATGATATAGAAATTCTTCGGTAAATTCGCCGCTCCGGATGGTAATATCCATCTCCGCTTTGATCTGACGCAGGATTTTGTGCATCAGCGGACGGACGGTTTCATCCAGTTCAATCGAACGCATATCCTGAATATCTGCCGGTGTCCGCATGCCCGCAATTGGCAGGAAAACAAACAGCTTTTCTTCAATTGGGATGCGGATATGTAATATCTGGGAGAGCCGGTCAACCAGCTGGTCAATGATGCCAAATTCTGCACGCGCCGTCAGATTATAATACCGTTGCGGCAGCAGCCCAATATAATGACCTGTCAGGAAGCGGTCCAGCATCAGGGTAATAAACTGTTCAAAGGAATCCCGTACGCTTTTCTCAAACGGATGCAGCGCGAACATCTGCTGGATTTCCTTTTCAATTTCCTGATCCAGGGGATATTCCTGATAAATCGATGCATATACACCATCCAGGACATATTTGCGGATATTGGTTTCCGTACCATGCAGCGTCAGCCCCTTGCTGGTTTTGCCGATAATCTTCAGCTGGTATTCCTCAATCTCCTCCCGGAGCTTTTTCAGGTCGCTCATTAGGGTTGTGCGCCCGACATTCATTTCATATGCCAGCTCATCGGTCAACAATGGTTCATCTGAACGCATCAGCCTGCCAAACATATAATCCATCCGGTTCTGTGAGGAATTGAGAAATTCATCTGCCTGAATCATTTGGGAAAAAATTTCCCGAAACCGTTCCTGCTGAAAAATACGCAGGCTGTATTTCCCCTGTACCCCATCAATCACGGCACAATCCTGTAATTCCTGATTGATTTGCTTGATATCATTCCGTACAGTACGTTCACTCACGCCTAATCGGGAAGCCAGAACGCTGACTGTTATTTCCGGGGTCTTCCGCAATAATTGCAGTATATTTGCAATACGGTTATCATAAAACAGACTCTTCATTCAGCCAGCGCTCCTTCCTTCTCTTTATCAGCCGCGGGATTTGCCTCCCGAAATATTGATTGTTGTACCTGCAATGTAGCTTGCACGGTCGGATACCAGGTACGCTACCAGATCTCCAACCTCATCCAGCTTGCCGTCACGGCCCATCGGAATTACCTTGGTATAGTCTGTGGACAGCTCCTCCGGCTTGCAGCCCCGTGTATACGCCAGCGCTTCATTGTATGCCGGTGTGCGCAAACCGGTAGCTTCCATGATGCCCGGTGCACAAGCCAGAACGCGGATATTGTATTTGCCGAGCTCCTTTGCCCAGGAACGGGTAAAGCTGTCAACAGCACCCTTGGTTGCAGAATATGCCGACTGTCCCTGCGAGCCTTCCTTACCGGACTCCGAAGACATATTCACGATGACGCCCTTTCCCTGTTTGAGCATCTGCTTTGCACAAGCCTGCGCACACAGGAATACGCCCTTTACATTGACGGCAAACATCTTGTTGAATGACTCATCATTCAGCTCATACTGTGGCTTTTCACCGACAACATCTACCAGCAGCCGCGGCAGGTTAATGCCCGCATTATTGACCAGTGCATCGATGCGTCCGAACTTCGCAACAACTGCATCTGCCATTGTCTGTACGCTTGCGCTGTCGGTAACATTGCACTGTACACAGTAAGCGCCGTCCATTTCAGCGCCTGTCTCGACATTCATATCGACAATGACTGCCTGTGCGCCAACCTTTACCAGCGTATCCACCACGTGCTTGCCGATGCCGGATGCACCACCCGTTACAATGACAACCTTATCTTCCAACTCCAGCCAGTTTTGATTCATTTCAGTTTCCTCCTCTTTCGTGTTTGACCATCCCGCAGTTTGTTTTGCGCTCTGATCTTTTCTGTGAGTTCATTTTAAGACGGAAACCGCTGCCATTTAATGCCGCCTTTTGCCGCGGGCCGGAAATGAATTGGTTCATCCGTTTTCCTCCCGCCGGAAAAATCATGCACTATTGTCAATTTCGCGCAAATTATCGGATTTCTTTTTGTGCACATTTAACTTAGCATTTTACTTTTATAAATTATTTTATAAATTTATATCTATTATAATACTTTGTTACAATCTGTCAATTTGTTATTTTCCCCAAATATTTTGTCGTTTTTTTGGAGCCTTCTCTGGTGTGTACATGACAAACTTTTTTAACAGATGCTCCGTTCTTTTCCGGCAGACATAAAAAGCCACCCCATGACTGGGATGGCTTTCTATTGTGTTATCTATTACAGTTCATTGATTGTTTCGGTGATCTCCATATTCCGGATGCGTTTTGCCGGTGCATGGACTGCAATGCAGGCAGAAGCAAAAACAAAGACAATCACAATCACAGTCAATACGATTGGCAAGTGCCATACAATTCCAAAATGACGTGTAACCAGCAGCGTATACAGAAAACGGCTCAGAGGAATCCCAATTCCGAATCCAAAAATCAGACCTGAAACAGCATACGTGAAGGATTCCGCAGAAATCATTCGGGTGAGCTGCCTGCCGTCCATACCAACAGCACGCATTGCACCATACTGCTTTGTTCTTGCAGACACACTCATGGAAATACTGTTAATAATATAAAACAATGTAATGATTCCAAGAATCGCCACAAATCCGTAAACAATAATCCGTGATGCAATATAAGTTGCGTGGTCGCGCCACTTGCTTTCGCGCTGGTCCAAAACGACAATATCATCGTTTTCAAAGCTTCTGATCTGTGCAACCGTTTCTTCCGTAGCATTTTTCTCCAGCTGAACGCCAACTAAACCATATTTTTCCTCACCCGTCAGGCGTTCAAAGGTTTCCTGAGAGCAGATCACAATCAAATTATCGCCAAACAATCCCTGCGACAATGCACAGGAGACCTCAACCTCCGTACCGGCAATCTGAATGGTATCACCAACCTGTAGGGAATTGTTTTTGTTAAAGACTGTTGCAACCTTGTTGCTGTCTCCATAAACTTCGTCCAAGCTTCCTTGTGAAATGCTTTGCTGTGCATAATCCAACAGCGAATCATCATAGGAAACAATATTGACATGGTCTATTCCTTCTCTGGAAGATGTTGCAGGAATATTTCCTATATAGCTGCTGCCATAAGCATTTGCAACACCATTTATTTTTTTGAGTTCATCAACCAAATCGCTGTCAAGAATCAATTCGTTGCTATAACTATTCAATGCAATATCTGATGATATAACACTTAGAGATGGTAGCAGCAGCCGTGCCGCGTCCATAACGACTGAAAAAGTAAGAAACAGAATAATGCTGAGTGCAAAAGATGCCGTCATCAAAAACCAGCTTTTCTTTGAGGCTACTGCATGGTGGATACCCAATGAGCAGTCAATTTTTGCAAAACCTGTCTTTGCAGCATGGCGTACAGAAGATGCTCCTTCCGCGTTGCCGGAGACAGCAGCCACTGGGGAAACTTTGGAGGCTCGCTTTGCCGGAGACTGTGCCGCCAAAAGTACGGTTACAATACCTACGACAGCGCCGCTGATAAGACCGACAGGGCTGATCTGAAACACTGGTGTAGTGGCAAATTCACCGCCAATGCCGTAGCGGAGCGCCGCACAAATTCCCCAACTAATGATTGTACCCAGAATTACGCCGGCGGGCACCGCCGTTTTACACCAGTTCAGCGCCTCTAAGCGCACAAACCGGATAACCTGCCGGCGGCTTGCGCCAATACAGCGCATCATACCAAAGAATTGTGTCCGCCTGGCTATATTGCTGTTCATACTGCCAGAGATCATCAGTACACCCGCCAACAGCACCAGAACAAACAGGACGACTGCCATCCCATAAATATTTTTCATAGTTTCATTGTCGCTTTGCCCTGCCATACCCATAACACCGGTGTTCTCGGAGATACTTCCTTCTGGCAGTTGATACTCTGCCTGCAGCTCAGTTATCGCTTTGGTTGCTTTCTTTGCATCCTCAAACTGTACATAGTAAGCTGGCTCATTATCTTCAACTGCATTTTGCTCCATAACTGAAGCAAACGCTGTTTGTGTCATATACACGCCCACTAAAAAAGTCTGATTTTCATAATAGCTTTTATCGTCTGTTCCAAAGCCAGATACCGTAAACGTTGTATCTCCCGCAGGAGTATGCAGCGTTACACTGTCGCCGAGCTGTACGCCAAAAGCAGTTACCGCATTCGGGCTAAGCATAACCTCATTCTCATTCTGCGGAAAGGTTCCATCGGTGATTCCATTTGAAATCTGGTTCATATAGGTTTCTTCTGTGCCATACAAGACAGCCCTTTTTTCGTTGATATGATATGGCTGTTCCCCGTCAAAGTTAAATACGGCGGCGGCACCAATTGCGGTAACATCCGGACGTCCGCCAATTTCTTCTATAACGTCCTGTGAGACATTTTCCAATTCGATATGCCAGTTCCCATGTTTGCTCAGCATAAAACCGCTTTCCGTCCGAATCATCATATCTGCCACACTGAAAATCGATGTTACAAGAAATACGGCAAAGATGATGCACAAAATTGTCATGCGGTTCTGCCGCCTGCGCACCCTTGCAGAAATCGGGATCAGACCGAGATAGCTTTTCATTCATGACACCTCCCGAAATCGGTTATGATGCCGTCTGATACGTTCAATATACGGTCTGCGGTCTGTGCAATGCCGCGGTTATGCGTAATCATAATAATGGTCTGCTCATATTTCTTTGACGCTTCTTTCAGTAATGCAATGACCTCGCTGCTGTTTTGCGAGTCCAGATTGCCTGTAGGTTCGTCTGCAAGGATCAGGGAAGGCCGTGTAAACAGCGCACGACCAATCGCCACTCTCTGCTGCTGGCCGCCCGACAGCTGGCTTGGCAGATGCTTGCGGCGCTCTTTCAGATTCAGCACCTCAAGCAGCTCCTCCAGATACCGTTTATCAGGCTTCTGATAGTCAAGCAGAACCGGGAAGATAATATTCTGTTCCACGGTCAGCTCCGGGATCAGGTTGAACGCCTGAAAGATAAAGCCGATATTCCGGCGGCGAAAGACGGTCAGTTCATTGTCTTTCATGGCAAATATATCCTTGCCGTCAATCAGCACCTCGCCGGAAGTTGGGTTATCCAAAGCCCCCAGCATATTGAGCAGCGTACTTTTACCGGAGCCTGATTCTCCGACCACTGCAACAAATTCGCCCTTCGGAACGGAAAAGCTGGCATTTTTCAATGCATGAACGGCTGTTTCGCCATTTCCATAAATTTTAGAGAGCGAGTTTACTTCTAATAAATCCATAGTATAAGCACCTCTTTCTGTATTTCAACTGTACTGAAAGAATACCATTGGCAGCTTACAGCAGGATGAATTTCAGACTACAATTTTGTAGGAATTAAGAAATTCATAACGAACGTTGTTCCAACGCCCAATTCACTATCCACTTCAATCGTGCCGTCATGTGCTTCTATGATTGCTTTTGCAAGCGGTAAACCTAGCCCGATCCCCTGGACATCCTTGGAAAAACGGCTGCGGTAAAACCGCTTAAATATATGATGCATATCCTCCGGGTGAATGCCGCTTCCATTGTCCTTCACCACAATCTGAACCATAGACATAAACTGCTTCCATTCAATGTGAACAGCATTGTCCTCCTTTGTATGGTCAAGGGCATTCTTCACAATATTGCTGATAGCTTCCATCATCCAGTACCGGTCACATAAAAATATGATGTTGTCATCGCCGGACAGGATCACTTCTTTCTGTTCCTGCTTTGCCCGATAGGCAAAATGCAACGCAATGTCATGTATCATATCTGCCACATTTTCCGGCGCCTTTTCAAACGCAATCGATCCGGCATCCAGCTTTGTCATTTTGAGCAAACTTTGTACCAGCGTCTCAATCCGGTCAAGCTCCTGTTCGGACAATTCGGCAAATTCCCGGATCGCTGGCAGCTTCTCCGCTTCGCCTTGCAACAAGCCGTTATAAATGTTCAGTGCGGCAAGGGGCGTTTTTAGCTGATGGGAAATATCTGATATTGTATCCTTTAAAAATTCCTTTGACCGAAGCTCCTTTTCCGCATGTGCATTTAGCACCGCCGCCAATGTGTTGACAGAATGAAACAGGCGGTACAATTCTCCTTCATGGTCACAATCAATGCGGGCGCTGGTATCTCCGGCAAGATAATCATTGATCTTTGATACTGCAGCCTCCATGATCTGATTCTGTTTATAAAAATACCCAAAGCAGACCGATAGCACACCACCTGCTGCCAGCAGCGAAACAGCCAGCAGCGGCACAGAAAATTGCTGATACAATAACCGCACCATGATCTGGGACAGCAGCAGAAATCCCGTCATGACAGCTGCGATGGCGAGAAAAAACTGCTTGATATCTTTGTTTATGAATATCTTCATGGTGCACCTCAGCGAATCACATTCCACTTATATCCCATACGCCGGACAGTCAGGAGCATTTGCGGATCACTTGGATTATCCTCAATTTTTATCCGTAATCTGCGGATATATACCGTGAGTGTGTTGTTATCTACATAATTCCCCTCACAGTCCCATAGCTTATCCAAAATCTGTTCTTTGGAAAGCACTGTATTGGGATTTTTCATAAACAGGCACAGCAGCTTATATTCTGCTGCGGTTAACTCCAGCCGCTCCCCATTCTTATATACCTGTCCCTGCAGCAGGAGAACCCTCATTCCATTTGATTGAAGCTCCGCATCTGTCCCGCCAAAATTTTTTGTCCTGCGAAGCAGCGCGTTGATCCTTGACATCAATACCCCCAGTTTAAACGGCTTTGTGATGTAATCATCGCCCCCAATGTCCAATCCCATAATGACACTGACTTCTTCATCCGAAGCAGTTAAAAAAATAATTGGTACGTTCGAAGTCTGCCGGACCTTTCTGCAAATATCAAAACCTGTGCCATCGGGAAGGGATACGTCCAAAATGAGTAAATCATATTTCCCCTCCGCCCAAAGGCTGTCCGCCTCTTTTATTGTTCTGGCAATATCCAATTCAAATCCCTGTTTATGGAACGCAAAGGAAAGACCATTAATCAGGCTTAAATCATCTTCAAGAAGCAATATTTTATCCATGTTTATCCTCCTCCGGGAATGGTGCGATCTGTTCAGTTTTATTATATTTCTACAGCTCCAGGAAAGCAACTTACAGTATTGTCACATTTCATCCCGTATAACAGAATCGTCTAACCAATGAAACTTCTAAATGACATCAGAAAGCCAAGAATATGGCGAAAATTCCACAAAGAAGCGGGAAGCTTTGACTGTTTCCCCGCATCGAACAGATACCACGAGCTCATCCCATCCGGTTGCAGTCTGAAGGGGGATCGTGTATAATTAGATATGGTCTTATCGTCAGACCAAGAGCATGATGAAGAGGTCTTTTTTATGGGCGTAACACTCAAAACCATCGCCGAACACACCGGCTTTTCACTTACCACCATTTCACGTGTCCTCAATAACGATCCAACCATGACTGTGAGCGAGGAGACACGGCGAAGTATTTTTGACGCCGCACATAAGCTGGGATATACCGGCGGCTCTGGCATGCGCTCCCAGCGCATTGTCAGCGACACCATGACCATTGGCATCGCCGAAATGCTGTCTCCGGCTGAGCAGATGACAGACCCGTACTTCCTATATTTGAAAAATTTCGTCGAGCAGTCATGCTATGAACACAAACTGCAAACTGTCACACTGCGTGCAGACGCGGATGGATACCATTCCCTGTCTGCTTCCGGTATCGATGGCATTATCGCCATCGGCTTCTTTACCGACGCGCAGATATCTTCCTTGCAGCTATTGAGCAGTAATATTACCTTTCTGGATTCATCCCCCAATGAACTGCTGTATGATTCGGTTGTCCTGAACTTTGAGCTGGGTATCAAACAGGCCCTGGATTACCTGCGCTCACTGGGGCATTCCCGTATCAGTTTTATCGGTCCCAAACGCCTGAGCGATGAACATATGCATATTGTGCTGGAGCCGCGCAGACGGTATTATGAGCACTATATGCGTGAGGCGGGCTTATACCGTGCTGAGCTAGTTGTAGAAGCCCCCATGCGCGATCAGCTGGCTGTTGAGGACGAATTTTATATGCGGATGCGCACATGGCATCCTGGCATCGTACCTACAGCAGTTGTCGCAGTCAATGAGGAATCCGCCATTGGCGTAATCCATGCTTTGCGCAAGCTGCAGCAGCATATCCCAAACGATATAAGTATCGTCAGCTTCAATGACACCGTCATGTCATCGGTTGTGGAGCCTGCACTTACCAGCATCAGCCCACATCTGGATTATATGGCAGCCACAGCGGTCCGTCTGGTGCAGCAGCGCGCATCCACACCGGCGCACCGGCCAGAGCGCCACTTTCCACAAAAAGTAGTCATTCCCCCCTCGCTGATCGTGCGGCAAAGCACGGCAGCATGCGATGACAGCTCAGAATAAGGAAAACCCGCCTGCTTCGCGAATGTTTCGGGAAGCAGGCGGGTTTCTTTGTCCATATAGAAACAGGCCGTACATGTGTTACCTGCCGCTGTGCAGATTGCGGATGCTGCCGGTAGCAATTCGGTCTTTCTTCATGCCGGTATACAGCATGGTGCTGCACATGCACAGGGCACCAATTTCACTCCAAGTGTTCTTTTTTATCATGATAATCCTCCTTTTCGGATGTTATGGGGCTTCTTTGTGTGTTTTTTGTTTACGGGCATAGTATAGCCGAAATCTCTGTCCAAAACAATAGCCAACCTGTTGGAACTTATCACAGATAAAATCAGGTAAAATGTACTTGTTCCTTTTTACCGTCAAAACAGCAATTTTCTCAAGTTTAGGGCATTTTCACCAAATAACGCCTCAAATCAGCAGGTAAAAAGTCTGTTTAATCTAGTAAAATTTACTAAATTTATGAAAAACAGTGAAAATGGGCAAAAACTTTTCTAATTTCAGTTAACATTCTGACTGCTAATTGATTCAAAACACGCTGTTATTTTTTTTGACGATATCTTATAATAAGTGACATAAACAAGGGATAACGTGCACGAGCTTCCTTTTATTCGCACCAAAAAGTTCATAATCATGGAGGTAATAAATCATGGCAAATGAAATGAATACCGCCAGACTGCCGGCTAGGCAGAAGTACGCTTTCGGTATCGGCGCAATTGGCAAGGATGCGATCTGTAACCTCGTTGGCGCGTTCCTGATGCTGTACTTTACAGATACACTGGGCCTGAATCCCGCATTCGTCGGCGTACTGTTCGCGGTTGCAAGAATTTGGGACGCAGTCAATGACCCGATGATGGGTATGATCTGTGACAACACCCGCACCCGCTTTGGCAAATTCCGTATCTGGCTGACCATTGGTACTCTGGTCAACTCCGTATTCTTTATTCTGTTGTTCACCACGTTGGGCATCGAAAAAGGTTCAACCACAATGTACATTTATGTATCCGTTATGTACATCCTTTACGGCATGACCTACACGATCATGGACGTACCGTACTGGTCCTGGCTGCCGAACCTGTCCTCAAACCCGCATGAGCGCGAAAGCATCTCGGTTATTCCGCGTATCTTCGCCTCCTTCGGCGGATTCATCGTATGCACCTTTGGTCTGCGATTCATTAACTTCTTCAACACCAAGTTCGGTGACAGCTCCGTTATGCAGGAGCAGGCAGATGGCTCTTTCCTGAATATTTCCGAGACGGGCTTTACCGCAGTTGCTGTGTGCATCGTTGTTCTGTTCATCGTGTGCATCGGCATCACGGTTCTCAACGTAAAAGAAAAGCCGACCACTGGCGCTGCCGCTGCTCAGAAAACTGGCCTCGGGGAAACCTTCTCTATCATCATTCATAACGATCAGCTGGTTGCCTTCATTGGCCTGCTGCTGACCTTCAACCTGGCTACCCAGCTGCTCAAGGCTTTCGCTGTATACTACTTCAAAGAAGTTTGCCTGGCTGCCGACCTGTATTCCGTATTCGGCTTCACCATTATCTTCGAGATGATCGGCCTGTTCCTGTTCCCGACGATCGCACGTCATCTGGCACGTGAAAAGGTTTACTTCCTGGCTTGCGGTCTGCCGATCATTTCCATGGTTGCCCTGGCAATCTGTGGCTATATTTGCCCGACCAGCTATGGTGCTGTTATCGCCTGCTGCGCATTCCTGTTCTTCGGTTCCGGTCTGTCCCTGGGCACCACCACTTGCTGCATCGCCGACGTTATCGACTACGGCGAAGTAAAGTTCGGCAAACGCAACGAAGCAATCACCTGCTCCGCGCAGACCTTCCTGATGAAGGCTGCACAGGCTGTTACCGGTCTGCTGTCCGGCGTTGGTCTGACCCTCGTTGGCTACAGCGCAGATCTGGCCGGTCATCAGGCAGCTGGCACCATCCTGGGCATCCGTGTCCTGATGTTTGCCATCCCGATCATTCTGTGCATCGTCAGCTTCCTCATCTTCAAGTGTGTCTACAAGCTGAAGGGCGAAAAGCTGACCGAACTGACCGAACAGGTCAATGCTCTGCACGCTGCACAGCCAGCTGCAGAATAATCCCATCCCCTATCTATTCTATTTCACTTGGTTTCTGGGAAGGGCAACTCCCCTTCCCAGAACTAAAATCGTAAAGAGAGAGGCGATACCATGCAAATTCTATATCACGAATCCAGCCGCACCTTCCACCTGTGCAATGACAGCATCAGTTACATCATCAAGGTTCTGCCGAATGACCAGCTCGGTCAGCTCTATTTTGGCAAGACCATCCGTGATTGCGAATCCTTCGATCATCTGGTAGAGATGCATCATCGTCCGATGACTGCTTATGTATTTGAAGGCAACAGGAAATTCTCGCTCGACCACATCAAGCAGGAATATCCCTCTTATGGTACGACAGATTTCCGACATCCTGCATTGGAGATTGTGCAGCCGAACGGCAGCCGTATCACCAATTTTACTTATCTTTCTCATTCCATCTCAGCTGGCAAGCCGGAACTAAAGGACCTGCCCGCTACCTACACAGAACAGGACAATGAAGCCGAGACCCTGACCTTCCACCTGCGCGATGAGCTGCTGGGGGCTGAGCTGGATCTGCACTATACGCTGTTCTCAGACCGTCCGGTTATCGCACGCAGCGCCTGCTTCACCAACAAGGGTAGCATGGATCTGCACCTGACAACCGCAATGAGCCTGAGCCTCGATCTGCCGGATTCCGACTATACACTTGTCCATTTCTCCGGCGCATGGTCACGCGAGCGTCATATGAAGTCCCGCAAGCTGGAAGCTGGTATTCAGAGCGTTGAGTCCACCCGCGGTACATCATCACACAACCATAACCCATTCATCATCCTCAAGCGCCCGGAAACGACGGAATTCTCCGGCGAAGCGATTGGCTTCAGCCTGGTATATTCCGGCAACTTCCTCGCACAGGTTGAGGTTGACAGCTGGGATACCACCCGCGTTACCATGGGTATCAACCCGTTCCAGTTCGACTGGAAGCTGGAGCCGGGAGAAAGCTTCCAGACACCGGAGGCCGTTATGGTTTATTCCGTTGATGGCCTGAACGGTATGAGCCAGACCTTCCACAAGCTGTATCAAAAGCGTCTGGCACGCGGCTACTGGCGTGACCGCCCCCGCCCGATTCTGATTAACAACTGGGAAGCCACCTACTTCGATTTTGATGAGGATAAGCTGGTTAAGATCGCAGAAACTGCCAAAAACGACGGTGTGGAACTGTTTGTTCTCGACGATGGCTGGTTTGGCGCACGCTGCAACGACTTTGCCGGCCTGGGCGACTGGGTTGCAAACCCGGACCGTCTGGCAAACGGCATCACCGGCCTTGCAGAACGTATCGATCAGCTCGGCATGAAGTTCGGCCTTTGGTTCGAACCCGAAATGGTCAACAAGGATTCCGACCTGTTCCGGGCTCATCCAGACTGGCGTATCTGCACACCGAACCGCCGCGCCTCCCATGGCCGCAACCAGTTTGTACTCGACTTCACCCGCCAGGAGGTTGTTGACGCTATCTATGGCATGATGTCCAAGATCCTGTCCGAGGCAAAGGTTTCCTACATCAAGTGGGATATGAACCGCTGCATCACCGAAGCATTTTCCGCTTCCCTGCCGGCTGACCGCCAGGGTGAGCTGTTTCACCGATATATCCTGGGTGTGTATCAGCTGTATGACCGTCTGACCACAAATTTCCCCCACGTTCTGTTCGAGTCCTGTGCATCCGGCGGCGGACGATTTGATCCGGGTTTGCTGTACTATGCGCCGCAGGGCTGGGCAAGCGATGACTCTGACGCAATCGAGCGTCTGAAAATCCAGTACGGCACCTCTATGTGTTACCCGATCAGCAGTATCGGCGCACACGTCTCCGCCGTCCCCAACCATCAGGTCTTCCGCACTACCCCGATTGAAACCCGTGCCAATGTGGCTCATTTTGGTACCTTTGGCTACGAGCTGGATCTGAACAAGCTATCCGCAGAAGAGCGTGAGAAGGTCCGCGAACAGATTAAGTTCATGAAGGAATACCGCGAAGTGATTCAGTTTGGCACGTTCTACCGTTTAATCAGCCCATTTGACAACCATAATTTCACTGCATGGATGGTTGTCAGTGAGGACAAAAAGACCGCGCTCGTCGGCTATTACAAGATTCTGAATCTGGTCAACGCCGCTTACCACCGCGTCAAGCTGTGCGGCCTGGATCCCAATCTGTGCTACAGCGTGACCGGTTACCGCGAGAACCCAGTCACCAGCCATTATGGTGATGAACTGATGAACGTAGGCCTGCTTACAACAGACGGCGCGTCCGGTGAGCCGGATGCAAGTGTGGAGCACATCAGTAAGGATTTCGATTCCTGTATCTTTGTACTCCGCGCACAATAAATTTGTCCAACTCTTTTTACCCTCTTCTCTACATATAGAAACCGGCACAGTTTCCTGTGCCGGTCTCTCACAATCACAAATCCTTTTTTTGGCGCAGTTGTTTTATGCTCATGCGCTGTTTTTCCCGGTCTGTTTTGCGATACTGTGTCGGTGTCATGCCTATTTTCAGTTTGAACGCTTTGGAAAACACCAGCGGATCATGGTATCCGCACATGTCGGCAATCGTGCTGATCGATAAATCCGTAATCGTCAGCTGTTCCTTTGCACGGGTCAGACGGAAATTCGCTAAGTATGCGTTCGGGGATACCTGTAGGATATTTTGGAACAATGTCGACAGGTAGTTGCGGCTAATTCCCACGTAGTCAGCAATGTCCTGCACTTTTATGTCATCCGCATAGTTTTCCTGGATAAATTCCGTCGCAGCACGCACGTAATAGTTCTGCTTCTCCTGCTGGAATACGTTAGCACGGTCAGACAGATCATGGGATAAGCAGGCAAAGAATTGGTATACTTGTGCCTGTATGTACAGCTCATGCTCAAGCCCCTTGCATTCACTTTCCATCATATTCTTGACAATGGCAATCAGCTGTGCGCCGCAACTCGCTGAAAAGGTAGGCGTGCGGTGGGACAGCCCCATTTGTCCGAGCAATTTCTGGGCGCAGCTTCCTTCGAATCCGATCCACAGGTATGTCCACGGTTCTGCATGGTCTGCTTCATACGATGTCATGACATTGGGTTCGATCAAAAACCCCTGTTCTGGCCCCAAGGTATAGGTACGGCCGTCCAGATGATACTGCCCTTTCCCTTCCAGGATATAATGGAGAATATAGACGGGGCGTACAGACGGCCCAAAGCTGTGTTCAGGCTGGCAGATAGAATGACCACAAAAGCATAAACGGAGCTCATGAAACTGCTTTTCTTTGTCTTCTATCGTCAATACATAAGAATTTTCCATGGTGTTCCCCCTATGTCAAATGGATAACATCATTTTAACACAATTTCCTAATAAAATCTATTAACTCAAAATGAGGTGAATTGTTTTGATTCCTTTCAATCAAGCTGAGCTTTCCCTTCGCACGGGCTGTATGGATGCAGCCATCTGCGATATCTACGGATGCAGCAGCGGCAGTGAACAGTTGAATGGCTACCGCAGCCGCCTATTGCATGTGCTCGATGGATTCCGCACAACATTTGGACGAGTAGATATGATTGCACTGTTCAGCGCTCCCGGACGCACCGAGCTGGGAGGCAACCACACGGATCACCAGCGCGGTAATGTACTGGCAGCAAGCGTAAATTTAGATATTGTCTCCTGTGCATCCCCCAACGACAGCATGGTTGTCCGGATCCAGTCTGAGGGGTATCCTCCCGATGAGATCGATCTGTCCGACCTGACCCCACATCCGGAGGAAATCAACCGCACCGCCGCCCTCATCCGCGGTGTTGCTGCCGCCGCACATAAGCGTGGTTTTGAAATCCAGGGCTTTGACGCATACATGACCAGCAATGTGCTCAGTGGCTCAGGGCTGTCATCCTCTGCTGCCTATGAAACCATAATAGGCGTGATGATGAACCATTTTTTCTGTAACAACCAATTGACGGCAGTGGACATTGCAAAAATCGGCCAATACGCGGAAAAAATATACTTCGGCAAGCCATGTGGCCTGATGGATCAGATGGCCTCCTCTGTCGGCGGTATCATTGCCATCGATTTCAAGCAGGAAACAAATCCGGTTGTGCACCGCATTGCGTATGACATGCATGCGAGCGAGCATGCACTATGCATCATTGATACCGGCGGTGATCATGCAGAACTGACCAGCGAATATGCTGCGATTCCGCGTGAAATGGGTGAGGTTGCCGCTGCATTTGGTAAAGAAGTTCTGAGTGAGGTAGAAGAAGCGGAATTTCTGCGTTCCATTCCTTCTCTCCGCAGACAGCTCGGGGATCGCGCCGTATTACGTGCCATGCATTTCTTCACAGAAAACCGCCGGGCAGCTGATGAAAGGGACGCACTGGAGCGCGGCAATTTCGAGAGATTCCGTCAGCTGGTTCGTCGTTCCGGACGTTCTTCTGCCATGTATCTGCAAAACGTCTATACTGGCGTTAATCCGGAAAAGCAGGATATGTCCATTGCTCTTGCTCTGGCAGAAAACATTTTGGGTGACTGCGGTGCTGTTCGTGTACATGGCGGGGGCTTTGCAGGAACGATTCAGGCATTTGTCCCCAATGATTTGCTTTCCTATTTCAAAACTACCATCGAAGCAATCTTAGGAAAAGATATGTGTCATGTGCTCACCAT
The DNA here is from genome assembly GCA_021205365.1 of Clostridia bacterium. Taxonomy (GTDB): domain Bacteria; phylum Bacillota; class Clostridia; order Oscillospirales; family Butyricicoccaceae; genus Butyricicoccus_A. The sequence goes on from JAJPXP010000025.1 coordinate 29,220, forward strand.
CCGTCCGGCTGGCGGTGTGGTGCTGATGTCTTAAAAGGAGGAAATGAATATGGCTATTCTGGTACTCGGCGGTGCAGGCTACATTGGCTCGCATACTGTATATGAACTGATTGACGCGGGACGCGATGTCGTCATTGCGGACAATCTGGAAACCGGACACATCGAAGCAGTCCACCCGAAGGCAAAGTTCTATCAGGGTGATATCCGTGACCGCGCATTTGTCGATTCTGTATTTGACAACGAAACGATTGAAGGCGTCATCCATTTCGCAGCCAATTCCTTGGTTGGCGAATCCATGACGAACCCATTGAAATATTATGACAACAATCTGTGCGGCACCAAGGTTCTGCTCGAATCCATGGTAGCACACGGCATTGACAAGATTGTATTTTCCTCGACTGCCGCAACGTATGGCGAGCCGGAGCGCGTCCCGATTTTGGAAACCGACCGTACCGATCCAACCAACTGCTATGGTGAGACAAAGCTGTCTATGGAGAAGATGTTCAAGTGGACAAGCGCAGCACACGGTCTGCGCTTCGTATCCCTGCGTTACTTCAATGCCTGTGGTGCGCACGTTTCCGGCAGCATCGGCGAAGCGCATCATCCGGAATCCCATCTGATTCCGCTGATTCTGCAGGTTCCGAATGGCAAGCGCGAATGTATCTCCATCTTTGGCGATGATTATGATACAAAGGATGGCACCTGTATCCGTGACTACATCCACGTGACCGATCTGGCTCAGGCACATATCCTTGCCATGGATTACCTGATGAATGGTGGCGAAAATAACATCTTTAATCTGGGCAATGGCGTTGGCTTTACGGTTAAGGAAGTTATCGACACCGCACGCAAGGTGACTGGTCATCCGATTCCGGCAAAGACCACTCCGCGCCGTGCAGGTGATCCGGCACAGCTGATTGCCTCCAGTAAAAAGGCCCGTGACGTACTCGGCTGGAATCCGCAGCATGCGGATCTGGAAGAGATCATTGCAACAGCGTGGAACTGGCATAAGCATCATCCGAACGGCTTTGCAGACTGAGAGGTGTACGAATGCTGGACTATCGTAACATAAAAAAGCTGGTTTCCTACGGTGTGCGCACTGGCATGATTTCATCAGATGACAAAGCTTGGGCAGTCAATCAGCTGTTAGACGTGCTGTGTATCGACAGCTATGAAGATCCTGGTGACATCGATGATCCGATTGATTTGCCATCCGTTTTATGCGCCCTGTGTGACTGCGCGCTGGAAACAGGTGCGTTGACAGAAAACAGTATCGTATACC
>JAJPXP010000070.1 GCA_021205365.1 Clostridia bacterium
GCTATTGCTATTTTGTTAAAATGACGAATGAACTACACTTTTCAGATACGCCCTAATATCAAGAATCTGACACAGGGCAAGCAGCTGATAAGGATTTGGAAGCGCATCTCCTTTTTCCCATTTACTAATGGCGCCTGAGCTGACAATTATATTATAATCCTTGAATATAGTCGCCAGATCCCGCTGGCTGATTTTTTTCTGCTTTCTGGCCTGCGTGATTTTTTTGCCGAGGATATTATTCATTTTCATATCATCCGCATCAAAAACGGAATGTTCATTAGTGTCATTAGTCTTATACGGAACAGGTCTTTTATTTGTTTCTCTGCCTCGCTGGGGCAATGCCTCGAAAGGCACGGTATGGGATATAAGGATATAGGGACGTAGGAAATATAGGAAATAAAAGAGTAAGAAATGAATTGAATAGAATGAGACAACCGGCAACGGCGCTGCTCTGGCGGGATGCATGAAAGAAGGCATCGGAAGACTCCGTGTATCCGTTTTGCAGCATAAGCCACATGACGTGGGAGTAGTTGGTGATGGCATTTTCGTAATCTCCCAGGGCTGTAAGGACGTTGGCGAGAGTGGAGTAAGGGTACATAAGCTGGTGGGCATTTTCAGGCAGCATTTGATTGTAGATTGTGAACGCCTCATTCAAATGCTCCATTGCTTGATCACAGTCACCCTCCCTCAGATATACGTCTGCCAAGTCCGCATGAGTGAGGGCCAGGTCAAGGTTGAGCCGGTCGGGATAGGCGGTCTTGTGGATTTTCAGCGCATGTTCATGTTCTGGGATGGCCTTTTCCGGATGATCGGTTTCGGAATACACTGCGCCTATATTGTTGTAGATATACGCAGTAGATTCGTGATCCTCTCCATAGGTGGAAATTCGGTGTGACCGCCGCGTCTGCCACGGCTGTAACCTTTGATGAGGTGTTCAAGCTGTATTACAGCCTGAAATCCCCGTACCGCAAGAAGGCGTCCTTCCTGTGTAATGAGGCGCTGCTTTTGCAGCTGATGCTCTTAAAGGACAACAACGGCAACTATATCTGGAAGCCGGGTCTGGATGTGGGCAAGCCGGACACCATCCTGAATAAGCCTATCCGTACCAGCAGCTTCATGCCGGCGCTTGCGGCGGGCAACAAAGCGCTGGTGTTCGGTGACTACAGCTATTACTGGGTTGCTGATCGCCAGAGCCGCACCTTCCGCCGTCTGAACGAGCTATATGCTCGCACTGATCAGGTCGGCTTCCTGACCACCCAGCGTGTGGACGGCAAGCTGATCCTGCCGGAGGCGGTGCAGGTCCTTCAGATGAAGGCTGGCGCTTAAAAAACGGAGGGAGGTGCCGATCATGGCTTTGATACCGCTTTATGAGGCAAAGACCTATCTCCGGGTGGACAGCGGTGATGAGGATGTCCTGGTCGGCATCCTCCTTGCTTCCGCCGAGCAGCTGTGCGTGGATGTGGCAAGGCTGACCGCTGAACAATGGAAAGCCATTGACGCGCTGGCCTGTGACGAGGAAAGGAACATCCTGCCGACTGATACGGACCTCTACACAGAGGAAGAACTGGAAAAGCTCCGCAGCGTCATGCGTGTGGCGGTGCTGTACGCCCTCGGCTATCTCTATGAGCACCGGGAAGAAGCAGACCATCATGCGCTGACCCTGACGCTCCGGAGCCTGCTGTTCGCTGTGCGGGAAGGGGTGAATTTCTAAGATGGAGATCGCAAGGATGAATGAGCGCATTACCATTGAGAAAAACACCACTGTGGTCGATAAGGTGGGCAACCATGTGAACCAGTGGGAGGAGTATTTCTCCTGCTTCACTTATGCCTCAACCTATGAGGCGGAGGAGAAAGCCGGGGAGATAACGACGGAAGAACGGACGGTTACGTTTAACGTGCGGTACTGCTCGGAATTGAAAAATATCACATCCACCGGCTTCCGAGTCCGCTTCCACGGAGATATCTATAATATCGCTTCTGTTGACATGATGAACTATCAGCGCAAGGAGATCAAACTCCTTTGCCGGAGGGAGGTGCGCCAGTGAGCAAGACTTACAGCATTGATGAGATGGCGGACGCCATCAATAAGGGACTGCAGGAATATGCGAACCTTGCCGCCACGGAGATGAAATCCGCCGTCAGGAAATCCGCGAGGACGGTCAAGGAACAGATATCCGAAAATGCGCCTGTGCGGACGGGAAAGTACGCAAAAAGCTGGGTGGCGAAGACCACGGAGGAGAACAGCCAGAAACTGGTGCAGACCGTGTGTTCCCCGACCCGGTATATGCTGGCCCATCTGCTGGAGAAAGGCCACGCCAAGCGGGGCGGCGGACGGGTAGCGGCAAAGCCCCATATTGCGCCTGCAGAGGAAGCAGGGATGGAACTTTTACAGCAGCTGATTGAAAAGGCGCTGAGCGATTAATCCAGCGGGACAGGAGGATATATGACACACGATGATGTACTCGCACTGATGGAAGCGATAGGCATCCCATACGCCTATGACCATTTTGCCGAGGGGGAAAGCCCGGACCCGCCGTTTATCTGCTTTCTTTACCCGGAAGAGGTGGAGTTTGGGGCGGATGATACCGTCTACCACACCTTTAATAATCTGGACATTGAGGTATATACAGACCTCAAAGACCCGGAATTGGAGGCAAGGGTGGAGACTGTACTAAAGGAGCATGAAATCTTCTACCACAAATCCGAAGTGTGGATTGAGGATGAGAAGATGTATGAAGTTTTATATGAGATGACCGTCTGATTCCAGGCGGCCATTATTTTTTGGAAAGGAGATAACTGACTATGCCTAACAAATCCAACAAGGTCAAATTTGGTCTTAAAAACTGCCATTACGCAAAGGCGGCCTTTGACGATGACGTCAATGTAACCTACGGAAAGCCGGTAAGACTGCCCGGCGCTGTGTCGCTGTCCATCGATCCCAGCGGCGAAAATGAGAATTTCTATGCGGATGATGTAGTCTACTATGTGATCAACAATAACTCTGGCTACGAGGGCGACCTGGAACTGGCGCTGATCCCGGAGAGCTTCCTGAAGGATATCCTCCATGAAGAGGAGGATGCCAATGGGGTACTGGCGGAGAACGCCGATGTGGAGTTTGAACGGTTCGCCCTGCTCTTTGAGTTTACAGGCGACGTGAACGCTATCCGCCATGTGCTTTACTGCTGTTCAGCGTCCCGTCCGGCAATGGAGGGCGATACGAAGGAGGACGAAAAGGAAGTCAAGACTGAGACGCTGTCCCTGACGGCTTCTGCCCTCGCCAACGGCTACGTCAAGGCGAAGACCAGCGCCAACACCAGTGATGAGGTCTATAACTCCTGGTACGACGCTGTGTATGAACCGCAGCAGAGTGCCGTGGACCCCGGTACCTCTGATGAGGGGCGGAAAATCCCAACGGCTGATGAAACCGATAACCAGACACAGGAGACGGGGCTGATACCCTGTCTCCCTACATTATAAGAAAAGGAGTATATAAAACCATGAAAAAACGAGTATTGATGATTCCCGCAATTCTTCTTCTGGTGATCGTACTGATCACTTCAATGACGATCATCCCCACCGGGTATACCGGCGTGAAGACTTCCTTCGGTCAGGTTCAGGAGGAGACCATCCCCAGCGGAAGGCTGATCTTTACGGTCCCCTTTGTGGAGAGCATCCATAAAGTAAACAACAAACAGCAGGATAAGACGGTGGAAGCGCAGGTCTGGGGCGAGGCATTGGATAAGACCCCGGTGTACGCTGCAGATATCACGGTCACATACCAGATCATGCCGGAGCGTTCCGTATGGATCTATGCCAATGTGTCTGATACCAAAAATCTGGTCACGGACAGCCTGGTGTCCTCTGCAGTCAAATCGGCAATGGTGGAGCTGGGACCGGAGTAAGTCACCAACCGTGCAAAGATCGAGCCTCTCGTGCAGGAAAAGCTGAACACATCGCTTGAGCAGAAGTACGGCGAGGAAACGGTGTATATCAATAAGGTAACCATCAATGACATGGACTTTGAGAACGCCTACAACGAGGCGATCCAGCAGAGGTCTATCGCCCAGCAGAAGGCCCAGCAGCAGGAGATTGAGAACGCCGCTGCGATTGCGAAGGCGGAAGCGGATAAGCGGGTGGCGATCACTAACGCAGAAGCGGAAGCAGAGAAGGCGGCCATCACGGCAGATGCGCAGGCGGAGGCGAACCGTAAGATTGCGGAAAGCCTGTCTGAGGAGCTGATCGAATACCAAAAGATTCAGAAATGGGACGGGAAGCTCCCGACTGTGACGGGCGGCAATTCGCTGGTCAGCATTGATACTGAGGAATAAGGGACAGAAACGCAGGGCAGGGACAGCACCCTGTCCTTACATGAAATGGAGGATTTTATCATGGCAGTGACAAAAAAGATTGAGATCGACGGGCAGGAAGTGGAGTTCCGTGCGAGTGCGGCGGTTCCGAGAATGTACCGGCTGAAATTTGGCAGAGATATTTATAAGGACTTGAGACAGTTGGAAAAGAGTGTGGGTGACAACGACGAGGACGAATCCAGCCTCGACCTATTCAGTCTGGAGCTCTTTGAAAATATCGCTTATATTATGGCGAAACACGCGGACCCCAAGGGAGTACCGTCTGAGCCGGACGAGTGGCTGGAGCAGTTGAACACCTTCAGTATTTATCAGATTCTTCCTGAACTGATCGACCTTTGGGGGCTGAACGTGCAGACGCAGGTGGATGCGAAAAAAAACCTCGCAAAAGTGAGCGTGAAATGACAACGCCGCTGTTCCTGCTTCGGTGTGTCCAGTTAGGCATCAGTATCCGAGACCTCGATCTGCTCACTATCGGTTTGGTCAACGACCTGTTCACAGAAAGCATGAACGATTCTTACCCATACAAAGATCTCGCTTCTCAGCACGACTTTGACGTTTTCTGACGGCATGAAAAATCCCCACCCAGCTTTTTCATTTGGTTGGGCGGGGCAACGTGCTGTTACAGTTTATATCGGGTGATGTTTTCCCAGTTTTCAGGGAATCCCATTGTGTCTAGAAGCTTACTTTTTGAAATACGAGTACTGGTTTTACAGTACGAATTAATTAAGCGGGTTAATGATTTTTTATAATCCTTGAAGCTTTCTTTAGATAAAAGATAGCGGAAAGCGATAACAAGGCCAAAATAGTCCCGTTTCCCTTGTGTATATTGTATTCCGACTTTAGGAATTCCCATTTTCAAGTGGAGAATTGTATCAGGAAAATCTACCTGCAGACGGAAATTATAAAGGCGTTCATTGTGGGCGCATACATTGCGGAAAAGAGTTAGGTTTTTTAGATAACGTTCTAAATTCTTTTCGTTTATATGGTCATAGGATTTGCTAATATCGCTCTGCATGTTATATGGCAATAAGCTATAGAATTTAGAACTTTGTCCAAATGTAAGTGCATTTATCACAACCCATAGAGGTACATTATTGTATACTTTACGCTGATGAACCAAATACGCATGTTCAGTGTTCTTATTCGCATGGTAGTCCAGAATTGAAATGAGCTTCGTGATATCTCTTGTATTCTTTTTGGTAAGGTTATAACAGGAAGAGGTTAAATAAAAAACTTGTTGTTCTCCGTGCTGGCTGCAAAAACTGTAAGAAATCAGCTGACGTATTTTCTGCTCAATTTCGCACAGATATTTGAAAGTCAGTTCTCTTAAACCTCGGTCAAACGTATAGAGTGCAAAAATATCTTCAAATGCGGTATGTTCATAAATTCTGGTCATTGGGTTAATAAAAGGAGTTTTATAGCCTCCAATGAGAGAAAAATAGCCGATATTTTCCAAGGCTGCCTTTGCCGAGGCAGTATCATTAATTATTAGTTTTTTATCTACGGTCAGCTTTTGAATTTGCTGTTCGTATGTAAGAAAAGGTTTCGACATTTTATCACGCTCATAAAGTTATTCGTGACTCAAATAAAAAAGGAGGGCCCTCAGGTCCTCCCCCGGTCTCAGTCCTCGCGAGTATCTGAAACCTGATCACTGGAACGTATTGTAGCAGAAAAAAGTGCAAAAGTCAAGCCCCTTGCGCCGGTCTGAACAAATAGTTCCTTAAATATTATATGCTGCTTTGGCAAAAAAATTCAGTACAGAAGGTGTTTTTTACGTGCCACCTATGGGCCAATCTGGAAGTATAGTTTAAGAAATCGTTTGATCCCGGAGGAATCCGGGATTTTGTTTTGTTTGCTTTTTGATATTTTTGTTCATGTGGGGAAGGAGGTGCTCAGGACATGGCTTCACGAATCGCCGGCATTACCGTCGAGATTGGCGGCGATACCACAAAACTCTCGTCTGCGTTAAAAGATGTCAATTCCAATATCAAATCCACCCAGACGCAGCTAAAGGATATGGAGAAACTCTTAAAGCTCGACCCGACCAATGTGCAGCTCCTTACCCAGAAGCAGAAACTGCTGACGCAGGAGATTGAAGCGACAAAGGAAAAACTCACAACCTTAAAGACCGCTGCGGAACAGGCAAACGAGCAGCTTCAGAAGGGAGAGATCACGCAGGAGCAGTATGATGCCCTCCAGCGTGAGATCGTTGCGACGGAGGAAGCCTTAAAGTCGCTGGAATCCCAGGCGGCGAAATGTAACACTGCCCTTCTTAAGATTTCCGAAGTCGGGGATAAGCTGGAAAAGGCCGGCACTTCCATTACCAATGTGGGCAAGAAGGTGTCCGTGGCTTCTGCCGCCGTGACGGCCCTTGGAACAGCTGCTGTAACAACTGCGGCATCTTTCGAGTCCGCCATGAGCCAGGTGCAGGCCACGATGGGCATCACATCGGATGATATGTCCGAGCTGAACGGCGAGACGGTAAACACGATGGACGCCCTGTCTGACCTTGCCAAGGAGATGGGCGCCACCACAGCGTTCTCTGCGTCTGAGTGCGCCGAGGCATTAAATTACCTTGCGTTGGCGGGCTATGACACACAGCAGATGGCGGATACACTCCCGACTGTCCTGAACCTTGCGGCGGCGGGCAGTATCGACCTTGCCTCCGCATCGGATATGGTAACGGACGCCATGTCCGCCCTCGGTATGGAAACCGATGAGGCGGATAAGATGGTAGACTAAATGGCGAAAACGGCGTCTTCTACCAATACTTCTGTTGCACAGCTGGGCGAAGGCATCCTGAAAATCGGCGCTACAGCGAAATCTATTAAAGGCGGTACGGCGGAACTGAACACAGCCCTTGGCATCTTGGCAAACAACGGCATCAAAGGGGCGGAGGGAGGCACCCATCTGCGCAACGTGATCCTGTCACTCCAGTCGCCTACGGATACGGCGGCAAGTTGTATGGAGGACCTTGGGATACAGGTATACGATTCCGAGGGGAACATGCGCTCCCTGAACGAAATCCTGGGCGATTTAAATACCAGTCTCGACGGGATGACCTCGGCGGAGAAGGACAACATCATCTCCACCATCTTTAATAAGACCGACCTTGCCTCTGTAAACGCCCTGCTTGCCAACACCGGAGACACCTGGGATGATCTCCAGCAGTCCATTACCAACAGTGGTGGCGCGGCACAACAGATGGCGGATACCCAGTTTAACAACCTAAACGGACAGATCACCATTTTAAAGTCAGCCATAGAAGGGCTGGCTATTTCTTTTGGTGAAGCCCTATTGCCGATGGTCAAGTCTGTGGTGGAGAAGGTGCAGGCTTTCGTAGATAAACTTAATAGCATGGATGAGGGGACAAGGCAGACCATTATCCAGATCGGGCTGTTTGTGGCTGCATTGGGGCCGGCGCTTATCATCCTCGGAAAGATCATCACAGTGACCGGGACCACCATGAAAGCATTTGCGTCTCTAGGTACAAAGATAGCGGCGGTTGGCACAAAGGTGGGAAGTGCATCCGGATTATTAGGGAAACTTGGCGCGGCGCTCGGCGGGATATCGGCGCCGGTAGTAGCGGCAGTGGCAGTCATCGGGACGCTGGTAGCGGCGTTTATGACGCTGTGGAACACCAACGAGGAATTCCGAACTGCTATCACGGAGATATGGAACGGCATCAAGGAGACGTTCGCATCCTTTGCCCAGGAAATCACAGACAAGCTGAATTCGCTGGGCTTTGACTTCCAGTCTGTCACGGATGTGCTGAAGGCGGTATGGAATGGCTTCTGCTCCGTGCTGGTCCCTGTTTTTGAAGGGGCGTTCCAGGTTATCTCAAACGTGCTGAGTGTGGTCTTAAACACTCTGTCCGGGCTGCTCTCTGTGTTTATCGGCGTATTTACCGGCGATTGGCAGGGCGCGTGGGATGGCGTGAAGCAAATATTCTCCGGCGCATGGGAATTCATTAAAAGCACACTGTCTACAGTGCTTGATACGTTAAAGGGGGGCGTGGACGTATTCCTCGGCTGGTTCGGTACGGATTGGAATAGTGTGTGGAGCAGTATCAAAACCTTCTTCGAGGGAGTCTGGAACGGCATCAGCAGTTTCTTTAGTTCTGTGTTAAATGGTATCCAGAGCGTTGCGACGACTGTGTGGACTGTGGTCAGCGGCTTTTTTACCACGATATTGACTGCCATTCAGACCACGTTCTCAACCGTTTGGAGCGCCATCAGCGGGGCGGTAACCTCCGTGATGGGTACAATCCAGAGCACCATTTCCACGGTATGGACAGCCATTTCCACGGTGGTCTCTACTGTTTTAAATACAATCCAGACGACTGTAAGCACGGTATGGAATGCGATCAGCACGGCGATCTCTACCGTTATGACAGCAATCCAGACGACAATCACCATAGTATGGAATGCAATCTACAGCACGATTTCGCCGTTGCTGGAGGCATTCCGGTATCTGTTTGAAACCATCTGGCAGGCGATCCAGATACTGGTCGGCAATGCGCTAACTGCGATCCAGACGAAAGTCTCTGAAATCTGGAATGCCATCGTTGCTTTCCTGACGCCGCTTCTGCAGAGCATCCAGACGACCATGCAGACGGTGTGGACGGCCATATCCACAGCAATAAGTACAGTTTTGACCGCCATCCAGACCGCTGTGTCCACGGCATGGAACGCCATCAGTACGACGGTTACGACTGTAATGACAGCTTTGCAGACGGCTCTGGCGGTGGCATGGGGCGCCATCAGCACTGCGATCTCCGCGGTACTGACCGCTATCCAGACCACAGTGACCACAGCATGGAACGCTATCAAAACACAGATTTCCTCTGTAATGGCCGGAATCCAGAGCACGGTTTCTTTCATCTGGAACAGCATCAAAACGGCTGTTTCAACAGTGGTAAACGGGATCAAATCTGTTGTGACCAGCGGCTTTAACAGCGCAAAAAGCGCAGTTTCCACAGCGATGAACGGGATTAAATCCAATGTTTCCTCCATGTGGGACAGCGTGAAAAGTGCCGTTTCCAGTAAAATCAGCGGGATTAGATCCACCATCCAGACTGGGTTTAACTCCGCTGTTTCCTATATAAAGGGTCTGGCTTCCTCCGCATTCAACTGGGGTGCCGACATCATCAACGGTATTGTTAACGGCATCAAATCCTGTATCAGTTCTGTGACCAGCGTTGCGGACAAAATCCGGTCCGTGCTTCACTTCTCCGTGCCAGACGAAGGACCTCTGACTGACTTTGAAAGCTGGATGCCGGACTTTATGAACGGTCTGGCGGAGGGCATCACCGGAAATATCTCCGTGGTGACCGAGGCGGCCAACGGTCTGGCGGAAAGCCTTTCTAACGCCATTACCAATTCTATGCAAGGTGTTCAGACGGCTTTTACCCAGAGCTGGAGTGCCATTACAAACACAGTCACTTCCGCATCCTCCGGTATCACCACGGCGCTGGACGGGGCGTGGAGTGGGCTGAAAACCTCTACGGCGGCCGCGTGGGAGAGTATCCGGTCTACTGTGGCGCAGAAGGTACAGGCTGTGGTGCAGACAGTTGGGACATCCGCAACCGGTATGAATTCCAGCCTATCAACAGTCTGGAGCAGCGTTTCCCAAGCGGCGTCCCTGGCGTGGGCCAACATTCGGAGCAACGTCTCCGCCTCTTGGCAAGGCATCCAGTCTGCTGTGACTACTTCGGCATCCGGGATGAAAAGTGCGCTGGATTCCGTGTGGAACGGCGTAGAGGCTTCCGCAAAGAAAGCGTGGTCAGCAGTTACCGGCAACCTGGATACGGACTGGAGTGCCATCCAGACCAATGTGTCCAAGGCGGCGAACGCGGTAAAATCTGCCGTGGACAGTTCCTGGGATTCGGTAAAATCCAGCACCGCAAGCCAGTGGAGCAGCATCAGCAACACAATTACCGCGTCTGCAAGTTCTATTTTTTCATCAGTCAGTCTGGCTGTTTTCCGGATCTCATTATCGTACCCGGTCAATGCCGCAAATGGGCTGAACTGTGCGGCATGGTTCGACATGCTCATATGAGGCCTTGTGGATGACTGGTGATGCGGCAGATCCAGCATATCATCATAACGGTGTGGGGCTTTATCCGTGTTTCTGCTCATGAATATCCGTTTTATTTCTTGTTTGTCTCAGGCATATCATCCTCGCCAGCCCGATGCCCGCCGACTTGGGAATTCCAGTTCCTGGAAGTGGCGCCTTCCTGCAGGTTCATTTCCTTTAGGATGGCGTTCTTGCCAAATTTCTTTTTAATGCTCAGTGCAGCTTCCTCTCTTTTTCAAGCGCAGCCCGTTCCTGCTTTTGTTTCTCTTCGGCAGCAGCATAATCTGTAAAAGGTCAAGCCGTTCAAAATCTTTCTCTATAGTCGCAATGTCTTCAGGGATTACATGGTTGGCACAGATGGTGATACGCCGGACCAGAAGGCTTTTATCTACAATACGGTCATATAACTCCATCATGCAGTCGATGATTTCCCGTGTGGAACTGCTGTATTTGTTAAGATTTCCTGTCCCATGTGCGTGCTTAGGTACTTTCCTTGCGTAGTGGTCCGTAGTAACGGGGCCATGATAGCGTCTGCCGGACACATTTTCAATGTCATAACCGATGGTCAGTACTACCTGATTGGTAACAAGTCCCTTATCGACCAGATCCAACACAAGCAGGTCTGTCATTTCCCGGACCACCAGCTTCGCCTTTTCATAATCATAGGGACAGTGGAGAACCTGACTGGAACTCAGACGCACTTTCTCTTATGAAGGCTACCAGGTAGTCCGAAAGGAGCTTTTTGCTCATTTGAGAAATCCGGCAATCACAATACGGAATGACAGCGTAACCTTCAATTCTGCCTGTATCGGCGGGCTTGAGGGCGTTGTCTATGTAATGGCAATGGCGATCAAAAGATTTGACGTCATTTCTACTCAAAAGCTCAGTGCCTATTCTGCGGAAACAAAACATAACGCTGTCTGCGATTATCTTTCTGGTAAAGGGACATTGCGAGAAATTCAGAAAAAATATGGAATCCGTTCAGATAAACAGTTGCGGAACTGGATTATGAAGTATAATGGTCATGAGAATCTAAAAGCTTCTGGAACAGGAGGGATCGGTACCATGACCAAAGGAAGAAAAACTACATATGAAGAACGGGTAGAAATTGTAAAATACTGCATTGAACATGAAATGAATTATGCACAGACCTCAGAAAAATACCAGGTATCTTATCAGCAGATTTATCAATGGACAAAAAAATATCAATCAGACGGCGTTGAAGGCCTTGTTGATAGGAGGGGAAAAAGGAAAACAGAGAGTGAAATGTCTGAGTTGGAAAAGCTGCGTGCGGAAAACAGGCTTCTTCAGGCTGAAAAGCGGAAAGCGGAACTGGAGATTGCATTCTTAAAAAAACTCGACGAAATCGAAAGGAGGCGGTTCTAAGCCAGGTACAGAATGAGACAATCTATCTGGCAATACAGGAAATACATGACGAACAGAAATGTTCTATATCCCAGCTCTGCAAATTTGCAGGGATTCCACGCTCTGCTTATAAATGGCTGAACCGCAGAACCAGCGCAAACGAAAAATTCAATCAGGAATTGTGTACTCTCATCAAAGATGCCTATGAGGAAAAGAATGGAATTCTGGGATACAGGCAGATGACAATAAAATTAAACCGGGAGAATGATTTCCATATCAATGAAAAAAGGATTCTGCGTCTTATGAGGATTTTGCAGTTAAAATCGGCATGCAGGCGCAGAAGAAAAAACTATATAAAATCAACACCAGAGATTACAGCAGAAAACATTCTTAACCGGGAATTTCATGCGAACCATTTCGGAGAAAAATGGCTGACAGACGTAACTGAAATGAAATATGGGATCAGCGGGAAAGCATACCTGAGTGCCATTATAGATTTAGCAGACAAAAGCATCGTTTCCTTTGTGATTGGGAATTCAAATAATAATGCCCTTGTTTTTGAAACCTTTGATATAGCCCGTCAGAAACATCCAGATGTAAAGCCTCTGTTTCATAGTGACCGGGGATATCAGTATACCTCAAAATCTTTCCGAAAAAAACTTGAGGAAGCAGGAATGAGGCAAAGCATGTCAAGAGTATCTCGATGCATTGACAATGGTCCAATGGAAGCGTTCTGGGGGATGCTGAAATCAGAAATGTATTATCTCAAAAAATTTCATACCTATGATGAGTTAAAAGAAGCAGTATGTGATTACATAGAATACTATAATAATCACCGTTATCAAAAGCGCCTAAAATGTATGACACCGATAGAATACAGAAAATATTTGGCGTGTGCAGCATAAGAATACTGCCAACCACAAAAATATGATTGGCAGTATTTTTATTTTTTCCACTGTCTACTTGACAGGGAGCAGTTCAAAATTCTCACAAATTATCGGCTCTGTGTATTAGCGTCTGGCACTACTGATAATCTTATATTCATTTTGTGGGCATCTATCAAACGTTCCTGTTTGCACTTAGGACAAAATACTGGGAAGGTTTTGAAGTATCTGTTTGTATTTTGTTCGTGTCTTGCTCTTATAAAATGGGCAATATATCCATAATTTCCTCCGCTACAAACAAGGACGCCACAATATACAAATTGTATTTTACATGGTATAATAATTTAAATATAACGTTTTACGGAGGTAGCAATGAAACAAGCAGGTCTTCATACGCAAAAAGAAACATTGATAAAGTATGATGGAGAAGATAACGAAATTGTTCTTCCCTCTGAAATTACGCAGATCCATGCCGGGGCTTTTTGTGGCTGTATAACACTCAAAGCTGTCACGATAAAAGCAAACTGCATTCGCATTTTAAGCAAAAATTTATTTGCCGACTGTACTGCTCTACAGAAAGTATCCATTTGGGGAGAAGTGGAGGACAGCGAAGAAAAACGGTTTGTGCGTCCAGCCGAGTTGAGAGATTATCTTGGAATCACGCAACAGACTGTACTGGAATGGGAGTGTCCGACAATATGGTGTATGGAGGGAAGGTGCCAGTTTTGCGGCGGAACGCTTCGGGGAAGTGTTATGCGCAGCTGCAGCGTATGCGGACGTTTCGCTTAAAATGGATTTTGAAATCCCAATTGATAGAATTGGTTGTACAAATTCTCATATTATAACGTGGTTAAAGGCCGGAGTCCGGGATATATGTCTCGTGCAACTCCGGTCTTTCCGCGTTACATTCCCTTATGTAATTTCCTTGAATTAAATTTCTGAAAACAGCATATTATGACCTGTTTTTAGTTCCAAACGTGCCCACAGAGCGATCTGTGGGTATTTTTGTATTTTACAAAAAAAGAATTCTGATCGTATATCGTAATTTGTCCTGCAAGAAAAGACACTTTATTTTGCAACTGCGGACCTTAAACCTGAAACAGGCTGTCGGTATAATAAATTCAACAAAAACGAATCTGAATAGGATTTGAAAGAAGGGAGAGAAGAATATGCCGACATATTATTTGGCAATTGACCTTGGTGCGTCTTCTGGCCGACACATTCTTAGCCATATAGAGGATGGAAAAATAGTTCTAGAGGAAATGTATCGATTCGATAACATTCAGATTCGCAAAAATGATTGTGATTGCTGGAATTTGGAGGAATTGTACCTGAATATTTTGGGCGGTCTAAAAGTTTGTGCAGAAGCAGGAAAAATTCCATCCTATATCGGGATTGATACATGGGCTGTGGACTATGTGCTGTTGGACGAGAGTGACCAGATTTGCTGTCACCCGGTGGCTTATCGTGACAAACGCACCAATGGTATGGATGAAAAAGTATCGGAAATAATCTCGCCGAAAGAGCTATACGCAAAGACTGGTATTCAAAAGCAGATTTTCAATACCATATATCAGCTGATGGCGCAGAAGGAATATCACCCGGAAGAGATGTTACGGGCGAAGATTTTTCTCATGATTCCGGATTACCTGAATTTCCGATTAACAGGGAAAATGGTCAATGAGTACACCAATGCAAGTTCTACCAATTTGGTGAATGCACATACTAAAATGTGGGATGTGAAGCTGATCGAACAGCTTGGACTGCCGACTGGTATGTTTAAGACACTGAAAATGCCAGGAACCATTGTCGGAGACCTGACGGAAAGTGTACAGAAATCGGTGGGATTTAACTGCAAGGTTATCCTTCCGGCAACACACGATACGGGATCTGCATTTTTGGCAGTTCCGGCACGGGATGACAATGCAGTCTATCTATCAAGTGGCACATGGTCTTTACTCGGCGTGGAGAATAAGGAGCCGATTACAACAGAGGAAAGCCGGCTGCAGAATTTTACCAATGAGGGCGGCTATGACTACCGTTTCCGTTATCTGAAAAACATCATGGGGCTCTGGATGATCCAAAGTATTCGTCGTGAACTGAATGGTGTTGATTATGTCGAAGGCAAAGGAGCAGCAAGACAAAGGACAAAGGTACAAATTGGTTTTGGAGAACTGAGTGAAGCAGCACGCAATGCATCGGATTTCTATAGCATTGTTGATGTAAACGATGACCGGTTTTTGTCTCCAAACAGCATGATTGAAGAAATTAAAAAAGCCTGTGCAGATACGGGCCAACCGATTCCAAATTCTGTTGGTGAAGTAATGCAGTGTGTTTATCTGAGCCTATCCAAGTGCTATGCAGACGCAATTGAGAAACTGTCTGGGCTGACAGGTAAGATCTATACCAGTATCAATATTGTTGGCGGAGGCTGTCAGGATATGTATCTGAACGAAATGACAGCAAAGGCAACCGGACTTCCGGTTTATGCCGGACCGATTGAAGGAACAGCGCTTGGAAACCTGATGGTTCAGATGATATATGCGGGTGAATTTCAAAACCTGCAGGAAGCAAGGAATGCAATCAAAAACAGCTTTGATATAAAAGAAATTCAATAATTGATTAATAGGAGGTAGCATGATGTTAGTAAACACAAAAGCAAAGGTTGGTGTGTTCTCCATCGCATTAGGAGCATATCTGCCGCAGTTCCCGTCATTGGTGCCGGAGTTTGAAGCACAGTATGATGCCTTTAAAAAGACGATTCCAGATACTGTGCAAATCATAGACGGCGGTATGGTCACAACCAAAGAGCAGTCTCAGGCAGCTGGAGATCTGTTCCGTGCAGCAGATGTTGACCTCGTATTTCTACAGCTACTTACATATGCAACATCCTACAATATGCTCCCAGCAGTGAGAGATCTGGATGTTCCTGTTGTTCTAGTGAATGTTCAGAAGCTAAAGGCTCCGGATTATGCCAATACCGATATTCCGAAGTGGCTTGGTGAGCTGTATGCCTGCGGCGCCGTTGGCGAGATGGTAGCTGACTTGGAGAGAGCAGATAAGAGACATGCTGTAATTACTGGCGTTGTTGAAGGCGGTGATCCTGTTGTTACCGCTGAAATTGAAGACTGGTGCAAAGCGGCGCAAGTTCGCAGAAGATTCCGAGATACCAATCTGGCACAGATTGGCAGACCTTATCCCGGCATGATGGATCTGTATATTGATGAAACTAACCTGTATCATAGAATGTTCGTATACACGAAACAGTTTGACTGGGAAAAAATGTGGGCGATCGCGGATAACATTACCGATGAAGCTGCAATTCGTGCAAAGGCAGAAGATATTCTAGATACGTTTGAAATCGAAGGCGGCGGCACGGTAGAAAAGGTATGGGATATGGCAAAATATGTCGTTGCATTCGAGCAATGGTGCAAGGATGAGCAGCTTGGTTTTGTAGCCTCCCATTATGACGGCTTTGCACAGGGTAAGGCCGGTGTCCTTGATAGTATGCTGATCCCTGCATTTTCCATGCTGATAAAACAGGGAACCGCATGTGCTGTAGAAGGTGATATCAAGGTTGCTATGGCCATGAGTATCTTAAAGACGATTGCAGGTACTGGCCAGCTGTCTGAGATGTATTCTATTGATTTCGACGAAGACATTTGTATTATTGGACACAGTGGCTCCGGTGATGCTGATATTTCTTATAAGAAGCCGACTATGAAGATTGTTCCAGTATTCCATGGAAAGACCGGGGGCGGCTATTTGACGCAGTTCTATCCACCAACAGGTGATGTTACCTATCTGGGAATTACCCAGGATAAGGATGGAAACTTTAAGTTTGTTGTTGCAGAAGGCGTAAATGAAGAAGGCCCGATCTTTACCTTTGGCGATACCAATATGAGAACCCGTTTCAGCTGTGGGGCAAGAGAATTTTGTAACAGATGGAGCGAAGCAGGACCGACCCACCATATGGCAGCAGCTGCTGGCAGACATATTGATACAATTTTGAAGGTTGCGAAAATTTTCAATGTGCCTGTAGATATCGTGACGAGATGAGTTGTAGATAGGAGAATGATAAAATGAATATCACAGATTTAGCATTTGTTCAGGGATTTATCCGCATGGCAGATGATGGCTGGCAGCAAGGCTGGCATGAGCGCAACGGAGGAAACTTGACCTACCGCATGAAGCCGGAGGAAGTGAAAGAGGCCGAGCCGTTCTTCACCTATGACAAGCCGTATCAGCCAATTGGCACAAGTGTTCCAGAACTGGCGAGAGAGTATTTTATGGTTACCGGCTCTGGCAAGTACTTCCGGAATGTCATTCTTGATCCTGCCGACACCAGTGCTATAATCGAAATTGATGATAAGGGCGAGAATTACCGAATCCTGTGGGGACTCGTAAATGGAGGGCGGCCTACCTCTGAGCTTCCGAGCCACTTGATGAACCATGAGGTCAAGAAGCGTGTCACAAACGGCGCACATCGTGTAATTTATCACTGCCATGCGACCAATCTGATTGCACTGACCTTCGTACTGCCGCTCACCGCGGAGGCATTCACCCGTGAGCTGTGGGAGATGGCCACTGAGTGTCCGGTTGTATTCCCATCCGGCGTCGGCGTTGTACCGTGGATGGTTCCAGGCGGACGGGATATCGCAGTGGAAACCTCCAAGCTGATGGAACAGTACGATGTAGCTATATGGGCACATCATGGCTTGTTCTGCTCCGGTGAAGACTTTGACCTGACCTTCGGTCTGGCACATACCATCGAAAAGTCTGCGGAAATTCTCGTCAAAGTCCGTTCCATGCAGCCGTATAAACTGCAGACCATTCACCCGGATGAATTCCGTGCATTGGCAAAGGACTTCAAGGTAATCCTGCCGGAAAAATTCCTGTACGAGAAAAATGTATAAAAAGGATGATAGAAGATGAATCGTGAACTGCTTGAGATGATGGAACAGATCACAGAGGAAGAACAACGTATTCTTGATGGAAATGGTATTGAAAAGGACCTTTATACCAACAAAAAACAGTTTGTTGTAGATAAAGAGAAAATGCTGGAGCAGGGTAAGACCATTGCTGTACGTCCACATACCAGATTTGTATCCTTTCCGAGGCATCGTCATAATTATATTGAGGTGTTGTATGTCTGCAAGGGCTGTATCATCCATCACATTGAGGGTACGGTTGTGCGTATGGAACCGGGAGATCTTCTATTTCTCAATCAGTACACGACACATTCCATCGAAGAGACCGGAAAAGACGATATCGGCATTAATCTCATGATTCTGCCACAGTTTTTTGACTATGCGATTCAAATGCTGGGGCGGGATAATATCATTGCTGATTTTATGGTTAGCGTTCTGAGTAACGATGTACATGAGGGACAGTATCTTCTTTTTAAGACAGCTGGAATTGTACAGATAGAAAATGTGATGGAAAATATTATTTATTCCATTGCGCACAAGCAGGACGATGACCAGATGAATCAGATTCTGATGGGCGTGCTGTTTCAATATCTGCTCAAATATGTCACGGCTCTGGATAAAAATTCGGAAACCAACTATGATGAGGTTTTAACACGTTCGACGCTGGATTATATCCATCAGAACTATAAAACGGCATCACTTTCTGAACTTGCTGCGATGCTGAACCAATCACCGTCCGGCATGAGTCGTTTGATAAAGAAGAAGAGTGGGTTTTCTTTTAAGGAACTGCTTCAACGGAAACGCTTTCAGCAGGCGATTCTGCTGCTGACGCGAACAGAGCTTCCTGTAAATGATATCATTGCAGCAGTTGGATATGAGAACAACAGCTATTTCTATCGCCAGTTCCGGGAAAAATATCAGGTCTCTCCGAAAAACTATCGGGAACAACATAAGGATGACAAAGAGATCATCCTGTAGTGTATCGGAGGTTTTCTCCGATACAGAATGAGAGATAACGCAGGAGGTTATATCAATGTCTGTAAATCGTTTTGTATTAAATGGCATTTCATATCACGGAAAGGGTGCAATTCAAGAAATTCCAGGCATTATCAGCGGCAAGGGCCTGAACAAGGCGTTCATCGCATCTGATCCGGATCTGGTCAGGTTTGGCGTTACCAAGAAGGTTACCGATCTGCTGGACGCCAACAATCAGGCATATGAGGTTTATTCCGATATCAAGCCGAACCCGACTATCGAAAATGTAAAGTCTGGTGTAGAAGCCTATAAAAAGAGCGGAGCCGATTACATGATTACCATCGGCGGTGGTTCCTCTATGGATACTGGCAAGGCAATTGGAATTATTATCAATAATCCGGAGTTTGCGGATGTTCGTTCTTTGGAAGGCGTTGCACCGACCAAGAATTCAACGGTATTTACGATCGCCGTTCCGACTACTGCCGGTACGGCTGCGGAGGCGACGATCAATTATGTCATCACCGATGTGGAAAAGAAGCGCAAGTTTGTTTGTGTGGATACCAACGATATCCCCAATGTTGCGGTCATTGACCCGGACATGATGTCTTCGATGCCAAGAGGCCTAACGGCTGCAACCGGCATGGATGCGCTAACCCATGCAATCGAGGGCTATACCACCAAGGGTGCATGGAGACTGGCAGACTGCTTGAATCTCGAGGCAATTAAACTGATTTCCGAGAGCCTGCGCGGTGCGGTACAGAACACGCCGGAAGGCCGTGAGGGCATGGCGCTGGGACAATATATTACCGGCATGGCATTCTCCAACGTCGGATTAGGCATTGCACACTCCATGGCACATACATTGGGCGCGGTTTATGATACCCCGCATGGTGTTGCCTGCGCGATGATGCTGCCGATCGTTATGGAATTCAATCAGGATGCTACCGGCGACAAATTTAAGTACATTGCAGAAGCAATGGGTATTGATACCACTGGCATGGGGCCGTTAGCCTACCGCAAGGCTGCTATTGATGCCGTTCGACAGTTATCCATGGATGTTGGCATTCCAACCAAATTGGAGGCTATGAAGGAAGAAGACTTACAATTTCTGGCGGAGTCTGCGGCTGCAGATGCATGTGCCCCGGGCAATCCAAAGGAAGCAAGCGTTGAGGATTTCAAGGCTCTGTTCCGCCAACTGATGTAATTGAGACAAAATACAAGAAAAGAGGAAATAAAAGAAAGGGGAATTACTATGTCTGAAATAGTAATAAAAAAACAGCCCAATCCCTGGTTTGTTGCGATTGTTAGCGGCATGGCATCATATATTGACTCATGTGCCATCATAACCTCTGGCACGGCTCTGGCAATCTTTCAAAAGGCATTCGAAGGAACAACATACGCGTTAAGTAACATGCAGTTTGGTGCACTGGAAGCAGCATTGACTTTGTGTATCGCCATTGCATCCATCATCGGCGGACGCTTAGGTGATATTTATGGACGTAAAAAAGTTTTTGCTGTCACAATGGTATTTATTATTGTCGGTTCTCTGTTGGTTACTTTCGGTAAGATATTCCCGGTGCTGCTGATCGGACAGATTTTAATCGGCTCTGGCGTTGGTGCAGATTTGCCAGTATCTCTCGCGACGATTTCCGAGGCCGCACCGGAAGGCAAACGCGGCAAGATGCTGGGCTTCTCCGATATTCTGTGGGTTGTCGGTATTCTGGCAGCATATGGCGTTGGCATTCTGGTCAGCAAAACGCTGGGGGATGGAAACTATCTGAGTGGACAGATTATGTACGGCGCACTGGCTGTTGTCGGTATCATCGTGCTGGCACTGCGTATGACCATTCCGGAGTCTGAAATTTGGCTCAAGGCTCGTGAGGACAGATTGGCTGGGCGTATCACAGCGCAGGCACAGGGAGGTATTGGAGAACTGTTCAAGAACAAAAAGTATGCCGTTCCATTTATCGCATTGATTGTTTTCTACATTGGAACCAACGTGCCGGCAAATACATTGGGACAATTCTCTACTTGGGTTGCAATGAATGTCATTGATATGGAGGTCTGGGTTTCCTCTCTGATCTGTATGCTGGTTTATCCAGTAAGAGCTGTTCTGGATATCGTATTTATGAAGTTCGTTGATACGGACAAACGTATGCCGCTGTTCTACTTCGGCGCAATTCTGTATCTGGCAGGTTTCCTGATGTTCCCGATTTTCGGATTCTCGCAGGTGACCTTTGTTCTGACACAGCTGCTGTACTGTATGGGCGCTGCATTCGCATTCGAGGGTATCCTCAAGGTTTGGATGCAGGAGTGCTTCCCGACGCTGCTGCGTACAACAGCAAATGGCGCAATCGTATTCTCGTCCCGTCTGTGCTGTGCAGCGTTTGGATTGTTCACTGCATCAATCGTAGCGTTCAACGTTGTATTTGCCTTTGTACTGCTCGCCATTTTCTGTGTGATTGGTTTTGTGGCTGCAATTCTGTGTTTTCGTGGCAAGCGTTACAACACATTTGACGAAAACGCGTAATCCAACGAGAAATATTTTAGAACTTGCCCATTCGACAGTCTGTTTTTTAAATAAGAAACAGCTGAGAATGAAAAGCTGTAATGAAATTGCTCACATTCATTCCATTTATTTTGAACCATGTGCAACATTTCTACAGTGAATGGATAGCAGTAAAAGAAATTTTGCGAATACAGCGGAAATAATGAATTCCCTGAATTTTTACAAGGGCCTGTTCTTCCGGCAGAAGCTGGTCAAAGGAGAGCAGTTTGTCATAGATTCAATCTATGACAAACTGCTATTTTTTTGTATTTTACATAGTGAAATCGCAGGGATATACTTGAGGAAAAGCTAACATGAAATGGAGATGACATGATGCAATATTCAATCGTTGGATTTCCACGCATCGGAATCCATAGAGAGTTGAAATTTGCTACGGAAAAATACTTCCGCAACGAGATCGACGTAGAAACGCTTTTCAATATAGTATCTGAGTTGAAATCTGCTCAGTGGAAAACACAGAGCAACGCTGGAGCGTCTTTTATTCCATCCAATGATTTTTCTCTGTATGATGGAATGTTGGACACCGCTTTTATGCTGAACGCCATTCCTGAACGCTATCAGACGTTGGACGAGGACGATACCGCTACCTATTTTGCAATGGCGCGAGGCTATCAGGGACAGCATGGAGATGTAAAAGCCTTTACCATGAAGAAATGGTTCAATACCGACTATCATTATATGGTGCCTGAGTTGGATGACGATATGCAGATAAAACTTCGTTCCAATGCCTTTTTGGACGGATTCTGTCAGGCTCGTTCTCTCGGCATTCAGACAAAGCCTGTGGTAATCGGTCCATTTACCTTTCTCAAATTGGCGCATTATACTGGAAACAAAGCAGCTGTGGATTTTGCAGATGCTGTGCTGTTAGCTTATGCGGATATTCTGAAGCAGTGCGCATATAACGGTGTGAAGTGGCTGCAAATTGATGAACCTTATCTGGTAATGGATTTGACGGGGGAGGATATTGCACTTTTCTGTGATTTATACCGAAGGTTGCTAACAGAAAAACGGACGGTAAAGGCATTGCTTCAGACCTATTTTGGCGATGTGCGCGACTGCTACCAGCAGATTTGTGAGCTGCCCTTTGATGGAATTGGCCTGGACTTTGTTGAAGGGAAACAGACAGCACAGCTCTTAGCATCCCACGGATTCCCTGCAGATAAAACATTGTTTGCCGGTTTGGTCAATGGCAAGAATATCTGGAAGTGTAATTATGCTATTGTACTGGAACAGTTAAAGCAGTTGAGAAAAACTTGCAAGAAAATTGTTCTCAGCACCTCTTGCTCGTTGCTCCATGTACCATATACGGTAAAGAATGAATCTCAACTCGATCCACAGATCACCCACCATTTCTCTTTTGCTCATGAAAAGCTGGAGGAAATGCGCGAGCTTTGCCGATTGGATGAGTTATCGGATTATCAGCAGGATTCAGCATATCGCTTGAATCAAGAGCTGTTTCAAAGCAAAGGGCTGCGTGAAAATCCGGAGGTACGCGAAAAGGTCAGTGCCCTGACAGATGCAGATTTTGACCGAGAAATGCCGCGCAGGCAGCGTCAGGCTTTACAACGTGATCTGTTAAATTTGCCGCAGCTTCCCACAACTACAATTGGCTCTTTCCCGCAAACAAAAGAGGTCAAGCAAAACCGCGCTAAATTTCGCAGGGGAGAAATCAGTGAGGCGGAATATCGCGCAAATGCAAAAGCGTTTATCAGAGACTGTATCAAATTGCAGGAAGAAATCGGCTTGGATGTATTAGTTCATGGTGAGTTTGAGCGGAATGACATGGTAGAATTTTTTGGAGAAAACCTCAGTGGATATGTGTTTACCAGTAACGCCTGGGTACAGTCTTATGGTACTCGCGGTCTGAAGCCTCCTATCGTTTTTGGTGATATTAAACGTGAGAAATCTATCACAACGGATTACATTCAGTATGCCAATTCGCTGACAGATAAAGAGGTTAAAGGGATGTTGACGGGGCCGGTCACGATTTTGAACTGGTCCTTCCCACGTGAGGATATTTCCATCAAAGAGATGATGTATCAGATCGCGCTTGCGATCCGCGACGAAGTATTAGAGCTGGAGCAAGCCGGAATCCGTATCATCCAGATTGATGAAGCAGCCCTGCGGGAAAAACTACCTCTGCGCCGGGCTGATTGGCACAGCGATTATCTCGACTTTGCTATCAAAGCGTTCCGCCTATGCCATGCTAAGGTGAAACCGGAAACGCAGATCCATACTCACATGTGTTATAGTGAATTCGAAGATATCATTCCGGAAATTGATGCGATGGACGCAGATGTCATCACATTTGAGGCCTCCCGTTCCAAGCTGACAATTTTAGACGTATTACAACAATGCGGGTTTGAAACCGAGGTCGGTCCTGGTGTTTATGATATTCACTCACCTCGTGTTCCCAGTGTGGAAGAAATCGAAACTGTCATCCAACTGATGCTGACAAAGATTCCACAAGAAAATCTGTGGGTCAATCCTGACTGCGGATTGAAAACCAGAGGGGAAAAAGAAACCGTGGCAAGCCTTACAAATTTGGTAAAGGCTGCAAAAAATATTCGGGAAAAATTATAATAACTTCCTGAATGTGAATATATGAAAACTGCGAAGTTAGAGACCTGAACGGCAATGGCTTCGCAGTTTTTTATATTGATATAAGTGAAAATAGAGAAGAGTTAGGAGTTTAAAAGTTGAGAATAAGTAATCTTAACTGTCTTCTTGTGAGTATCCGTTCTGTTTTGCTGAATTTTCGTCTGTACATTGTGGAGGCGGCAGAGGACACGATGATGAAAGCATATGTCATGCCAATACGAATGATGACATCCTTCAGTCTGCCGGACGAAAAAAAGATTTGAGGTGTGGTGTATGAGAGGTTTTCACAGGGGTAATCAACTGTTTTCTCTTTGTGGTTTGAATTGTGGATTATGTCCTATGCATTTCAATAAAAAGTATTGAATTAAAGCTCTGAGAGCGAACAGAATATGGCTATTGAGAAGCTGTTCCTTTTCATTTTTTATATATCATTTTGATAAGAATTATAGTTGTAAAAGCTTTTGAATATTTTCTCCTAATACCAGATCAGTGATTGTCTGGGAAGGGCTTACATATTCTATCAGTTGTCTGGTCAATAGTGGTTCGCCAAAAGGAGCATCTGAACCAAATAGACATTTTTCGGGAACTTCAATAAGGGCAGATTGAATGGAAAGCGTGGTGAAAGATGCCGATAAATCGAGATAAACATTATTCTGTTGTTTTGCAAAAGCAATCACATCCATCCAGTTTGAGCCACCCATATGTCCAAAAATAACAGGTATAGAAGGATATTTCATACACAGTTCCATTAAAATTTGAATGCCCTCTTTTGAAACAGGATTAAATGTGTGTACCCAGATAGGAATATTAGGATAATCAGTTACTGCTTTCATAATCGTTTCCAACTGTCTGATCTGTATTTCTGATCCCGGGGTGAACTCGCCAATTCCCTTGAATGAATTTTGAATAACATATTTTTCAATCCAGTGAGAGGTATCTTGTTCGGACAAGCCTAAAGGTACAGCACCGAAACCAAAGAATCTGTTTGGCGCGATAGCTATGGCCTGCTTTAATTCCAGAATTGTTCCTTTCATTTTCTTAATTCTTTCTTCTGGGGAATATTCGCCGGAAAGAAGATGGTACAATGTCTGCATTTCTGAAGTTATTTCTTTTAAAGACGCAGATGTTGCTTTTTCTACATGTGGAGTTGTTGTGAAAAGGATTGTTTTATCAACTTCGGCTTCCTTCATTTTTTCAATTTGAATAGATGTCGGCAGCATAACATGTTGATGGCTATCTATGATCATTACCTTTGTTCCTTTCTCGCATTTATGTGATATAATAAGGGTATCATTTTACAGATGAATGAACAAGAACGCACTTTTTTGATATGTAGTGTCTATTTTGATACTTATGCAGGAGGATTCATATGGCGAAAAGTTTGGCAATCACAGAAAAATGTCCGATGGAAGTTGGTCTGAATATTTTGAGTGGCAAATGGAAATTACGAATTTTGTGGCATTTATCCAAAGGTGCTATCAGGTTTAATGAATTGCAAAGGCAGCTAGGTAAAATAACGACGAAGACATTGACACAGCAGCTTCGAGAGTTAGAAAATCAGCATATTATAAAAAGAGTAGTGTATCCCGAAACGCCACCCAAAGTAGAGTATTCTTTAACCGAGTTGGGACAAAGCATCTCACCGGTACTAAAGGCTTTGTGCGAGTGGGGAACTCTTTATCAAAATAAATTGTAAACAGATGTATTTTTTCTGAAAATAATCCGAAATGGGAATCGGCATTTCAATGAATTTTACAGCAAATCATAGAGTTGACAAAAAAGGTGGATCTGGCTATAATAAATCTTACAATCGTAGGAATTGGAGAAAACACTATGGATACATTACCACAAATTTCTCAGGCCGAGTTTGAGGTTATGAATGTAGTTTGGAAATATGCTCCGATCAGTACCAATGAAGTAGTTGATCGTCTCGCACGTGACAAACAATGGAGTCCCAAAACCATCCAAACTATGCTATCGCGCCTTGAAAAAAAGGGAGTCATCACACATAAAAAAGAAAGTAGGATATTTGTTTACTCGCCGGTCATTCCCAAAGAAGCATACCGTGAAGCTGAAGGAAAGACTTTTTTAAGCCGTTTTTTTGATGGAGCTTTGAAACAAATGGTAGTGAGTTTTTTAGATGATGATACATTAACATCTGATGATATTGATGAACTGCAAGCTATTTTGGATAAAAAACGCAATCAATAGGAGCTGTACTATGTTTTTCACTCGATTCATTGTAGGGAACATTTTTTGTACAATGCTTGCCTGTATTATATTGCTTTTGAAGAAATTGCTGGGAACCAGAGGCTCGCTGAGATTCCATTATCGTATTTGGATGCTGCTGTTGATCTCATTAGCAATGGTCTTTTTGCCGGTACATTTTTTAAACATATTTCAACCTGAAGCATTGCGCCCCAATCAGTCTTTGATTCAAATATTTCATATGACAGATCAAGCAGTTGGAACGATGCATAGGCAAGTTTGGACAAATGAGGTTTCAGAAGCTGTAACCATTGTTGATCATTCCCAACTTATAATTGCACTGAAGATCTTTTGGGGCGTTGGAGCATTGGTTACACTTCTTATTTGTTTGGGGGCCTTTATTCATATCGTAAGAATAAGAAAAGATTCATTTACTCCTGCGAAAAGAGAGAAAAAATTGTTTGTTGTATGTCAGAAAAAAGTCAATATGAGGCACAACATTATATTATTACAGTCTGATTTTGTGAGATCACCGCTTAGTTTTGGGCTGTGGACAAGTTATATTATACTGCCATCACAAATTATCGGTGACTTGACAGAGCAAGAAATAGAACATATATTATTGCACGAACTGATGCACATTCGGCATCGTGATATGGCAATAAACTATATATTGTGTTTGGAACAAGTCTTATATTGGTGTAATCCATTTATATGGCTAATTTTTTCAAGAATAAGACTGGATAGAGAAGCGTATTGCGATTGGGCTGTATTGAATACCTACACTGAGCAGCAAGAGCAATTAAACTATGGATATACATTATTACGTTTTGCCAAACAAACTCAGAAACGATATGGCCGCGTAGCAAATGATTTGTGTGGCAATAAAACACAGGTTCGATATCGGATTCAAAAAATTTCTGAGTTTAATCGGGAAAATCGAAAAACTATACTGCGTGGTGCATGTGTAATTCTTGTGGTTTCTCTCTTAGCTGCCTTGCAGTTCCCCGTGTTGGCATCGTTTGCGAATAACACAAATATCTATATACCTGCTGCATCCCTCAATATAGATGAAGTGGATTACAGCGATGAATTTGGTGACAATGATGGAAGCGTGGTCATTTACGATCAGAAATCAGATTGTTACTTGGTTTATCATCTGAATCAAGCCGAAGAACGAATTGCACCCTGTTCTACTTTCAAAATATTCAGTGCGCTGCATGCTTTGGAACAGGGAATCATAACCCCAGAGGAGAACATGCTTTCTTGGAATGGCAGCGATTATGCATTCCCAACATGGAATAAGGATCATGATCTGGATTCTGCAATGAAGAATTCCGTAAACTGGTATTTTCAATATTTGGATACAGCTGCTGGAACAAGAGAATTGTCCGCATTTTATAAGGAAATTGGTTATGGAAATGCCTGTATTGGAAACGATGCAGAACAATACTGGGATGGTTCATCGTTAAAGATCTCGCCATTGGAACAGGTTGAACTGTTACAAAATTTTTATAACAATTCTTTTGGCTTTGATGAGGCCAATATAGAAACGGTGAAAAGTGCAATGCTTTATTCTGAAAATTCTGATAATAAATTATATGGAAAAACAGGAACTGGAAAAGTAAATGAGGTAGAAGTAATAGGATGGTTTATAGGTTTTGTAGAAACTTCGGATGACACGTATTTCTTTGCCGTTAATCTGCAAAATGCATGTGGGACCAATGGAAAGGAAGCAACTTGGATAGCATATTCCATTTTTGATGCGATGGGAATCAGGATAGCTTAAAAACAAGGCAAGCTGTTGGAAGCTGAAACTCGGCTGTTGACGGCTTACCTTTACGCACAAAATCTTACATTTGTAAGAATAACATGTAAGGAGATCAACATGAATAACGATAATGTCAGTTTTCCGATTATAAATAGTACAAGTTTACAGAAAGAAGATTTTGTTGAATGGGTGAATGAAATCTTTTATACACGGATAAAAGTCCCATTTATTATTGTAACGAGCCTTTCGATATTATTTTATACAATCGTTTTGGTGTCACTGATTTTGGGTATGAGGATTGTATCGTTTTTTTATATTGTCGAAGTGTCTGTTTGTCTGATTATTGCCTTGTGCTTTCGCTTTCTTATACCGAACGCATTAGCACAATGGCGATATAGTCAATCCTGTTTCGTGAATAAAGACAGCAGCAGTAAACGAGAGGTTTTCTTTTATAAAGATCATCTGGAGCTCAGGGCTGGAGATGAAACACTTACCAGACTTTCATACACATTTATCAAAAAAATCTATTTGTCGGAACATCTCTTTATTATCGTTTTCCCCAAGCAAGTAAACTGTATTGTTCGTCTGGATGGGTTTTCTGAAACTGATTTTCAAATAATACAAACGCGGATTCACAGGGAAATGGGGAGAACTGAGGTGGAAAGATGAAGCGTTTCATCAGGAAAATGTGGGGATGTATCCCGCTGGTACTATGGATAGCTGCTGCAATTCTGATCTATATTATCGAGCGAACGACAGAATTATCTTTCAGAAGTATCCCGAAAATCATGATGTTGTGGTGCTTGGGTATCTTTTTCGCCCTTTTCTTATTATGGGTGTATCGAATGCTTTGCAACCGTTTTAAAGGAACAGAGCCAAATATAGGAATGGTCAAACGTGTGGCAACTACCATTTTTATTGTTATTTTTACATGTTGCGGTCTGTTGATCTGTGTGGTGATTTTAATGCTTTCCGTGATTCTGTTTATACCGGAACATGTGGTAGTCAAAAATGATATCTGTATGATTGCCAGAGTACACAGTTATTTAGATGAAAATGTGTTTTATTATGAGTATAAAAATCCAATATTTTATGGCAAAGAATTAGGTTATGAATATTATGGAAGTGGAAGTCAGGACCCCTTGACAGAATCTCCGCAGCCAGAACCGATACGGTGGTGTTTTTATGATTTGAATGGAAATATCATTGAAAGTGGGAGTGTGGATTCTGAATATGATCCGGTTTCCGAAGATGAACAAGCTGCACAGTTGCTGGCAGAAGCTCCACATAAAATAGAGGATTTAAACTTTATAGCTGTAGAGCAGGGGGCAGATATTCAGACTTTCTCAGTTTCCATAGATGATTTTATCTCTACATATAATGGATACTATTATAAAAATCATGGAGAAAGTTTCCTGTATGCGTCATCTCAATGGACGATATTTGACCAAAATTCAGATGATAGAATATCCTGTTATAGATTTCAGCAAAATGCCAACCGATTGTCCGAACCAACGATTTCTATTTATGTGTCAAAAGAAGATGAATACATAGAAAAAATTACTTTAGATTTTGACGATCATGGATATACTGAATGGGCTTATGAGTTGTATCAACAGGAATGTTATTATACATTTAAAACTCTGTTTCCTGATTATTCTGATGATGACATTGTGCAGCTATTTGACAGGATTTATAATCTGGCAGGAGAAGATATCTGTTTTATCACGGAGAAAGAAGAAATTGAACCAGCTATATTGTACTATAAAGGGGAAATTGGGTTATATCCGTATTATGCAGCCGGAATGGTACACATATGTATTATTCCAGTTACGCAAAACAATTTAGAAGAATATACTTCGAAAGGTGTAGAAGTTCATGAGATTTCGTAATAATACAAACACACTGACAAAATATTTTATCTATGCGATACTGCTCCCTCTCTTGTTAGCTGGATGTAGCACAGCTTCTGAAGAAAAGATGGAAGCAGAGGTTGGAAGTTCAATGGAAAATACCGAAACGATTTCCGAACAGCAACAGAATAGTGAACAAGAAGATGCAGATGTTCAGGAATTAAAGGAGCGATGCAGGGAGATTGCATTATGCTGTCAGGATTTGTTTTTTGATGCAGAAACAGAAGAAACAGATAATTTTCCCAATAGTACATTACTTACGCAAGCTGCCATTGACAGGATTGAAGACAAACTTGCAAATGCTGGATATCCAGTTATTAACTGTGATAGTAAATATCCGAGTTATCTTGAAAATGCAGAAGGATTATCTGAATTTTGGAATTGCGTCAACTGTAATGAAGCGGCACAGCAGGAAATTGTTACAGTATCATCTTATGGGCGTCTTTACTATTATATTTTTCAATACATAAATGGAGAACAGAAGTAAATTAGTGCAACAATATCATGGGATGAGAACAATGAGCTTGTTATAGATGAAATTACGGAACAATCTGTTTTAGATTGGGGAATTACAAATGCGGGGGATTTCTATTATCAGATCACACAACTGGACAGACATTGGGATGCATATAATTTAATACGGCTGAAACCAGTTGATCATACGTTATATGATCTCAATGCCGAGTATATAATCCCCATTGGATATATAAATAAAAACTTGTTTTTGGTAAATTGGAGCAATACAGATTATAGT
>JAJPXP010000066.1 GCA_021205365.1 Clostridia bacterium
GGGTTACTGCCTGTACATCCTTCAGGCTCTTGCCGTAGGAACCGATTGCTGTTCTTTTTGCGGAACAAATGTATACATTCATGATAATTTCTCCTTTACTGTTTGATTGCTTCAAATAGATTATGATTATTCGCCGGTTACACGCAGGTCAAGTGCAGTTCCCGGGATGATCTTGCCGCGGTTGTCATATTCATAGAAGCCCTTGCTGGTCTTCTGGCCCAGCTGCTTCGCACGAACCATCTTCTTCAGCAGGCGTGCCGGACGGTACTTTGCATCAAAGGTTTCATGGTACATAACTTCCATGATTGCGAGACAAACATCCAGACCAATCAGATCGCCCAGTGCCAGCGGGCCCATACGATGGTTAGCGCCCAGCTTCATAGCGATATCAATACCTTCTACAGATGCAAGGCCTTCTTCAAAGATTCCAATTGCTTCGTTAATCATCGGAATCAGCAGACGGTTAACAACGAAGCCAGGACCCTCGATAACTTCTACCGGAACCTTGTCGATATCGGTAGAAATATCCTTTACCTTCTCAACCATTTCCGGTGTGGTAGTCATGCCCGGAATAACCTCGATCAGCTTCATGACAGCTGCCGGGTTGAAGAAGTGCATACCGATGATTGGATGGGTCAGCTCACTGCTAAGTTCTGTAATGGACAGGGAAGATGTATTCGAAGCTACCAGAGCGTCCGGCTTGCAAACCTCTTCAATCTGCTTCAACAGCTTTATCTTGGACTGCATATTTTCTACTGCAGACTCAATAATCAGGTCACAATCTGCGCAGCCGTCAATGCCTGTGATCGTAACCTTACCAGTAATTTCATCAAAACGTTCCTGGGTGATCTTGCCCTTTGCCAGCTGTCTCTTCAAAGGCTTTTCAAACAGCTCACGCTTCTTATCAAAACCCTTGCCGGAAACTACACAGAGAACTACTTCATATCCCTGCTCCTGTGCAAATGCCTGCGCAATGCCCAGGCCCATAACACCGGAACCTACTACTGCTACTTTCATGTAAATACCTCATTTCCTGTTTTGATTTTCCTATTCGTTATTTTCTTAACTTCTATGCGCTTATTATACCAGCCAATTCTACTATTTGCAAATAAAAATCCTTGTGCATTTTTGTTTATTTTTTCTAGATGTTTCCATTCAACTTTATCAAAGGTATCATGAAGTAACGATTTTCCCTCCAAAAGTTTGTCATTTTTTTAACGAAGTTGATAACAAAGTTGCCATCGCTCCAAAAAACATGACATGATTTTGTGAATTCCTCCAAATCACACTCTATTATTAAAAAATTTTTACCCAATTTCACGATGCTTTTTTCGTTTTTTCAGCAGTTTTGCATAAATATATATAGAAATTCAAAAAAGCTCCTGTCCCCTCCATAATTCTGACAAACCCAGCATCCTCTACAGTGCCGCCATGAGGTAATCGATTTCTTCCTTTGCAGCCAGTCCAATGGAAAATGCAGTTGCACTGCCAGCTGCTGTGCCAAGCTTTAATGCATAATCATAATCACCGGTTTTTATATAGCCTGCGAGGAAGCCTGCTACCATGGAATCACCTGCGCCAACACTGTTCTGCACAGTCCCTTTCGGGCAGCCAATGCGGTGGCATTCCCCCGTCTCATCCAGCAGCAATGCGCCGTCACCTGCCATAGAAACGAGTATATTGCGTGCTCCCATCTCCTGCATTTTCTTTGCACACACTATAATTTCTCCGTCTGTTTCGAGAACCCTGCCAAAAAATTCTCCCAGCTCATGATGATTCGGCTTAATCATAAACGGATGATGTTTTAGGACATGAACCAGCAAATCTTTTGTTGTATCTACAGCAACCTGTATGCCCTTTCCGTGCAGATATACCATGATCTTTTCATAGGTATCACTTGGCAGGCAGGATGGAACCGAACCGGAAAGCACCAGCATATCCCCCTCTGCAATGGCATCCAGCTTTGCATACAGTTCTGCCATATCGTCACATGTAATATTGGGACCAATTCCATTGATCTCCGCTTCTTCCTCCGCCTTAATCTTGACATTGATGCGGGTCATGCCGCCTGCTACATGAATCAGGTCTGTTTTCAGCCCCATTTCCTGTAACCCTTTTTCCAGTCCATCACCCGTAAAGCCTGCTACAAAGCCCAATGCAATCGTATCAAACCCCAAAGTACAAAGTACATTGGAAACATTAATCCCTTTGCCGCCAAACTGGTATTCCTCCGCTACATTGCGATTGATATCATTTGTCTTTAATCCGCCGTTTAGATGGACAACATAGTCAATCGCCGGGTTAAACGTCACTGTATAAATCATTGTTCATTCGTCTCCTTTGCCATCTTTTGTCTGATTTGAATGACATACTCTTATTTTTATTATACCATATGCATCTGTCTGCACAGCGATAGCAGAATTTTTTGTACAAAAAAGACGGTCGAAATGACCGCCTTTTATTCTATCTTTCATTCCAGCAGGCACGTCGGTAAATGTTGTCCAACGTGTTTTTGGGGTTCATAAACGAACCTCATGAACTCTCCTTTTAGCTGCCAAAAAGATACGCAGTGTGATTAATGTTCGTACTCAAATTCCATTTCGCCGATAACTACCGGATCACCGTCTTTAATACCCATTTCCTCCAGCTTATCAAATACACCAGCTGCCCGCAGGCGACGGTCAAGATACTGCCTGGATTCATAGTCATCAAAATTGATGGATGCAAACAGGCGGTCAATCCATTCACCTTCCACGATATAGTATTCGTTCATACGCTTGTATTCAATGGTATCCTCGGTTACTGGCTTATCTACCGGTTCCGGTACAAATTCCGGCTCATACACAATCACTGGCGGCAGTTCCTGCAGCGCATGCCAGGTCATGTTCATCAGCTCCTGCACACCGTGATTGGTTGCAGCAGACATTTCTGCATACGCAAAGCCATGCTCTTCTGCCCATGCCTGAATTTCCGGCAGCTTCGAGCCTTCTTCATCGTAAATCAAGTCGGTCTTGTTTGCAACAACAATCTGCGGACGTTTTTCCAAATCAATGGAATACTGGCTCAGTTCACTGTTGATTTTTTCCAGATCGTCAATCGGGTCCCTGCCTTCACTTCCCGCTGCATCCACAATATGCAGCAGCAGGCGGCAGCGGTCAATATGGCGCAGGAATGCATGACCCAGACCAGCACCTTCCGATGCACCCTCAATAATACCCGGAATATCCGCCATAACAAAGGATTCCCCTTCGCCAATGCGTACAACACCGAGATTCGGTACCAACGTAGTAAAATGATAATTTGCAATTTTCGGACGCGCTGCAGATGCCATAGACAGCAAAGTCGACTTACCGACATTCGGGAAACCAACCAATCCGACATCTGCTAAGAGCTTCAATTCCAGACGGATTTCCAGTTCCTGTCCCGGAAGCCCTGGCTTTGCAAAACGCGGAGCCTGACGGGTCGGGGTTGCAAAATGGACATTGCCCCAGCCGCCGCGCCCGCCGCGTGCTGCTACAAACGATTCCGAGTCTGACAAATCTTTGATAACCTGTCCGCTCTGCGCATCACGCAGAATGGTACCACGGGGCACACGGATAACTAAATCCTTGCCATCCTTGCCGGAACAGCGTTTGCTACCGCCCTGTTCGCCAGGAGATGCTGTATATTTCTTTTTATAGCGGAAATCCATCAGGGTAGACATATTGTCATCTACCTGGAAGACAACCGAACCGCCGCGTCCGCCATCGCCGCCATCCGGCCCGCCGGATGCAATATACTTTTCACGGTGGAACGACACCTTGCCGTCGCCACCCTTGCCGGAACGAATCCAGATTTTCGCGGTATCAATAAACTGTGGCATGGTAACTCCTTTCCATAACTTCATATGAATAAAAGCACCCCAGACAGCTTATGTCCGAGGTGCTTTTCGCATCAAAAAATATCTTACTGCTCGATTTCGTAAACAGAAACCTGCTTGCGGTCACGG
Organism: Clostridia bacterium; assembly: GCA_021205365.1. Lineage (GTDB taxonomy): Bacteria > Bacillota > Clostridia > Oscillospirales > Butyricicoccaceae > Butyricicoccus_A. The sequence goes on from JAJPXP010000066.1 coordinate 3,989, forward strand.
CCAAGACGCTCAAAGCGAACAACGCCGGAAACCTTTGCATAAAGGGTGTCATCGGAACCGATGCCGACATTTACGCCCGGATGGATATGTGTGCCGCGCTGGCGAACCAGAATGTTGCCTGCCGGTACAACCTGACCATCAGCACGCTTAACGCCAAGTCTCTTGGACTCGGAATCACGGCCGTTCTTGGTAGAACCTACGCCCTTTTTATGAGCGAAAAACTGTAAGCTGATCTGAAGCATACTTACACCTCCATAACTTCGATAAAATCCTGATATCGTGCTTTGAGATTGATAAAATAAAGCATCAAAGCACTGAGTGCATTTTGCGCCTGAATCTCATCCGCCTCTTCCAGCTTGTCCGGAAGCTCCATGCGGATTCTCGCATTTTCCTCGTCGACTTCGGTCTTGATTGCAAGACCCATCACATCCTCGAGCAAGCAGCTTGTCAGATCCAGGTTCGCGGATACCGCCGCACACACAATGTCCTCACCTTCCTGTGCATAGCCTGCGTGGTCAGTGACTTCCACTGCGTGGATACGGCTGCCTGTTGTAAAAAAACGGGCGGTTGTCATCTTACGCGTTGATAGCGCTGATGGTTACCTTGGTATACGGCTGTCTGTGGCCCTGCTTACGGCGATAACCCTTCTTCGGCTTCATCTTGTAGACAATAACCTTCTTCTGCTTGCCAGTCTTGTCAACGGTACCAGCAACAGTAGCGCCCTCAACATACGGAGCACCAACCTTCAGGTCAGCGCCTTCGCCAACTGCCAGGACCTTGTCGAATGTAACGGAAGTGCCGTCTTCAACGCCGAGCTTCTCAACGTAAATTACGTCACCTTCGGATACTTTGTACTGCTTGCCACCGGTTTCTAAAATTGCATACATTGCGGTAGCACCTCTCTTTCTTTTATAGAGTCACGCTCTCGCGGGCGGTGCCTTGGGCACACTTATACAACCCGGTCAATGCGGCTTGTATTATCTTATCATAGCAACCGTTTTCTGTCAACGAATTTCCCTTCGTTTTTCTGATAAAATAAGTAACATTTTCCGGTTCTGCTTTGCATATTTTCGCCAGAAACATGAATGGGAATATCTCATTTTCCGGTTTAGCCGCAGGCTTTGTGGCTATTATCAGATTCTCTCTCAGCGGGGAAAGATGGTATCTGCGCATCAAATTGAACTACTATTCTTCATCTTATATCTGACAGCAAAGTCAAACCAAAATTCTATTCGTATCCCTCCATCGACATCGGTTGCACTGCCTTTTCCCGTATCAACAGAAGGAGCGATATAAACTTCGTCCGCAGCAGCGTTAAACTTTCCAAACACATTCTTTTGTTCTGTAAGACACGCCAGTTCCTCTCCTGCAAAACAAATGCAACCAGTTAATCCTTCTGTGGAAACCAGCAGGTTTACTACTCTTTCCTCTGCAAAAGCTATGCTGATATCCACTAGTTCAAGAAACCGGTTGTATTTGAATGGATTTATCATTGTGCAGACTTCATCTGGTAACGGCAGTAATTTAGCTAACAAATCCGAGATTGTCTTCATGCGTTTATCCAGAACCTGTTCCCGTTCTTCTTCCGGCAGTTCCTGTAAAATTCGCGCCTGCACTTCAGCCATTTCCTTTGCTCTTTCCAGCATTGAATCCCAATATGCTTTATTTTCAGAAT
>JAJPXP010000045.1 GCA_021205365.1 Clostridia bacterium
TGAAAAGTAGCCGGGTATTTTTCTATCAACGGCTGAAAATTGAGCGCTTACGATAAATCAAGTCGAATGGAAGAAAAGCTATTAAGGGGGAAATACCCTTCGGGTATACCAGTGTGCGTTGAAAATACACGCAATAAGGAGAAAATCAATGACCACCATATATTATGTTGAGGATGATCGGGATATTGCGGAGAATGTAAAAACATATCTGCAAATCCGGCAGATGGAAGTACATTTATTTTATAGTATCGCTGATGCGAAACAAGCATTGCTGAGAAAATGTCCAGACCTCCTTTTGCTGGATCGGAATATGCCGGATGGAAATGGGGATGAATTGTGTAAATGGATTCGCCGCTCATGGGGAAATCAGCTTCCGATTCTTTATATAACGGTTCGGGGAGAAACAGCAGATATTGTCCAGGGATTTCAGGATGGGGCGGATGATTATGTGGTAAAACCGTTTGAGTTGGAAGTGCTGTATTCCCGTATCCTGGTATTACTGCGCCGGAGTGGACAGACAAAGGAAACCCGGTTTTTCTGTGATCACCTTTTGCTGGACACAGATAAAATGTCTGTTTTTTGGGAACAGGAAGAAATTCTGTTGAGTCAGCCGGAATATCAGTTGCTGCTTATACTGATGGAAAACAAAGGAAAAACGGTAACCAGAAGACAGCTATTGGAACAGGTATGGGACAGTAACGGAAATTATGTGAATGACAATACATTGACCGTGACAATGAAGCGCTTGCGGGAGAAATTACACAATCCAACCTGCCTGAAAACCATACGCAGTTTTGGGTATCGACTGGAGGAGAGCATATGACAGAGATAAAGAAACAAAGACTAACGGTTTTGATTCCAGTGCTGGTGTGCGTTGTCAGTATCATTGGCATAACTGTTTTCTGGCAGTATAAATACCGGCAGGCTGCCTTTGAGAATGTGTCCAAATTTTGTGAGATCATCATAGAAAACCATCCGGAAGGAGAGGAGCAGGTACTTTCTGCGTTGAAACAATATCATACGCTGGCAGAGCAGGAAGTGAAAGGAAATCAGTTTCTGAAGCAGTATGGATATCGAAATCATGAATTCTGTGAAGGTGTTCCGTGGAACTTTTTCATACCTTCTGTAGTTTTAATATTTCTGGTGATCTGTGGATTTCTGCTTACTGTATGGCGTATGAATAAGCGTAATCGAATGAGAATAGCGGAATTGACGAGTTATCTGGAGCAGGTCAATGTTGGTGCCGCAGGAACAGTCATACAGATGAAAGAGGACGAATTTTCCCATCTCCAGGATGAAATATATAAGACAGTTACATCTCTGTATCAGACAAGAGAGGCAGCGGTGCAGGCAAAAGTGAATTTTGCAGATAATCTGGCAAATATAGCCCATCAATTAAAGACACCGATTACTTCCGCCTTTCTTTCTTTGCAGCTTATGAAGAATACAACACCGAATATTTATGGAGAACAGATTGAGAGACAGTTGGATCGGTTGAACAGATTAGAAGAATCATTGTTGACGCTTTCTAAGATTGACGCCGGGACTTTGCATATGGAATTTTCACAGGTGGATATCTATACTGCTTTGAACCTTGCAGCGGAGAACCTGAATGATTTACTGTTGAAAGAGAATATCTCTGTGGATATTCCGGATCATGGGTGTATTGAAATCTATGGAGATATGGAATGGACAATGGAAGCCCTTATAAATCTGATGAAAAATTGCATGGAGCATTCTAAGCATGGAGGAACGATACATTGTGATTATTCTAGCAATCCGCTTTATGCGGAAATCTTGATATGGGATGATGGGGCTGGTTTTCAGACAGAAGATATACCACACCTTTTTGATCGGTTTTACCGGGGAAAAGGTGCTGCCGGAAATGGAATAGGGATTGGATTGTCCCTGGCACATTCTATTTTTGAGCTGCAGAACGGCAATATCACTGCCCGGAATCTGCCAGAAGGCGGAGCGTGTTTTGAAATAAGAGTTTATGCGCATGGGGCAGTTTCTGCGGTACCGCAGAAAACTGCTGCGCATCCGTCGGAGACACATGATTTTGAAGAAATCATGCACAGTCACTGAGATGTCACTTTCTTTTGTTATAATATGACTTGTAAGGAGGATGTTCTGCATACAGAAGTATGCTTTGCAATTCAACGAGGAAAATGCAAAGCATTTTTTCAAGCGGCAGTGAATACCAGCCTATAACAAGAAGGAGAGGGTGTCATGGAAATATTAAAATGCGAAGGAGTCCGAAAAGTATATGGTTCGGGCAATAATCAGGTTACGGCTTTAGATGGGATTGATCTGTCTGTGGAGAAAGGAGAGTATGTTGCTATTGTAGGCGCATCCGGTTCAGGAAAATCTACGCTTTTGCATATTCTTGGAAGCGTGGATCAGCCGACAGAAGGAAAAGTTGTAGTGGAAGGAACAGATATTTCTACCATGAACCGGACACAGGCGGCTATTTTCCGGAGAAGGAAAGTGGGGCTGGTCTATCAGTTTTATAATCTGATTCCTACGCTTACCGTTCGGAAGAATATCCTCATGCCGCTTTCTCTGGACAAAAGGAAACCGAACCAGGAGTATTTCGAGCAGGTCATAAACACATTGGGCATTGCTGATAAGCTGGACTTTCTTCCAAACCAGCTATCCGGCGGACAACAGCAGCGGGCAGCCATAGCAAGGTCTTTGATCTACCGGCCAGCTCTTTTACTCGCTGATGAGCCGACTGGGAATCTGGATCAGAAAAACTCAAAGGAAATCATTGATATGCTGAAATTGTCTAACCGCAATTTGAACCAGACAATTCTGCTGATTACTCATGATGAAAAGATCGCGCTGGAAGCAGACCGTATTGTAACAATAGAGGACGGGCGCATTATCAGTGATCAGAAACGGGGGTAAGCAAAATGTGGAAAGATTACTCGGCAAGTTTTATTAAACAGAACCGCGCTTCCAGTATATCTATCATGGTTGCTGCATTCATCTCGGCGCTGTTTTTGTCTTTACTGTGCAGCCTTTTTTTCAATTTCTGGAACTATGATGTGGAACAGATTGTTTTAGAAGAAGGCGGCTGGCAGGGGCGTATCACAGGTAAGATTGATGAAGATGATCTGGCCATGATACAGAATTTTGCAAACGTGGAGAGCGCATCAGTCAATGAAGAACTATCGGAAGAACCGGAAATAGTGGTAGATGTGTATTTTCAAAATACCAGAACCATTTACCGGGATATGCCGCTCATCACAAAGAAACTCGGGTTAGATGCAAATGCGGCATCCTATCATGAACTGCTGCTATCCAGATATCTGATCCACGATCCGCAGGATGCAGAACCACCGCTTCTGATGGCATTTTATCTGATGATACTGATGATCATGTCTCTGGCATTGATTCTGATTATCCACAATTCTTTTGCGGTGACCATGAATGCGAGGATTCATCAGTTTGGGATTTTTTCCAGTATTGGGGCTACACCGGGACAGATCCGCACCTGTCTGATGCAGGAGGCAGCAGCACTTTGTGCAGTGCCGATACTGGTTGGGAGCATCATTGGGATTGCTCTTAGCTTTGGAGTGATTCAAGCAATTAATTTATTGGCGGCAGATGTGGTCGGACGGCATGAAGCAGTTTTCAAGTACCATCCTCTGATATTTGTGATTACCATTCTGGTATCCGTACTGACTGTATTTATTTCTGCATGGCTGCCAGCGAAGAAGTTAAGCGGACTGACGCCGCTTGAGGCGATACGAAATACAGGTGAACTGCGGCTGAAAAAGAAAAAACATTCCCGTATCCTCTCCTTGCTGTTTGGAGTGGAAGGTGAACTGGCCGGTAATGCATTGAAAGCACAGAAGAAAGCACTTCGCACATCCACACTGTCTTTGACCCTTTCATTCCTGGGATTTACCGTTATGCTGTGCTTTTTTACCCTTTCTGGTATCAGCACAAACCATACCTATTTTGAAAGATATCAGGACGCGTGGGATGTGATGGTAACAGTGAAAGACACAGGAATAGAGAATATAGAGCAGGCGGAAGAAATCAACGAATTACAGGGAGTAAAGAGCAGCATTGTGTATCAGAAAGCTGAGGCAGTATGCTTCATTCCAGAAACGTATATCAGTGAGGAAGTGAATACACTGGGCGGTCTGGGAGCAGTGGCAGGCAGTTCCGTAACTGTGGGAGAGGGTTCCTATTTGGTAAAGGCTCCTATTGTGATTATGGATGATGCAGGTTTTAAAGCGTATTGTGAGCAGATTGGCATAACGTCAGAAGGTGCCGGAAGTGTTGTACTGAACCGTATCTGGGACAGTGTAAACAGCAATTTCCGATACAAAGAATATGTTCCCTTTATCAAAGAGGAGCAGAGTACAATCGTCTTACAGAACGCCGGGCAGGGAGAAAATTCAGTAGAACTTCCAGTGCTTGGGTTTACACAGGAAAGTCCGGTTTTAAGGGAAGAGTATGCGAACTATACGCTGGTGCAGTTCATTCCCCTGTCTATGTGGAAAAAAATCGCCGGACAGATTGGAAATCCAGAGGCAGATACCTACATCCGGGTACTTGCCGAGGACGGAATAACGCTTACGGAATTAAATGCATTAGAGAAAGATATCGTACAGGTTATCGGCCGTGAATTTACGGTAGAAAGTGAAAACCGTATCCAGGAAAAAGTATCAGACGAGAATATGCAGAAAGGCGCCATGCTGATTTTGGGAGCGTTCTGTGCTTTGCTTGCTGTCATTGGAATTGCAAATGTATTCTCTAATACATTGGGGTTTCTGCGTCAGAGAAAGAGGGAATTTGCACAGTATATGTCCGTTGGTATGACGCCAGAAAGTATGCGGAAAATGTTCTGCATTGAAGCATTGGTTATTGCCGGCCGTCCATTACTGATTACTTTGCCGCTCACAGTATTGTCTGTTGGTTTTATGATAACTGCAAGCTATCTGAATCCGATGGAATTTTTGGTGAAGGTTCCGATTGTGCCGATTGTAATATTTATTCTGGCTATTTTCGGATTTGTTGCCCTGGCTTATTATATTGGCGGAAAACGGATGATGAATTGCAGCATGGTAAATGCTTTAAGAAATGACAGTGTAGGATAATATGCTTTGGACAGGAAATGATGGAGTGATGGCATGGGAAAATAATGGTTGTAACTTTTTCTGATTCAGAAGAGCATATGATACAAAAGATTATGGATGTTTTAAGGGATGAGCCAGCAGTGGAACATTCCTTAGAACCATCTTATGCTTCAAATGTTCTTACTTTTTCTGGTTTGGTAGTTCACATGAAGGAGCAGACTGTTTACAAAAATGGAGAGGAGGTATCACTGACGCATCATGAGTTTTTCACATTGGCTTATCTGATTCAATATCCGGGATGGGTGTTTTCCAAAGAGCAAATTTATGAAGAAGTCTGGAAAGAGAACCCGGAGCATTGTGGGGCGGCTGTGGCAAATGTGATAAGCCAGATCAGAAGGAAGTTAGGAGAAGGATATATTAAGACGGTGATTGGCAGCGGCTATAAGTTCGAGCAGTAGAATAGAAAATCGAGAAATATGACTGTGGGAGCTAATTTAGAGAAAAATATGGGAGGGAATATTGC
>JAJPXP010000004.1 GCA_021205365.1 Clostridia bacterium
AATATTACATTATAGAAGATTGCTGTGTTTGTTGTGGCATATCTATAGCAGAGGGGAAGATGATTTGTCCAGCCTGTGAAGCCAAAGCTGCCCGGCGTTGCGGAAACACGCAGATACATAATAGAAAAATAACAAAACAAAGAAAAGGCTTTCTCAGTCGGTTTTGTTTTAGATCGACGGGGAGATAAGCCTAAAAGAGATATGTTTCTTAATATGTAGAGGGAATGAAAGATGAAAAGTGAGCTGACAGGGATGCGGTTTGGCAAGCTGTTTGTGGTTGAGCCGACCAGTGAGCGGAAGCATGGCGCTGTTATTTGGAGATGTCGGTGTGATTGTGGAAAAGTAATTCTAATTGAAACCCGAAAGCTCAAATCAGGGGTGATGCAGAGCTGTGGATGCTGTGAGCAGAAGCGTTCTATGGCGGACTTGGTTGGTCAGAGATTTGGCCGACTGGTTGTGGTTGAAAAGACAGAGAAGCGTTCGAAAAATAGATATGTTATTTGGAGATGTCAATGTGATTGTGGAAATATAGTTGAAACCACAAGAAACAAGCTTCTTTCTGGGAATACCACCAGCTGCGGATGTGCTAAAACACCTCCATTAAAAGATTGGATAGGTAAGCGTTTTGGGAGATTGGAAGTACTTACATATGTTGGAAAGGACAGAGGATGTCATATGTGGCGCTGCCGCTGCGATTGCGGCAAAGTCATAGAGACACGCCAATCGAATTTGCAAAGTGGCTGCACAACTAGCTGTGGCTGTAAACGTTCTCCACCTGATATCCTTCATTTTGTAGATGGAACTTGTGTTGAGCTGATTCAGTCTAAGAATATTTCAAAAGCTAATACAAGTGGTATTCGGGGTGTGTATTTTGATAAAAGGCGCAAAAAGTGGATTGCGCAGATTATGTTCAAGGGGAAATGCTATTATCTGGGCGGATATAACAAAATAGAGAATGCTGTCAAGGCACGGCAACGCGGTGAAGAAATGTTCAGTGACTTTCTGGAAGAGTATCGCAGCGGTATAAGTGCCGGAATAAAGCAGAAAGATGATTAGGATGCAACTGAAAATGTTGATTGATATGCATACCCGTATCCTTTCTGGCATTGATGATAGGCAGTTGATAAATCAACCGCGTTTCAGATGCTGAAAAGAGCCTATGAGCAGGGAACAGGTATTTTGGTTGTAATACCACATTATCATTGTCATCTGGGGAAAAGTACCTGAATTGAAGGATGGGGGTTAATTATTACGAAACAGTATGCCATAACATATTGTTCTGCGAAGCATCCAATAAGGTATAAATTCGTTACCAATTGGCAACATAAATGTCAATTTGTAAATAAAGCAAAATGAAACAGCCGAAAGGAGTCAAAAAATGAAAAAAGTAATTGTATCAATTGCTGCTGTAGCAATGGCATTAACCATGTCACTTTCTGCATTTGCTCTGCCCAGCCCGACAGTGAGTGGCTTTGTAAAGGGAGTCTCATCTGCAATTGATAAAGATGGAACTGCTGTAGACATTATCGTCCAAACGGTTGCGGAAGCAGAGCCTGATTTTACGGCAGCGGAAAAGAAGGCTATTGAAGAGATCAAAAACGAGCAGAAGCTGCGCGAGATCATGGGTTCCTATTGGAAGAATGGCATGAAGTTGGCTGATATTCGAGATGTAAAGATTAAGGGAGATGCTTCGCTTGTGACATTTCCGGTAACGATTTTATTTGATGTACCAGGTGTCACAGAAAAATCGAATGTAGCAGTCCTCCATTTTGACACAAATGTTGGAGAATGGGAAATTGTTGATTCTAAGGCTGGAGATGCCACCATTCAAGCTGTATTCAATTCCCTTTCGCCTGTTGCGTTCGTAGTAGATGCAGACACAGCTGAAGCTATGGAATCGACCGTGACCTCACCCAAGACGGGAGAATCTGGTTTTCCGATTTGTGCAGGCGTAGCGATTGTTGTTGTGCTTAGTGGCGCATTCTTTTGGAACTTCAGGAAAGGAAATACACTGAGTGAATAAATTGACGTTGGAACCGCTGGAGTCTATCGACAGCAGAGAAAAAGAAATGTTCCGAACGCTTCGGACGAACATTGAGTTTACAGGTATTGAGAACCAGGTTATTACCATTACAAGTTGTTATCCAAATGACGGGAAAACAACGGTTTCGTATAATCTTGCATGTGCATTTGCAGAATCTGGTAAAAAGACACTTCTCATAGATGGTGACCTCCGTAAATCAATATTTATGTCGCGGTATAAGATTCAGCAGGAAGTACGCGGATTGAGTCATTTGCTCTCTGGCCAGAACACGCTGGAGGATGTGTTGTACGAAACAAATATTCAGAACCTTCATGTGATTCTTACCGGTGTTTTTCCAATGAATCCAACAGAGCTTTTGGGTAATCAACGGTTTGATGCACTCCTTTCTTCAGTTCGTCACAGATTTGAATATATTATCATTGACACTCCCCCCATCGGGAGTGTTATTGATGCAGCGGTAACTGCGAAGCAAAGTGATGCTTCTCTCCTGGTACTTGCTTCTGACACGGTTTCACGTGGCGAGGCCCGCCGCATAGTAAGCCAGTTGAAGAATGCGAATTCCAATATACTTGGTGTTGTTCTGAACAAAGTCGACAGCAAAAGTGGCGGTTATTATTATGGAAAACGATATAAAGGATATAACAAATATGGCTATGGATATGAGTAATCAGACAAATAATGTGATGTGGAGATGGAAGTGGGGTGTCTCCAACGGATAAAAAGCGCAATATGACGGATGATTATATTGATTTAGGTGCATTATTTTCTGTTTTTCTGAGAAAATGGTGGTTATTTGCAGTTTGTGGGATAGCTGGCGGTCTGATTATGCTCGGCATCACGCTGACATTGATTACGCCGTTGTATAAATCATCTTCGATGCTGTATGTCCTGTCGAAGACAACCAGCATCACTTCTGTCACGGACTTGACTCTGGCGAGTGAACTAACTGCAGATTACGCTATTATTGCTAAGAGTCACCCTGTTTTGGATGGCGCAATTGAGCAGGTTTCGGAGGAAAGCGGTATAGAGCTTACAAGAAATCAAGTAAGCGCAATGATCTCTGTTTCCAATCAGGCATCCCGTATTTTAGTAATTACTGCAACCAGTGATGACCCAGAGCTTGCAGCTCTGATTGCAAATGCAGTTGCAGAACGAACCATGGAGCAGATGGCAGAAATTACAAAAACAGATCCACCTACCATGGTAGAAAAAGCAGAAGTTGCGGCACGTAGATCCAGTCCAAATAGAAAAAGAAATACGCTTAAAGGCATCTTGGCTGGAATTGCCTTGGCAGGTTTATATCAGACAATCCGCTTTCTGATAAATGATAATATCAAGACGGAAGAGGATATAGAAAAATATCTGGAGCTTCCTACGCTAGCATGCATTCCGGAAAACACAAAGAAATTGTCGCGTAAACAGAAGCAACGTAAAAAGAAACAGAAATGAAAATATATAAAAGACTATGTTTGGTTGTTGCTATTGGCATTGCTATTTTGCTGGTTGTTTCTTTATTTCGGGACAGTGAAGATGTATATCATCGGCTTGCAAAAACATATGTAAATACATCAGAGGATACAAAATCAGCAGATGAGCCTGTAGAAGCGATAGAAATTCCGATTGATTTCGCTGCACTCCAGCAGGAAAATCCAGATATTTATGCCTGGATTCGAATTCCAGATACAGAAATAGATTATCCCATCCTGCAGAGTAGTACAGATAATTCCTATTATCTAAACCACACAGTGGATCATCAGGAGGGATATCCCGGCTCAATTTACACAGAAAATTTAAATGCAAAGGATTTTTCTGATCCGAATACTGTGATCTATGGCCACAAGATGAGAAATACTACGATGTTTGGCGGATTATATCAGTATCAGGATCAGTCTTATATGCAGGAGCATTCGGAAATCCTGATTTATACACCGGATCACATACGGATATATAAGGTCTTCGCTGCAGTAACCTATGATAATCGCCATATTATGTATTCTTTTGATTTTTCTGATGTAGAACAGTATCAGGCATATCTGGATTCTTTGAAGGCAGTGCGAAATATGGCAACCTGTTGGGATGAGAGTATAGATGTAACAGTGGAGGACAGGATTATTACGCTCTCTACGTGCAATGGCAATGATGCACAGCGTTTTTTAGTGGAGGCAGTTTTAGTCGATGAAAAATAGCCATACAAAAATAGTGGGAACCGCGATTTGTATCACTCTCATGGCTGTCATTGTGATAGTCTTTGCCGGATATCTTATGAAGAATATCGGGTTTCCATCTTCGGTTGAGGAGAACCGGGCACTGTATGAAATAGCTGATGATACAGATACCATCTATTATCGGGGGAAAACGTATCGCTACAATTCAGACTTGATGAATGTGCTGTTTTTGGGTATTGATACTTCTGATGAGATCACGCTACAGGATATGCCTGGTCTGGCGGGCCAGTCGGACTGTATCTTTATTCTGTCGGCAAACCGGAAAGAGGAGACAGTTCACCTCCTTCAGATATCCCGTGATACGATGACGGAAGTCGATTTGTTTGATGTATCCGGAAACTATCTAACTTCCATCCAAGCGCAAATTGCTACTCAATATGCCTATGGAAATGGTGAACAAAGCAGTTGCTGGGCTGCAAAAAAAACGATATCTGAGTTGTTATACAGCCTTCCTATAGATGCCTATATTTCCATGAATTTGGAGGGTATTTCCAAAATGAATGACGCTGTAGGAGGGGTGACATTGACTCTGACACAAGATGCCACTGAAATAGATAGCTCATTCAGGAAAGGGAATACAGTAACATTAAACGGCGAGCAGGCGGAAGCATTTGTGCGATATCGTGATATCAATGTTTCCGGGAGCAATCAGGATCGAATGGAGCGCCAGATGCAGTATTTGCCAGCTTTATTGCAGGCTGCTAGAAATGCAGTTGGCAGCAGCGGTGATTACTATAAAACATTTTATCATGTTCTGGAACCGTATACTGTTACAGATTTATCTGCAGAGCAGATGAATCAGCTGGCAGCATATGATTTTCTTGAGAATGAAGTAGAAACGGTTCCGGGAACATTGCAGGCAGGAACAGAGTACGATGAATTCTACGTAGATGACAATGAACTGTATGCTTTGATTATTGACCTATTTTATCAGGAGGTTAACTGACTTCAACAGGAACAGAAAACGTTTGGAGGGAAAATATTGAAGGCTGTGGAACTTGGAAATGTTGCAGTGGATGAGCGTGTGAAAGTCACTGAAACCGTAA
>JAJPXP010000039.1 GCA_021205365.1 Clostridia bacterium
TCATCAAGGATATAGAACCCGCCCCGCTCCACACTGACTCAAAATAATAACAGAACGCATCAACCCCGCCACAGGATATCAGCCTGCTTGAGATCGTATGCCGGGTATCGTGTTTTATACAGAATATAGAAAATGTACAAGGATTTCACACAGAGCAGAAATCTTTGTATTGTTTTCCTATTGTTACAGTAGGATATATTTTGTATAATTGCATAGAAAACGCATCAATTCAATAGGAAATACGAATATCAGAAGAGGTCAAAATGTTAAACCAATTTTCGAGAACAGAAATCTTGCTTGGGCATGAAACGATGAAGCAGCTGGAAAAAGTCCGTGTTGCTGTGTTCGGCATCGGCGGCGTTGGCGGCTATACCGTGGAAGCACTGGCGCGCAGTGGAGTCGGCACACTGGATTTGATTGACGATGACAGAGTATGCCTGACCAATATCAACCGACAGATTTTTGCTCTGAGAAGCACAGTCGGCAAATACAAGGTGGATGTTGCGGAAGCACGTGCGAAAGACATCAACCAGAATATACAGATTAACACTTATAGGACCTTTTATACACCGGAAACCGCAGGACAGTTTGATTTCACGCAATATGACTATGTCGTAGATGCGATCGATACGATAACAGGAAAGTTGGAGCTGGTGGAACAGGCGGAGCGTGCCGGAATACCGATTATCAGCGCCATGGGTGCCGGAAATAAAATGGACCCGACAGCATTCTGTGTTGCCGATATTTATGAAACCTCCGTATGCCCGCTTGCGAGGGTAATGCGGCATGAGCTGCGGAAACGTGGTATCAAGAGGCTTAAGGTTGTATATTCACAGGAAAAGCCGATGGAGCCTGTGGAGGATATGGCAATCAGCTGCCGGAATCACTGTATCTGCCCGCCGGGAACAGTGAGAAAGTGTACCCAGCGCAGGGCGATCCCGGGCAGCAATGCATTTGTACCGTCGGTTGTTGGTTTGATTATTGCTGGAGAAGTCATTCGTGATCTTTCCGGTTTGGAAGAAGGGTGAAGTAATGTACGAACAGCTTGTAGAGGAAATTATTAACGGCAGACGTCTGACGCGAAAGGATGACGTGTCCTTTCTGATTTATGGAGATCTGGATTCCCTGAAGGAAGGGGCAAACCGGATTCGGAAAGAATTATGCGGCAATCGCGTTGATCTTTGTACAATTATCAACGGGCGTTCCGGCGGATGCAGTGAAAATTGCAAATTCTGTGCACAGTCTGCACACAATCATACCGGGGCAACTGTGTACTCTTTTTTGGATGAAGACGAAATCGTAGCCGAATGTAAGAAAAATGAGAGAAACGGTGCACATAAATTTTCTATCGTGACAGCCGGGCGCAGCCTGTCCGAAAAGGATTTTGATGCTGCTGCCAAGGCATATCACCGTATGCATGAGGAATGCCACGAAATCAGCCTGTGTGCATCTCATGGCTTCCTGACTGAAGAACAGTTTCGCATTCTCAGAGCAAACGGCGTGACCATGTATCACGAAAATATTGAAACTTCACGACGGTTTTTCCCATTCATTTGTACCACACATACCTATGACGAAAAAATAGAATGTATCAAGGCCGCACAGCGTGCCGGAATGGAAGTCTGCTCCGGCGGTATTCTCGGTATGGGTGAGACATGGGAGGATCGCCTGGATATGGCCTTTGATCTTGCTGAACTGCACATTGATTCGATTCCACTCAATGCCCTGATGCCAATTCCGGGTACACCTCTGGAAGGAAGGGACACATTATCTGAGGAGGATATTCTGCGGAGCGTTGCATTGTTCCGTTTTATCAATCCGATAGCGGATGTCCGTCTTGCAGCAGGACGCAATTTGATGAAAGAATGCGGAAAGGAAGCCTTTTTCTCCGGAGCAAATGCAACCATTACCGGAGATATGCTGACAACTTCCGGCAATAATACTGCAATGGATTTACAAATGCTGACAGAAAACGGATTTGATGTTAGCAGGCCGATGTTGGCAGAGGAAATGGTATGATTTATCTGGATTATTCAGCGAATACGCCAGTTCATCCTACTGTATTGCAGCGGTTTTGCGAAATAGAGCAGCATTTCTGCGGCAATCCCAATTCTACTCATGCAGCCGGAAGGGAAGCAAAGCAGAAAATGGATCATATCACGGCATCCATTGCGGATCTATTATCTGTAAGGCCGGAAGAAATCATTTATACCTCCAGTGCAAGTGAGGCAAATAATTTAGCAATCAAGGGCATTGCGCATTTTGGCCGTCACGTGGGAAAGCATATGATTTCCACACCGCTGGAGCATTCCTCTGCCAGCGGCGCATTGACAGCATTGCAGGAGCGCGGTTATGAGATTGATCTGGTGGACATCAAGCGCGACGGAACCATTGATTTGGAGCATTTACGGGAGCTTTTGCGGAAAGACACCGTGTTGGTTGCTGTTTGTGCTGTGGACAGTGAGCTTGGCACCATCCAGCCAATTCCGGAGATCGCAGAAATCATAAAGGAATATCCGGACTGCCGCCTACATGTGGATGCAACACAGGCAATTGGAAAGCTGCCGGTTTCCTTTCAAGGAATAGACACGATGAGCTTTGCACCGCATAAATTTTATGGGTTGAATGGCAGCGGCATTCTGCTCAAGCGGAAAGGTGTTATTCTGGAGCCGATGATCCATGGCGGGGCAAGCACAACGATTTACCGCAGTGGTACGCCGGCACTTGCACTTGCAGGTGCAGCGGAAACAGCTTTGCAGCTCGCATTATCAGGTTATTCCGAAAATACACAGATTGTCCGGAATTGGAATAGGGTATTACGGGAAAAGCTTTCCACGTATCCGGACGTGGAAATCAACAGCCCAGAGAAAAGCATTCCGCATATTTTGAATCTGAGTGTTTCCGGCGTGAAAGGTACTGCTTTTCAGCAGGCACTGGATGCACAAGGCGTTTGTGTGTCCGTGAAATCTGCTTGCTCAGTCATCAACACACCATCCCGTGCGGTATTTGCCGTCAGCCGGAACCGGAAAACAGCAATGGCCTCATGGCGTATCAGCTTGAGTCATTTGACAACGCAGCAGGAAATCGACGGATTTCTGGCAGCATTTGACCATTGCTATAAGGAGTTAACAAAATGAGACGTGTATTGGAACCCCATCAGCGCATTGAGCGCAGTATCATAACAAAATATCAGCGTGATATATGGAATCCATTTACCAAGGCGATCCGGGAATATGAGCTGATTCAGGCAGGAGATAAAATTGCCGTCTGCATTTCCGGCGGAAAGGATTCCATGCTCATGGCAAAGCTTATGCAGGAACTGCACCGGCATACGGAAGTGCCATTTGATGTGGTTTTTCTGGTGATGGATCCGGGATATAATGAGATCAACCGTCAGAAAATCGAAAGCAATGCAAAGCTGCTGCATATTCCCATCACCATTTTTGAAACCAATATTTTTGCAGTTGCCAATAATACGGAAAAAGATCCGTGCTATCTCTGCGCACGTATGCGCCGCGGCCACCTGTACAAAAAGGCACAGGAATTGGGCTGCAATAAAATTGCACTGGGGCATCATTTTAACGATGTCATTGAAACGGTAGTGATGGGGATGTTTTACAGCTCTATGCTGCAGACCATGCCGCCGAAGCTGCACAGTGACAACTTTGAAGGGATGGAAGTCATCCGTCCGATGTACCGGATACATGAGGATGCCATCATTGCATGGAAAAATTATAATGATCTGGAATTTATCCAGTGTGCCTGCCGGTTTACAGAAAACTGTACCATGTGTGACAATGGCGGAGGCGGCTCCAAGCGCCAGGAGATCAAGACGTTAATCCGGCGTCTGAAACGGGACAATCCATATATCGAAAAAAGTATCTTCAACAGTATCCATGCTGTGTCACTGGACACCATGGTTGGTTATAAATCCAGAGGCGTTAAGCATTCGTTTTTAGAGCATTATTATGACAACGACAAGATATATCGAAAGGGTGAAACAACATGAAACAGCATACGTTTGGTTCAGAATATGGCTTTCAGACGAGAGCCGTACATACAGGAAATGATATTGATCTGGATACCGGCGCAATTAAGCGCCCGATTACAATGGCAAACAGCTATGCACTGCCATATGATCCGACAGATATGAACTGGAGCAGTGCAGAGGGAAATCTGTATACCAGAAACGGCGGCTCAAACCAAAAATATTTGCAGGAGAAGATTGCCAGCCTGGAGGGCGGTGAGGATTGTATCGTACTTGCTTCCGGCGTGGCGGCATTGTCCGGATTATTTTTTGCGCTGTTACAGCAGGGAGATCATGTTATTTTTTCCAGTGTAACCTATATTGCAGTATACCGTCTGCTCAATGAGCTGTTAAACAATAAATTTGGCGTGGAAACAACGATTGTTGATACATCTGATCCCCAAAATGTCCGTAAGGCAATTCGGCCGAATACGAAACTGATTCATATTGAAACACCGGGAAACCCGACACTTTCCATTTCAGATATTCATGCAATTGCCGAGATTGCCCATGAGAATGGTGCACTGCTGTCGGTAGATAACACCTTTGCTTCCCCGTTTAATCAGCGTCCGATTGAGCTGGGTGCAGATTTTTCGATCGAGAGTCTGACCAAGTATATCAATGGACATGGTGATGCAATGGGCGGCTCGATTACAGGGCCAAAGAACTATCTGGATATGATCCGTGCACAATCACAGGTTAATCTGGGGGCAACGATCAGTCCGTTTAATGCATGGCTGATTATGCGTGGTTCCGTTACACTTCCGCTGCGCATGCGCCAGCACAATGAAAATGCGCTTGCTGTTGCAAAATGGCTGGAGGCTCAGGATTGCGTCAGCTTTGTTGCCTATCCGGGCTTGGAGAGCAATAAAGGACATGAAATTGCAAAAAAACAGATGAATCCCGGCTTTGGCGGTGTAATGTCCTTCGGGTTGAAGGCAGATCATGATACACATAATCAATTTGTCAGCCATTTAAAAGTCATTACGTCTGCGGTATCGTTGGGACATGACGAAAGTCTGATTGTATTTCTCGGCGAAAATGATGAAAGACAATACCTGTATCCGGATGAATTTTCCAATGGATTTTTTCGTTTTTCCGTTGGCATTGAGGACGCAGAGGATATCATTGCTGATTTACAGCAGGCGCTGAAAAAGACAGGGCTTCTGTAAAATAAGTCAAAATATACCATTTGCGGATTCATCGGCAGATGGTATATTTTTTTGAAAAAATGAAAAGATAACTTTATTGTCTGATGATTACGGTGAAAGTTATACGATAGGTTTATCAATAATTTGTCATCCATGCTTGAATCAAAATACCGCTTTTATGGGCGGTTTCTTTTCGAAATGGTAATTAGTTAAAGCTAATTTTAAAAACTAAAAATTTCACATAAAGAAGTAAAGAAAAGATTTATAGTGAGAAACGAACTGTTGATGGACACCATTTATAAGTAAGAAAAAATGTAAGATAAAAGGGGATGGAGCAAGTGCATGGAACAGCTGCTTTATCTGGAGCTGTATGTGAAGCTGGAAAATGGCAATACAGCTGGACGTATTTTTTCAATTGGTAAGCCTGTTATGGCAGAGAAACGGGCAGACGAACAGGAAGAATGTGTCCAATACCGGGAAGAATGCTGGCTTTACACCATTTAAAAAGCGCATAGAGCAGCATTGCTCCTGTATACGAGATATTGATAATATTCGGAAATAAAATACATTGACAATTGCGCCAAGAGACAGTACAATATACATAAAAAGTAGTTAGCTTAAGCTAATTATAAAATTTAGGAGGTACTCATATGTCTTTAATCAACAAAGAAGTTGCCGATTTTTCCGTACAAGCTTATCAGGGCGAAACCTTTCAGACCGTAACCAAGGCGGATATCTTGGGAAAATGGAGTGTGTTTTTCTTCTATCCCGCAGACTTCACCTTTGTGTGCCCCACTGAGCTGGAGGACTTGGCAAACAAATATAATCAATTTTCCGCTATCGGCTGTGAGATATATTCTGTCTCCACAGACTCGCATTTTGTTCACAAGGCGTGGCACGATGCCTCCGAACGAATCAAGAAGATCCAGTATCCCATGCTCGCCGACCCAACCCATGCGTTGTCCAGGGATTTTGATGTGCTGATCGAAGCTGACGGCATGGCAGAGCGTGGCACTTTTGTGGTCAATCCGGAAGGGAAGATCGTAGCCTATGAGGTCAATGCGGGTAATGTGGGACGCAACGCGGACGAATTGCTGCGCAAGGTTCAGGCTTTGCAGTTTGTAGCGGAACACGGCGATGAGGTTTGCCCCGCCAAGTGGCAGCCTGGCGCAGAGACTTTGAAGCCCAGCTTGGATCTGGTCGGTATGCTGTAAGCTATGGAAAAAATCAAACAGGAAAATTTGTATGATGTGGTGGTGATCGGCGGCGGACCAGCTGGTCTCACTGCTGCCCTGTATCTCGCCCGCGCCCAGTACCGCGTAGTAGTGGTGGAAAAGGAGAGCTTTGGCGGACAGATCACCATCACCTCTGAGGTGGTCAATTTCCCTGGTGTTCTAACTGCCAGTGGCAGGGAATTGACTGAAACCATGCGCCGGCAGGCTCAAAGCTTTGGTGCGGAATTTTTGCTGGCTGAGGTAGAGAATTTAGACCTGGAGGGCGATGTCAAAGCTGTCCGGACAAGCCGGGGAGAACTGCACTGCTTTGGTGTGCTGTTGGCCACTGGTGCGCATCCCCGCAGTGTGGGCTTTGAAGGTGAGGACGAATTCAAAGGCCGGGGCGTGGCATACTGTGCTACCTGCGACGGCGAATTTTTCACTGGAAAAGAAGTTTTCGTGGTAGGCGGTGGCTTTGCCGCGGCAGAAGAGAGCGTATTTCTCACCAAATATGCCAGCCATGTGACGATTCTCATCCGTAGAGAGGATTTTTCCTGTGCAAAGTCGACAGCGGATGCTGCCCGGGCCAATGAGAAGATCACCGTGGTCAGCAATGTGCAGGTGGAATCGGTCTCCGGTGGAGACAATGGACTCAAGGCAATTCGTTACCGGAACCGAAAGACAGGAGAAGTAGCGGAGTATCACGCGGCTGAAGGAGATAGCTTCGGCGTGTTTGTGTTTGCCGGATATGAACCTGCCACTGCCCTTGTGCGGGGCATAGCAGAGTTAAATGAGCAGGGCTATGTTATTACTGACCGGCAGCAGAAAACCAGTGTGGATGGCCTCTATGCAGCCGGAGATGTTTGTGTCAAGAACCTGCGACAGGTAGTGACTGCTGTTGGTGACGGTGCAACTGCAGCCACCGAGCTGGAAAAGTATGCTGCGTCCATGCAGAAAAAAACAGGACTGTTCCCTGTACGTCCTGTATCGAAACCCGTAGCTTCCAAGCCGGAGCTTACGGAGAACCTTGATAGGGATGAGGATTTATTCACGGAGGAGATGCGCACGCAATTGGAAACAGTATTTTCCCGCATGGCGCGTCCGCTGATCCTCCGCATGTTTCTGGATGACCGCCCAGTTTCCAGAGAGCTGGAGAAGTATATGACGGCTCTGGCAAATATGACAGAGAAGCTTTCTGTAGAAACTGCGCAGACCCCTGAACAAGAAACAGACCGTCCGTGTGTCCATATTCTTCAGGAGGACGGTTCAAAGACAGGACTTGCATTCCATGGTGTACCGGGCGGGCATGAGTTCACATCGTTTGTGCTGGGACTGTATAACGCTGCAGGACCAGGACAATCATTGGAACCAGAGGTGGTACAGGACATTGCATCGATCGCGAAACCAGTGCGGATGCAGCTTCTCGTATCCCTCTCCTGTACCATGTGCCCGGAGCTGGTTACAGCTGCCCAGCGTATTGCTGCAGGTAATGAAAATGTACAGGCAGAGGTTTATGATTTGAATCATTTTCCTGCGCTCAAGGAATATTACAAGGTCATGAGTGTTCCCTGCTTGGTAATCAACGATAGTCAAGTATCTTTTGGGAAAAAGAGCATCCGTCAGCTGTTGGATCTGATTTCAGCCAATTAAATAATGAAGATATTCTTGTAAATTTCGACAATCGGGAGCAATCAGTATGTCTGCTATTGCTCCCGATTTTTATTGCTTCATGTATTCCATCAGATTTGTGGCAGTTCAAACCAAATCTAATCCCTGAACTCCGCATATGAAGAAGTTACATAATTTTTGACTGAAAAATGGGCCTCATCCCGGCTCATATCATGCAGCAATGGCTCAAACATTGCAGAATAAAAAGAGTGGATCAACATATGAAGCACTTTCAACATGACGTGATAATTGTCAATATAATCTCGCCGGAGAGCGCCAAACTCTTCCAGATGTTCGAAATTGATATCGGTAAGGGTTGCGATTAAAGAAGCGTACCACGTTATAATCAAATATGAAGTCGACCATTTCAATTTGATGGAACACAAAGGCTTGCATCATCAGCTGTATTCACCGCAAAACGAAAGTATGGCATGGGCTGCCAATGTATAGTCAAAAAGAGAAGGCATGAGGATACAAAGAAAACCAATCCCGCTGGTTTTTCGCGATTTCATAAGCCATGATGAAAAATTTCAGGAATTTTTTGGTGTAAAAGCGGAGAAAAAGCGCAAACTGTATCATAGTGTGATTCGATGTAATTTGTTCATGTATTACCACCTGCCGAAAAAGCACGGACGCTGGCATTTTGCAGAAACGGTTGTTGTAAATGGATGAAAAGTTCAGAAAAAACACAATAATTATCAAAAAAGACGATCCGAAAGCCATTCATAATTTTTTTACAAAAATATTGGTAAAATCGGAAAAAAACTCTTGCGTATTTCGGGGAAATGATTTAATATAATACGTGTTAGCACTCCGGTGATTTGAGTGCTAAAACATGAAATTGTAATTTTTATCATCTTAGGAGGATTTTATTATGAAGCTCAAGCCTTTATCTGACCGTGTTGTCATCAAGATGACCGAAGCAGAAGAAACCACTGCAAGTGGAATTTTCCTTGCAAGCAGTGCAAAGGAGAAGCCGCAGATCGCTGAAGTTCTGGCTGTAGGTCCTGGAGGCATCGTGGATGGCAAGGAAGTTGTTATGCAGGTTAAGGTTGGCGATAAGATTATCACCAGCAAGTACTCCGGCACCGAAGTGAAGATTGATGGCGAGGAACTGATCATCGTGCGTCAGAACGACATTCTGGCTGTTGTAGAGTAATTTATTTCTTATCGATTTTAGGAGGCTATTTATTATGGCAAAGCAGATTCTTTTCGGCGAGGAAGCTCGCCGTGCACTGGGCCGCGGCGTAGACCAGCTGGCTGATACGGTTAAGGTAACTCTGGGCCCGAAGGGTCGTAACGTTGTACTGGATAAAAAGTACGGTGTTCCGCTGATCACAAATGATGGCGTAACCATCGCTAAGGACATTGAACTGGAAGACCCGTTTGAAAACATGGGTGCACAGCTGGTTAAGGAAGTTGCTACCAAGACCAATGATTTGGCTGGCGACGGTACTACCACCGCTACTGTACTGGCTCAGGCTATCGTTCGTGAAGGCATGAAGAACGTTGCAGCAGGCGCTAACCCGATGATTATGCGTAAGGGTATTGCAAAGGGTGTTGACACTGCAATCGAAGCAATCAAGGCAAATTCCGAAAAGATCAAGGGCTCTAATGACGTTGCTCGCGTAGCTGCTATCTCTTCTGGCGACGAGACAATCGGTGAGCTGATTGCAGAGGCAATGGAGAAGGTTTCTGCTGATGGTGTTATCACTGTTGAGGAATCTAAGACTGCTGAAACTTATTCCGAAATTGTAGAAGGTATGCAGTTTGACCGCGGTTACATCACCCCGTATATGGTAACCGATACCGAGAAGATGGAAGCTGTTCTGGATGATGCTGTAATCCTGATTACCGATAAGAAGATTTCCAATATTCAGGATCTGCTGCCGCTGCTGGAGCAGATTGTTAAGACCGGTAAGAAGCTGCTGATTATTGCTGAAGATCTGGAAGGCGAAGCACTTTCCACGCTGCTGCTGAACAAGCTGCGCGGTACGTTCACCTGCGTTGCAGTTAAGGCACCGGGCTTCGGTGACCGTCGCAAGGAAATGCTGAAGGACATTGCTGTTCTGACTGGCGGTGAAGTTATTTCTGAAGAAGTTGGCCTGGAACTGAAGGACGCTACTCTGGAAATGTTGGGTCGTGCCCGTCAGGTTAAGGTTAACAAGGAAGGCACCGTTATTGTTGATGGTCAGGGCGATTCGGATGCAATTGCAATGCGTGTTAGCAACATCCGTCATGCAATCGAGACTACCACTTCTGATTTCGACCGCGAAAAGCTGCAGGAGAGACTGGCTAAGCTGGCTGGCGGCGTAGCTGTCATCAAGGTTGGCGCTGCAACTGAAACCGAAATGAAAGAAAAGAAGCTGCGCGTAGAGGATGCGCTGAACGCTACTCGTGCTGCTGTTGAAGAAGGCATCGTAGCAGGCGGTGGCGTAGCTTATGTCAATGCTGTTGCTGCTGTTTCCGCTGTTGCTGATGAAGCACAGGGCGATGAGAAGACTGGTATCAACATTGTAGTAAAGGCACTGCAGGAGCCGATTCGTCAGATTGCCGCAAATGCTGGCATTGATGGCGCTGTTGTTCTGGAAAAGATTCGTGAGTCCGGTAAGGTTGGCTATGGCTTCGATGCTTATACTGAAACCTACTGCGATATGATTTCCTCCGGTATCGTTGACCCGACCAAGGTTAACCGTTCCGCACTGCAGAATGCTGCATCTGTTGCTGCAACTGTTCTGACTACTGAGTCTATTGTTACCGATATCAAGGAGCCGGCACCGGCAGCTGCTCCGGCAGCACCGGACATGGGCGGCATGTACTAAGATACTATTTGAAACGGAAATATTGTTTTAGATATTAACTGATATTTGAAATAATAGGTATTTAGATGCTGGTAAAAGTTGAATGATTTTCAGCTTGCGCCAATCGCTCAAAAAATGAATTGATCACCCTAACCGGAGGCTTCTAGCAGGTTCCTCTGGCGGGTGGTCTTTTTTATCCGTTTATTGCTATATTCAGCTCATCAATTTTATCTGCAAACTGTTTTTCTTAGCGATATTCAAAATATTTTTGATTTTTTCAACCTCTTTTCTGGTATTTTTTTCGTACTATCTACGATAATGGTAGTTTTTAACATACTTGATTGGTTCGAACTGCGTACTTGATAGTTTTTAACGATTAAACTAGAATTATATGCAGAAGCCAATCAGTTGTTAAGAAACGATTTGTTTTGGATAAAACAAGAGTATGAACGCTTGTTGAACAGAAAAAGCGTTTATACATAATTCGGTACCATAGTTATGGAGGAATGAACGATATGAACGCGAAAGAAAAAAATAATCTGCTATTATGTATATCTGTACTTTCCGTATTTGCTTTTGGAAATTGTATGGGAGCTATTGACGGCGCTTTATCAAAAATTGCCGATGCGCTGAACGTGGAACATACCATTGCCCTCTATGTGGGAAGTATCCCAGCATTGACATCTATGTTCTCCGGTCTTTTTTTGGGTATCGTTGCAGGGAAGAAGTTGCCGTATAAGGCCACAGCTGCTTGCTGTGCTGTTTTGATGATTATCGCAGGTGTGGCTCCTTTCATAGCAAAAAACTTTACAATGATTCTCATCACCAGATGCTTTTTTGGTCTGGGCCTTGGCGGAATGATGAGTCTGCAGAATCCGATCGCTACAAAGCTGATTCCTGTACAAAAAAGGGCTTTTATCCTCGGTTTGGGAACCTGTACTGCCTTTACATTTCAATGTATTTTGCAGCTGGCGGGAGGAATCCTCGCGGATGTGCATTGGAATCTCACATTTTTTACCCATCTGATTCTGATTATCCCGTTAATTGTTCTGATTTTCTTTCTTCCTAAAATTGAGTTGGACCCTCCTGAAACCAAACAGGAAGGAAAAGCAAAACTTCCGCTGGCTGCGATTCTGATGTGTATTGTAATCGGCATCGTCACCTTAAATCTTGCTCCGCTTTTATTTGGCAGTGCATTCTATGTAGCTGTCATTTCGAACAGTGCCACAGTGGCCGCAATTATCGCAATGCTGTTTTCCATTGGCTGTATGGGAGGCGGACTGATCTATCCAAAGCTGTATAAATGGCTGAAAGGTAAATGCTTCACTGCATTTTTAGTGATCGGTGCAATCGGACTCGGGATCAGCGCATCGGCTACAACAATCCCAGTTCTTGCACTTGGTTTTTTCATCGGAGGTATCAGCTTCTCCAGTATGCAGGCTGGTCTGATGATGCTTCTCGGACTGATTTGTCCTCCAGAGCGTGTAGGTTTTGCGTCAGCGCTTATGATGGTATTCGTGAATCTCGGCGGATTTCTGTGCTCCAGTTGGGAAATGGTGATCGGTATTGTGACGGGTGATTCTCTGTATATGCCACTTTTTATCGGCGCGATGATCTTTGTGGCTCTTGCAATCATTCTGTTTATAAGATCTCCATTTCCAAAGGAAGATGAGGTAAACTGAATTTTCTTTCAGAGGATAAGGCAATGAACATAAAATGTAATCATTGACATTATAATATGTATGTGATATATTTCTGCTGTAATGATTTATATTACAACATTTCTGCACAAAAAGGTAATGTGCTGTATATAAGGAATTAGAATTATGATGTCTATGAAAGAGATTGCGAGAATGTGTGGCACATCCGTTGCTACCGTCTCAAGAGTGTTAAATAATCCGGATTATAAATGTGCTGATCCCAAGCTAAAGGAACGAATATGGACGATTGCAGGAAAATATGACTATGTGCCGAATGAAGCCGCAAGAGATCTGAAGATGAGCAAATCCCGAGCGGAAAAGGTACATCATATCAATATTATGCTGACCAGAATCGGAGGGGATGAAACAGACCCTTTTTATAATGAACTACTGGGCAATGTGACAACAGAACTTCATCAGCACCTGTGCGTTATGAGTAATTTATGGTATATGCCATATTTTGCTCCGGATAAAAAATACGGGAAAAAAGAAATACATGATAATTTGGAAAAAATGTTAGACCAATCCCAGGAAAAGATGGATGGCCTTATTATCATGGGAAAATGCAAAAGAGAAGTATTGGAAATCCTACAGAATAAGTTTAAGGGAATTGTAATGATAGTACGAAATCATGCCGATTATGGCGTGGATGAGGTTCTATTAGATGGAAATCAGGTCGCATCTACAGCGTTAGAATATCTGATATCTATGGGGCATAAGAAGATAGGGTACATAGGAGATTGCACATTTGACGAATGTTTTACAGGATATATGCACACCATGAAGATGCATCAGCTTGACATCAATATCGATTATATCGTTGAAGCGCCGAGAAGTGAAGATGGCGGTTATGCTGCCATGGATCAGATTCTTGGTATGTCAGATCGTCCGACAGCAATTTTTTGTTTGGTAGATGCCATTGCTATAGGAGCATTGAAACGGCTGAATAAGAGAAAAAATAAACTCTATACGCCCTCAATCATAGCATGCGATGGGATTGAGGAGGGGAAATATACAAGCCCTATGCTGACAACAGTGGAAAGCCCCAAAGAGGATATGGCAAGGCTTGCAGTGCTACTGTTACTCAATCGATTGGAAAAAGGGCATAAAAGCTCAGCAAGAGTTGTAGTGGATGGGAAGCTTGTAATCAGAGAAAGCTGTAAAAGAGTGTCAGAGGCGGAAGATAGTATCGAATATTATATTTAAGAAAACAAAAATATAGTGTAAACGTTTACATAAAAGCGCTGATTTATCAAGGAGAAGAGCCTGAAATGGGCTCTTTTTTTGTGTTTAATTTGAGCGAAATAAAAGTGATTTGTAAACGTTTACAACAATTTTCTTTGTAATTCCTTTGGACAGAAAATATAATTGGAAACATGTTATCCGAAGACAGGGAGGAATTATTTATGAAAAAGAAAACAAAGAGACTTATTTCCATACTATTGCTATTGGGCTTGATCTCGGGTCTTATGGGATGTGGCCAAGAAACTTCTGCAAATGTCGGAGAAGCTGTGGATGCAGGGGGTATAGTCATTCGTTTGGGCGTACAGCCTGGAGTAGCAGTATCCGAAGTGAGTCAATATACAGGAATATTGGAAGACTATCTGGCAGAAAAAGATATTCAGCTCCAATATGTAGAATTTACATATGGGCCCTCAATGGTGGAATCTTTAGCAGCTGATGAGATTGATATTGCTCTGATGGGGAATCTTCCAGTTTTCACGGGAGTATCGAACGGAACTGATCTGAAAGTCATTTATCTGACACTTTTAACAGAAAACGGCTTGAACGGTATCATAGCCGGACCGGACAGCGGGATCAAATCGATAGCCGATTTGAAAGGAAAAAATGTAGGTGTCCCGATTGGATCAGCCGCTCACTTGGGATTGGAGCTTCTTCTCAATACCGAAGATTTGACATTGGATGATGTCAATCTGGTAAATATTGAAGCAGCAGATATGGCAACTTCTTTATCGAACGAAGAAATTGATGCAGCTGCACTGTGGGAGACAAATCTTACGAAAGCAGCGCTTCGATCCGGTGGAACAATCATTGCGACATCCAAGTCGGTTATGGAGGACCAGACCTTTGCGGTTGCATCGGAGAAGTTCCTGAGTGAAAATCCTGAAATGGCAGCTGATTTTGTGGCAGGATTGATTCAGGTCGAGGATTATATTGTGGATAATCCAGATGAAAGTGTAGAAGGTATTTTAGAGCGTACGGGTGATTCCGCTGAGGAATGGAATTATGTGTATGGACTCAGCAAAGCTTCTGGCTTTACAGATGACACCTATGAGACGGCAAGATTGGCAAAGGACTTTCTCGAACGCAACGATTTGATACAAAATGATTTTGATTATGAAACAATTTTTGATCAATCGTACTGGGATGAAGCAGTAAAGCTTTTAGAAGAATAAAATCAGATTGGAGACAAAACGATGGATTTAGCGAATGTAATTGATGCATCAAAAATAGACAGAATTCCAAAGGCTACTCTGGTAGGTATCGATATCGGATCAAGACAGTCAAAAGCGGCGATGCTGCATAACGGCCAGCTTTTTGTTGCCATAAGACCTACCGGTTACGTCATGCAGGATGTCGCAGATGAGCTGCTGAAGCAGCTCATGGAAGAATCCTCCGTTTCGATAGCGGATATTGATTATATCGTAAGTACCGGATATGGCCGTGTCGCATTGGATTTCAATACGATACCCAATAAGATTGTAACGGAGATTGCATGTCATGGTATGGGTGCTCACTTTATGGGACATGACATACATACCATTATAGATATCGGCGGACAAGATTCCAAGGCAATCCGGATTGACCCGGACACAGGAAAAGTAACCGACTTCGCTATGAACGATAAATGCGCTGCGGGAACAGGTCGGTTTTTGGAACGAATCGCAAAGGTGTTGGAAATGGATACCACAACAATCGGCCCGGTATCCCTTCAGGCGAAGAATCCGGTCGATATCAGCGCACAATGTATCGTTTTTGCGGAATCCGAGGTTGTATCTGACAGGGCAGAGGGCCGGGATGTAGCAGATATCGCCGCAGGAATTCATGCTTCTGTTGCCAGAAGAGTATATAGTCTGCTGAGCAGAGTGGGAATAGAAAAGAATGTCCTTTTTACGGGCGGCGTTTCAAACAATCCCGGAATCGTAAAGGCATTTGAAGATTTGCTGGGCTTTTCCGTTTCAACCGCAAAGCTTGATACCGTATATGCAGGAGCTTTGGGAGCGGCTGTTTTAGCAGGCCAATATCTTGGAGAGCGCAGGCTGGACGATGAAGCCGATGGTGATCTGTTTACACTGGATATCAGCTCCATCGAAAATGCAATGGAATATGAAAAAGATCTCATCATAAGAAAAAAGACCGGGAAGAAAAAGACGGTAGCATATACCTGCGCATATGTACCGATTGAGCTTTTAGCTTCCGCAGGCGTGTCACATTACAGGATTATGCATGCGGGTAATCAGGATGAGGTTATGGCAGGAGAATCCATCACCCAGAGTGTATTCTGTGATCTCAGCAAGAGTGTAATCGGTGGATTTGCAAATGAAACGCCAATTTTTAAGGCGGTGGATCATGTGTATAGCTTCTACACCTGTGACTGTATGCGAAAGACAATTGAGGCGGTAGACAGCAATTTTGTACCAGCTAC
The DNA here is from genome assembly GCA_021205365.1 of Clostridia bacterium. Classification (GTDB taxonomy): domain Bacteria; phylum Bacillota; class Clostridia; order Oscillospirales; family Butyricicoccaceae; genus Butyricicoccus_A. Next base: position 16,229 of record JAJPXP010000039.1, read on the forward strand.
CATATACAATATGCCGCGCCTTAGAAAGGACGAAGAAAGCCGCAGATATTATATGACAGAGCTTGTCAATTTCAAAAGGGATTTGGAGACGCTTATCGGCACGCCGATAGAGGATGCGGAAATTCAGAAAAATATTGCTCTTTATAATGAGGCAAAGAAACTCCTTCGTGAGATTTCCTCTTATAGAAAGCTTGCTGCCCCGCTTGTTACCGGAAAGCAGTTTGAGAGGATTGCCCGGGCTTATTATTACCTGCCGATTGATACACTGCTGTCAGAACTGAATAAGATTCTCGTACAGCTGAGGGAATACGACCAGAACAACAAAGAAACACGGAAGAGTGAACGATACAGGATTATGCTTTCCGGAGGAGTTCTGGCCGACGGAGACGAAAAGATTACAGGTCTTTTGTATGAATTGGGAGCAGATATCGTAGCGGAAGATAACTGCACAGGACTCAAGCCGTTTCTTCATACTGTACCGGAAACAGGAGAATGGGCAGAAGATCTGGCTGACGGATATTTAGGTCAGGCTCCCTGTGCAAAAATGAAGCCGCTGAATGATATGGTAGAGCATTCGATCAAACTGGCACAGGAATACCAGGCAGAGGCCGTAGTTCTGTATTATTTGAAGTTTTGTCCATGCTATAGCATGATCCTTCGGAAGGTTACGGATGCATTGGAAGCTGCAGGCATTCCGGTGCTTGTAGTGGGAAGCGATTATTCGAAGGGCGATGAAGGCCAGATCAAGATTCGCGTAGAGGCGTTTTTGGAAATGCTTGGACAGAACAGGGAGGTTTGAAATCATGCAGCAAAACGACGTCGCATTTGAAAACAGGACACAGAGAGATCATGTATTGTACAGCCGGGATGTTGTCCATGCATATTCTCCTGCGATTCAGAAGATGATCAATTTGTTTTTGGACTATATACCATATGTGAACCGCAAACATAAAGAGGGAGAAAATGTAATATGGCAGGAAGCGCTTGGCATTGATCCGACCCTTACCTATGCCTGCGGTGCTTTGCCGGCTTCGATCACGGAACTTGGCAGACTGAGTCCTATGGAGGCCATTGAAACTGCGGAAAATTATTTTCAGGTGCCAAATGAAACCTGCGCCATGGTAAAAAGTGATTTGGGGCTGTTTTATCTGGAAAAAGAAAATGTATCCAACCGCATTTTTTATGCCAGCAAAGCCTGTGAGCCGTACAACCAGTGTTTTGAACTGCTGAAGGATTATGGATATGACGTGCATGTTGTCGATGTAGGGTTTAATCCTGTCGGTGGCAATGAAGACCGGAAAAAGCAGATGAGGATTCATTATGCAAAGGAACTGGAAAAGACTGCGAAGTGGATTTCCGGAAAAGACCTGGATCTCAATAGACTGCACGAAGAGCAGGTGTATTATAACCGTATCCAGCGTAAAATCAGAACGGTTTTAAATTTAAGAGTGTATCATCCGATGTATATGGGAAGCCTTCCAACCGTACTGATGCTGCTTGCCAATGACCACTTCTTTGCCAAACCTGCGGAATATGAAGAAACACTGGATGCTTTGATAGAAGAACTGGCAGCCTTGGAGCCGGGAAGCTACAGCGATGTGAATGCAATCCTTGCCTGGTCAGGTGCAAGAGGACAGGAGTTTAACATTTATGAGGCAGTAGATGAAGCAGGCGGGGCGATTCTTTCCTGGCAGATTCCGAACAATACCGTTCATCTGTTCCATACCGATTTGGACCCGCTGGAAGCGCTCGTGGACTTTGAAATGCGTGAAATTCAGGGAGGAACAAGCGAAAGAGCGTGCAGAAGCCTGATGAAGGAAATGAAAAAATATCATGCGAAGGGTGTCCTTTTTTACAGTTATCTGGGATGTTCGTTTGCAACCATTGATGTAGAACTCAAACGGAAGTATTTTAATGAGCATGGCGTACAGGGGTTGTCGCTGATTGGATCTTATGATGTGGGAACGGTTACCGGACAGGTAACAACCCGCGTCCGTGCATTTATCGAGATGCTTTCTAAAATGTAGAAGTATAGATTATTAGGAGATTTTGACATGAAATATGATACCAATAAAGTTCTGGATGAAACGCTCAGAGAAGGAATTGGTCAGGCCCGGACAATTGGGATTGATATAGGTTCAAGAGCCGCTAAGGCAGTTCTGCTTTATGATGGCGCATTGTATACGGCAATACAGCCCTCCGGAATTTCCAGCATCGAAACAGCGAAGCAAATGATGAAGGCTCTGGTAAAAGAAGCAGATATCTCAGCAGAACAAATCCAGTATATTGTAGGGACCGGATATGGAAGAGTGGCAATGGATTTCGGAGAAATTCCCTTTAAAGGGCTGACAGAGATTACCTGCCATGCATTGGGGGCGCATTATCTGGATGCAGAGACGAGAACCATTATTGACATTGGCGGACAGGATTCCAAGGCAATCAAGGTAGACCCGGAAAATGGCAATGTTCTGGATTTCATTATGAATGACAAATGCGCCGCTGGCACAGGCCGGTTTCTGGAAAAGGTAGCACAGCTTTTGGACCTGAGTCTGGAGGAGCTGGGAGAATATGCGGTACGCGCCGATGCACCTGCCGAAATCAGCAGCCAATGTGTTGTATTTGCAGAATCTGAAGTCATTTCTTTAAAGGTACAAGGAATCTCAAAGGAAAACATTGCGGCAGGCATTCATTTTGCCACTGCAAGACGCATCAAAAGCCTGCTTAGGCGTGTCGGCTTTGAACAGGATATTGTCTTTACTGGTGGCGTAAGCCAGAATCTGGGAATGGTAAAGGCATTGGAAGAAACCATAGGCGCTCCGATTACACAGACTGCGCTCGATCCTACTTATGCGGGAGCATTGGGTGCGGCAGTCAGTGCGGCAGAACTGGCTCTGGAAGTAACGGAGAGCTATGGAGGAGGACTATGAAAAAGAAGAAAAAATTTGAGGATATGTTTTTAGCGTCCCTAATTATACCGATTATACTGATTATATTATGGCAGCTGGCAGCGAATGGTGGAATGATTAATATACAGTTATTCCCTTCTCCGGCGAAAATCTGGCAGGCATTTGTAAAATCTGTCGGGAATGGAAACCTTCAGGCCAATATACTGGTAAGTCTGAGAAGAGTACTCATCGGATACATATATGGCGCGGTACTCGGAATCGTTGTCGGAGTGGTTTTTGGACTATCTAAAAAAACGTACCGGCTGTTTTCTTTCCTGTTGGAGATTTTAAGGCCAATCCCGATTATTGCATGGGTGCCAGTGCTGATTATGATTCTTGGCATAGGGGAACTATCAAAAATTATTGTCATCATGATCGGAAGCTTTTGGTCTATATTTTTAAATACATATGATGGAATCCGAAGTGTAGATACAAGATATCTGGAAGTGGCCGATATGTTTATGAAGACCAAACGTGAAACGGTATGCAATGTTATGCTGCCCGCGGCGCTCCCCAGCATCTTCACAGGGCTTCGTATAGGGATAGGCTCTGCCTGGATTAGTGTGATTGGTGCAGAACTGATTGCGTCCTCAGCTGGTCTTGGATATATGATTTCCTATTCCAGAGAAATGGCACAGCCTGCAAATATGTATGTGTCGGTACTGATGATCGGTATTATTGGGTTCCTGTTAAATACAATATTAAAATTTATAGAAACAAGGATGGAATGGAAGAGGTGAACCCATGTCCGATAATAATGATTTGGTATTAAATCACGACCATCTAAATAAGAATTATCAAGTGGATGGTTCGAGTGTACATGTGTCAGATGATGTCAATCTGACCGTAAGGGAAGGCGAGTTTATCAGCATTGTTGGGCCTAGTGGCTGCGGCAAAAGTACACTGCTCCGTATCGTAGCCGGACTGGATAAGGCGACCTCCGGAAAAGTAGAAAACCGTGGCAGAGAAATCAAGGGCATCAGCAAAAATATAGGGATGATTTTTCAGGAACCAAGACTTTTTCCTTGGCTTTCTATTCGGGATAATATTGCATTCTGCTTTAGCAGCAGCCAAAAGAGAAAGGATAAAAAAAGATAGGAGAATTGGTAGACTATTATTTACAGCTGGTAGATCTTTCCGATTTTGCCAAGGCTTATCCGAAGCAGCTTTCCGGAGGTATGAAACAGCGTGCCAGCATCGCGAGAACGCTGATAGAGAACCCGGAGATTTTGCTCCTCGATGAACCGTTCAGTGCATTGGATGCATTTACAAGGATGTCGATGCAGAAGGAGCTTCTCAAGATATGGGGAGCCGAACAAAAGACCATGATTTTGGTAACACATGATATCGATGAGGCGATTTTTTTAAGTGACAGAATCGTTGTCCTGTCGGAACGTCCATCGACGATCCAAAATATTATTGAGGTGAAGCAGGCGCGGCCACGTGATAGAAGCAGCTATGACTTCTTGGAAGTAAGACGAAAAATTATGTGTGAATTCTTTGATAAGCATGAAAACGCTATAGAATATTACTTATAATGGTAAGGGCAGTGTCAAGCCTGCTGGCGTCCTGTAAAAGACAAAAGGGCCTCCAAGCTTGAAACAAATTCGGCACAATCCCCAATATTTCGCTATGTAATTGGGATCATGGTTACATCGGAATGGATGCTTTGGAGCTGGAATGAAAAATTCAATATATTTTTCATAAATCCTCCGTTGTCTTATCATATAAAAGACACTTTTTATATGTATAATTGTTATGAGAAATATTGGAGGTATAAGCTATGCGGTTAAAAAAACGGATTCTCAGCGTACTTGTGATTGGCGCAGTATTGCTGTCAGGTTGTGGTATTAGCAAAACAAACGAAGAAACAAAGATAGAAACGCAGCTGGATAAAATTGATATGACGCAATGGCAATATAATGAAGAAAATGATGTGTATTGGCAGAGTGGAATTGTATATTGTGAGAACCCTGCTGATGAAACGTATGAAAATCTTGGTATCTATGTGCCGGGAGCATATATGACCGGTACGGAAAATGATGATGGAACGTATACTTGTGAAATCAATACTTCTGGAACAGTAGAGGGGTACACAGCAGAAACTGCGCCCATTGTCATTCCGGTGGACACGCCGGGCTATGCGGCGATGTCTGCTCCCACAGGTTACGCGGACAGCACATCGTCTTATACAGATGCCGGATTCATCTACGTCTATGCTGGCTGCCGTGGTCGTGAGGCGGGCGCTCCGGCAGGCGTGACCGATCTCAAGGCGGCCATCCGTTATATCCGATATAATGACGAAATTGTCCCTGGCAGCACAGACCGTATTTTCTCTTTCGGCATGAGTGGCGGCGGCGCTCAAAGCGCATTGCTGGGTGCCACAGGAGACAGCGAGCTGTATACTCCCTATTTGGAGGCAATTGGCGCGGTAAGCGGAGTCAGTGATGCGGTGGCAGGCTCTATGTGTTGGTGCCCGATTACTAACTTGGATTATGCAAGCGAAGCATATGAATGGAATCTTGGTGTCACCAGAACAGATTTGACAGAAGAGATGCAGGAGCTGTCTGATGCAATGGCGGAGCAGTTTGCATTGTATGTCAATGAGCTGGGGTTGACAGATGAAAATGGCAATACACTGCAATTGGTAGCTTCCGAAGACGGGATTTATCAGGCGGGCAGCTACTATGATTATCTGAAAACAGTTATCGAAGAGTCGCTCAACAATTTTCTTGCGGACACCACCTTCCCGTATTCTGCTGCTTCCAGCGGAAAGGGCGGTAATTTGGGTGACTTTGGTGACATGCCTGACGGAGATATTGATGAGAACGCTGATTTCGGTGGCCGCGGAGGAAAAGAAAATCTTCAAACAGATGGTGAGCTTGATGGCAAAGAAATCATAGAAGGTAAAGGCGGAACCAGAGGAGAACTGCCTGAATTGGATGATGCCGACAGTCTTGATGATGGTATAGAGCGAAATGAAACCTCGGGCGGTATTAGCCTGTCCGGAACGTATGAGACGGCACAGGATTATATTGATGCTTTGAATGAAGAAACTACGTGGGTCACGTATGACAGTGAGACCAATACGGCAACCATTACGAGTATTGCTGATTTTGTCAGTGCGCTGAAAATTGCCTCGAAAGATTTGGGCGCGTTTGATGCACTGGACGAGTCACAGGGCGAAAATATATTGTTCGGTGACGGTGACGGCGAGGGAGATCACTTTGACGCAGTGATGGCGCAGCTGCTGGAGGATTCTGATTACGGAGCAGAATTTGCAGAAGACTTGGAACGCACGGATGCACTTGGAACCTCTGTAGCAGACCGCATCAATATGTATACACCGTTGTACTATTTGAGTGATTATTATGATGGTTATCAAACTTCCAATGTTGCATCCTTCTGGAGAATTCGGACAGGAATCAATCAAAGTGATACTGCATTGACAACCGAAGTAAATCTTGCACTCGCGTTGGAGAATTACGGCGCGGACGTGGATTTTGAAACCGTATGGGGCCAGGGGCATGTAGAAGCAGAGCGCACAGGAGACAGCACGACGAACTTTATTGACTGGGTTACAGAATGCTGTCAGAAATAAGGTAGCCTATGATTTCCGGCGCTTGAAAGACCTCCACGTCTTGCCGGGATAGATCAAATGTGAAAAAACCTCCTGAAGTTATCGTAGAATGGCCTGATGGCTGCATTACGACAAACAACAGGAGGTTTTCTATATGGTGAAAATAAAACTTGTACGATTCTCTATTTAAGCAGTTTGATTTAATAAATCATCCAGACCGTGTTTGGCTCTGTTAACATTTCATTCGGCACCACTTTAGCTTATCTTTATATAGTTCGTAGTTTTTAGAATACTTAGTTAGTTTAAACTGCGTAATTGATAGCTTTTAACTACCGTGATACGATTATAAACATGAATCTATGGTTGTCAGGGAGATAGGAAAGAACAGCCCCCTGACAGAAAAGGTGAATGGACTATGGGAACAAAAATATTTATTGCTGCTGCACTCATTATATACCTTTTATTTTTTCTCAGTGTATTTGGACCAATGCATAGTGAGAAAAAGTTTTGGGGTGTGATATACAAAATCCGCTCTGGAATGGATTTTGCCATTTATTGGTTCTTTAATTTATGCGGGATTGCGACGATTCTATTTGTTGTTTATTGTGTCATAAAGGGTCTTGGATTGATATATTAGAAAAGAAGGTATCTGCGGCAATGTGATGAGCTAACATTATATATAACTCCAGATTATTTCGAATGTGACGGATTGGTAGATAGAACGAGAATCTCCATCCGTCACTTTTTCTCTGACTCAACTTATGAACTGGGCAGTAAAGAAAACACCATTTTAGAAAGTGCGGAGCCTCGGTTCAATCAAAACTTAATTGTCACATTAAAAGCCTTATCCGGATCTGCAGCTGTCTGAATCGCCTCGGATATTTGTTCCAATGAAAATTCCTGTGTAATGATAGAATCCAAATTCCATTTTCCGCTTGCCATGATCGTCATGACATCCTGCACATCCTCAGGAAAGTAACCACCAGAGCCAATGATACTTTTCTGTGAATAGGTCATGTGTAGAAGATCAAGCTGGCGTGGTTTGTTATTTACAGCCACCGCCACAAACCGGCTGATGATTTTCCCATTCTGCATGAAGGAATCCAGGATGTTTTCTGCACCGGCGGCATCGATCCAGCAGTCGATATTTGGCACCATGCCTGTCAAAGCAGGGGCGATTCCAAAGTAATCCGTGGCCTTTTCGACGAAATCCTCTTTTTCCGTGTTGCAGACAGCAAAACCAAGATTCTCTGCGATATTAAGACGGAAATCGGACACATCACAGAGCATGACCTTGTCCATTCCGAAATATTTCAATGCAACTGCGGCAGCCAATCCAATCGTTCCGCAGCCGAACACAATGGCACGTTCGCCTTGCTGTGGCTGGCTGCGGCGGGCCGCACGACAGCCAACCGTAAAGGGTTCGATCAAGCAAGCCAATCGGTCCGGGATATCTTCCGGTACGGGATAAAGGGAATGACCACGCTTAGCCTCTGGTACAAGGATGTATTCGGAAAATCCGCCGATCGTCCCAGCACGACGGGTATCTTTCTTTGTATAACGAGGATAGGGATAAACACGCTCACCCACTTTAAAATCAGTGACGTTTTTTCCTATTTCTACAATTCTGGACACTGTTTCATGTCCAAATTCACCACCCACATGGATTTTGTGGCCTGTATTTGGCCCTTTCGTGTAGACAGCCACATCTGTTCCACAGATACTGGAATAGATATTTTTGATAACTACATCATTATCCCCGCAAACGGGGTCCGGCAATTCCTGAACTTTTACCGTTTCCTGTCCCCAATAGATCGCTGCTTTCATGCAGAAATACCTCCTTAGCGTTTATCGTATCTCCATTGATTTTATTCCGTTACCGGATTTGATGCGGCTTTCAGATACAAAAAGACAGATATGACAATCGCAACTGTTACGATTCCATAATATATGTATACCGCATGGACTGCATTGATATTGCTTCCTGCCAATGTATAAATCAATACCGAAAGTGTAGAAGCCAGTGAACTGGAAATTTGACGTATGGTGTTAAAAACCGCACTTCCATCTATTCGGATATTCCCGGTGAGTTTGCTGAGGGCCATGGTCGTAGAAGGGGAATTTAACATAGACATTGCAACAGTTTGAAGGGCAAAGGTTGCCGCAATATATACAATGCCTGTTTTTTCCGAGAAGCAGATTCCCATGATGGAATATACTGCAAATAGGGCAATGCCAGCGAAAAACATCGGTTTCATTCCCATTGTATCATATAGTTTCCCTGCATACAGGGTTGTGAATACAGCTAAAACTGAACCGGCTAAGGTTGCATAGCCATAGGCGGCATCCGAGAAGCCGCAGATGGACTTTGTAAAAATCGGCAAAATCATCCCTGTTCCCATGGAGATCAAATACAAGCAGATGCTGATGATGATTGCAATCAGAAAAGATGGCTCTTTGAATACCCTCACATTTAGCATTGGTTTGTTCGAGGTAAGCTGTAACCTGGAAAACACGACAAGAAAAAGGATGCCGATTGCTATCAGTCCACCGCTCGTCAGCTTCAAAGCCGAACCGCTGCTCATATTATTGACACCGATCAGCAGCGAGGAAAAGCCAATAGCCGAAAGAAGAACAAATCCTACATTTAATTGGGCTTCCGCCTTTGGGGTAATATTTTTCATGAAAATGCTACCGACAATAATAATTGCAAGGCCGAACACAAACAAAGAGACAAACACACCCCGCCATCCGGCAGCTTCCAGCATTAATCCCGCATAGGTCGGACCTACCACCGTCGACACCATGGAAGCCATGGAAAATGCCGCCATAACTCGTCCGTGTTTTTCTGTTGGATAGAGATTCAAAAGCATAATCTGTCCGAAAGGAATCATCATGCCGCATCCAACTGCCTGAATCAAACGGCTGACAAGCAGTATGGAAAAAGAGTGTGCAAAACATGCAGACAGGGAACCTAATGTATATGCCAGCATTGTTGTGAGGAAATATGTTTTATTCTGTATTTTTTTGAGCAAAAACGCTGTAACGGGAATAATAATTCCGGAGATCAATGTTGCGCCACTGGTTAGCCATTGAGCAAGATTGGCAGACACACCAAAATATTCTGTAAAGTTCGGGATCATATTTGCTGTAACTGTAGTAGACATCGCTGTAACAAAGGTTCCAACGATCAAAGTAAGAAAGATCCCTGTTTTTTGCATGGGTGAGATTTCGCTGTTTTCCAAATGTATTCCTCCGTTTTGTGTCATCCATTACCAATCAGATTGAATTTGTGGAGCACAAATTTTACTCCCATTGCAAGTAATCTGTTTTACTTGCTCATTCTATTTTAGCGTGATAGAATTTTTTCAACAACCATCAATATTCCGTTTTGTGTTGGAAGTTTGGAGGAATTTTACATGAACAAGAAAAACAATAAACAATTTCAAAGCTCTGATATACGGATGAAACAGGCCATGCTGGAACTGATGAACACGACACCGTTTGATAAAATTACCGTGCGCCTCATCTGCGACAGAGCGGGAGTCAACCGCTCTACGTTTTACGCACACTATGCAGATATATATGATATGATCAAGCAGATGGAAACAAATCTGCAAAAAAAGCTTATGGATACCTATCCCATTTCCGAAAAAATAATCCCGCTTTCGCTGGAATCCTTTATCCCATTTCTTCAGTTTATCCGGGAACACAGAGATTTTTATCGGGTTGCTTTAAAAGCCAGACGGGAATTTCCACTCAAACAAGGGTTTGAGCCGCTGTGGGAGCAGGTTATCAGGCCTCTCTGTTTAAAAGCAGGTATTTCCTCCGAAAGTGAAATGATGTTCTATTTTGTTGGGTTTCAGGCCGGATTTACTATGATTTTGAATCGCTGGGTAGAGCAGGGATGTGTAGAAAACGAAAAAAAGATTGCACAAATTATCCGGAATATCGTTCCTTCTGTTTGGAAAAGCGAGTAAAAGTGGAAAACGTTTTCAAAAAAAGTTGGGAAAGTAAGAAAAAGATGAAAAAATCAATAGAAATTCCTATATCTTTTTCATCTATTAGGGTACGATCTCACATAAATATCTGAAAAGCTTCTGTAATCAATGAAAACGGTTTCAGTTTTTTTCCTTGCATGTGTTAGGCATTTTGCGTATGTTAATAACCATATCATCCAGTACAAAAGGGAGCCGTGCCAGTATACAAACAGTGAAGAGTATATTACTTCAAAATGGCAAGCTTATTAGAAGATGATACTGTTGTGATATCATAGACGAGTATAACGGATAAAACTGGGAGAGTTATGGAATACCATACAAATAAGAAGGAGATAAGTATATTGAAATGAAAACAGCGGGATTAAAAAATAGGATGCTGGATCACATTCTATTCCAAGGTAACAGCGAATGACGTTACAGCAGATTTACTACGCACTGGTCATTTCGGAATGCGGTTCTATGAACAAAGCCTCGGAAAAACTGTATATTTCCCAGCCTACATTGACCAGTGCAATCAAGGCGCTGGAAGCAGAGCTGCAGATATCTCTGTTCCTGCGAACAAGAAAAGGCGTGGAGCTCACGGGTGAGGGTGCAGAATTTCTCATGTATGCGCGGCAGGTCTATTTACAGTATGAGATGCTGCAGGAGCGGTATGGAGAAAAAGAACAGAGGAAACAGAAATTTGCGGTTTCTGCCCAGCACTATTCTTTTGCGACAGAGGCATTTGTCAATACAGTAAAACAGTTCAGTGGAAAACACTATGAATTTGCCATACGTGAGACAACAACCTATCAGGTCATCCATGATGTTGGCATTTCCAGAAGTGAGATTGGGATATTATACTTAAGTGATTTCAACCGAAAAGCAATTACCAAGCTATTTCGGGAAAATGATTTGGAATTTCATCATCTGGTTGAATGCAATGCTTATGTCTTTTTATGGAAGGGACATCCACTGGCGCAAAAGGATTCCATTACCTTTGATGAACTGTGCCAATATCCATGTCTGTCATTTGAACAGGGTGAGCAAGGAGCATTATATTTAGAAGAGGAAATTTTAGGAGAAATGGAATATCCATATGTAATCAAAGCAAATGACCGTGCAACCATGCTGAATCTGGCGGCAGGGCTGAATGGCTATACCTTATGTTCTGGCATTACCAGTCAGGAACTGAATGGTACGGATTACTGTATGATTCCATTTTGTGCAGATGAATTGCATCCGAACAGTACAATGGAGATCGGGTATATTATGCGGAAGCATAGTGTACCCAGTAAAGTTGCAACTGCTTATATTCAGCAGCTGGCGATTGTTCTACGCTCCACATCTGCCTGAAAAAAGCAGCAAAGATAACAATATATCGGGCCGCCCGACTATAAATTATATCTATAACAGGATATAGAAAACAGCAATTGGACAAATACTCGAAAGGTATGTATAATGTAAAACATAGAAAACATACTAATCAGATAGAGAAAATATGTAATCTAAATCCGGCAAAAGGAGGAAGGCCAAATGAACGGATATCGTTTCAGAATCAGAGCCATACTTCGTTCCAGAGCCTTGAGCGTGGATCGAATGTATCAGGGGCCACGATGTTGAACCGCAAAATCATAAATCATAATATTTCTCTCTTACAACTCACTATATATTTATCATTATAATAATCTTCAATGATTTAAACGGATCTTTTAGCTGTTTCATTTGCAGCGATCATAAACCTGATAAGCCATTTAATAC
>JAJPXP010000032.1 GCA_021205365.1 Clostridia bacterium
TTTGTACAACACTTATCATTTTTCATACAAATCTCTACCATTTAACCGTGTTTTTGCAATATTTTCCAACTTTTATCATGAGATACAATCATTTTAACGTTTATTGTCTGCAAAAAGATGTACAAAAAAATTAGACAAGTCCGTATTTCTATGTTACAATAGTAAACATAGATTAGATATTCTCGTATTTTCCTACCTGAAAGCACCGGTGCAGCGCTCTCTTTTTGCTGTACCGGTATTTTTTTCACACTTCCGGAATCAAATTACAAATGAGAATGGCAATTATAATACCAACGGCACAGCCTGCTATAATTTCCGGCAAGGTATGCCCCATTTTTTCCTTCAAATCATCCTCCATGATAGGCTCTCTGTTCTCAGCAAGATCTCGACAGCGCAGCTTATTGAGCGCTTTTGCTTGCTGACCAGTCTCAAACCGGACACCCATAGCATCATAAATGACGATAATCGCCAAAAACAATGCCATTGGAAATTCAAAGCCATCTCCGCCATAAACAATAGCTGTGGAGGCTGCCAAGCCAGTGACTGTTGCGGAATGCGCACTTGGCATTCCGCCGCCGCCAGCCAAACGCTCTGCTGTAAATTCTCCTTTTGCAGCATCAAGTACCATTTTGAATGCTTGTGCCACAAACCATGCCGCTGCCGCCGAAACCAGTACCTTGTTCGTAATAAATCCCAACAAAATTTCCATTCTGTGCTCCTCTGCAAATTTTCTCGCATTTTCCGAGCAAAAGTATACCATAATTCATGCGTATTTTCTACTCATTTTTCGCCAATTTTGTACAATATTCGTCAGTCAAAACACCATACAAACATTGCGTTCTCCTGTAAAGTATGATATGCTTTGACATATCCATGGAAAAGGAGCTCACACCATGCCACACCGTTATTTTACAACCGAGGTTTGCAACGGAACTGCCATTTTACGCGGCAAGGATGCACATCATCTATCACATGTAATGCGCGCGAAAATCGGAGAAACGGTCATCCTCTGTGACGGAAAAGCAATTGAATACACTGCTACCATTACCGGTTTTGTCGAAGATACCGTGGAATTTACCGTAGAGGAAGGCTATCCAAGCACAGCAGAACCAGATATCGAAGTGACCCTATATACCGGTTATCCGAAACAGAACAAACTGGAAGATATTATCCGCCATGGCGTAGAGCTTGGCTGCACCCATTTTATTCCTTTTTTCAGCCGCTATTGTGTCGCTGCACCGAAAAAAGAAGAACAGAAAAATGCACGTTACAATAAAATTGCCGTGGAGGCTGCCAAGCAGTGTGGACGCGGTATATTGCCAGAAGTAAAAATGCCGCTGAAAAATTTTCATGAAGTCTGCAAAGAATTTGACCAATATGATCTCGTACTCTTCTTCTATGAATGTGGAGGCAGTTCCCTGCGGATGCTTTTGGAAGAAGCTCAGGCCCCTTTGCCCTGCTGCAACGCAAAACAGCTGAAAATTGCTGTCATTACCGGTTCTGAGGGCGGCTTTGCCGCAGAAGAAGCGGAAGCTGCAGCAAATGCAGGAGCGAAAACGGTCGGACTTGGCCCGCGCATTCTACGCTGTGAAACCGCACCTCTTGCGGTTTTGGCTTCCGTGATGACATTGACGGGAAATCTGGAATAACACAAGGACAGGTATTTTTGTACCTGTCTTTCTATTTTTCCAGCTTGTACTTCTTCAAAATTGATGTATAATATTATATTGAAATCAAAATTCTCTATATTTTGCAGGTGTTTAACATGAAAAAAGGTCTGATTTTGGAAGGCGGCGCAATGCGCGGCTTATTTACTGCCGGTGTTATTGATGTAATGATGGAAAATAACATTGCATTTGACGGTGCAATCGGTGTATCTGCGGGCGCGGTCTTCGGCTGTAATTATAAATCCCATCAGATTGGAAGAACCTTCCGATATAATACAAAATTCTGTAAAGATCCCAGATACGCCAGCTTCCGTTCCCTGCTGAAAACCGGTGATTTGTACGGAGTTGATTTCTGTTATCATCAGATCCCAAAGACACTTGATGTTTTTGATACCGATACATATAAAAAATCCCCAATGGAATTTTATGTTGTGTGCACGGATGTGGAAACCGGCAAGCCAGTTTATAAAAACTGTATGACGGGTGATGACACAGATATCCTCTGGATGCGTGCTTCAGCATCTATGCCTATGGTTTCCAGAATCGTAGAAATTGATGGTTATAAGCTTCTGGATGGTGGTATATCCGATTCCATTCCGATCCGTAAATTTCAAAAGCTGGGCTATGAGAAAAATATCATTGTCCTGACGCAGCCGCTGAATTATGTAAAAAAGAAAAATAAGATGCTGCCCCTGCTGCGAATTTTCCTGCGCAGGTATCCCAATATCATTCGTACCATGAAATACCGGCATGAGATGTACAATGCGACAACAGCCTACATCCGTAAACTGGAAAAACAGGGCAAGGTTCTGGTCATCCGTCCCAAGCAAGCTCTAAATATTGCACAGGTAGAGCATGACCCAGAGGAATTAAAGCGTGTTTATGAGCTTGGCCGTGCAGAGGCTGTGGAACATCTGGAAAACATCAAAAAATTCCTCACAGATTAGACACTATCCACAACCCCATATTCTTCCAATATAAAACCGTACCGTGAAAGCCAGTGCCTTCACAGTACGGTTTTCTTCATTTCAGCAATCCGTTTTTGTTGTTCCAGAGAAAATTGGTTTATATTTTTGATTGATGAAATGTTGTTTGTGTTTCCAGTCTGCCTGAATGGGAACAGCAGACCGGATTTGGAATTGATAAATAAAGAGTGGGCTAAATAATTAAGGATTGTCCGCCCTCCTTTCAGGAGGAGGATAGCCAGCATAGAGAGATTGGAGACGGTATCCTGCGATATGCATGCAGGATACCTATCTCATATATAAATAGGAGATTGGATCAATCTTATTTTGCGCAATAACGTTCAAATTCCTCCATAGACGCCATAACAGCACCCTTGTGTGAAACAGTCATTGCTGCATACTTTGCAGAGAAATCTAAATACTGTTCCAGTTTTTCTGCGGTGATGTCTGCGATCGAATCCAGTTCGACTTTATCACGAACCAGCTGAAACAGGAAAGAGCCTGCAAAAGAATCGCCTGCGCCAGTTGTATCCACAACCTTTGCGTCAATTGCCGCATGATGCGCTTCCGCCTTCGGTGTATATACAGAGGAACCGTCACCGCCCTTGGTAATCAACAACAGACGGCAGTTGCCTGCAAAAAGCTTCTCCGCAGCTTCCCGCTCATCGCGGCAGCCGGTAACAAACTCCAGCTCATCATCTGACAGCTTTACAATATTCGCAGACGGGAGAAATTCACGAATCGCTTCCCGGCATTCTGCCGGAGAATCCCATAGCGGCAGACGAACGTTGGGATCAAAGCTGATGATCATACCTGCCTGCTGTGCCAGCTCGATCGCACGTTTGTGTGCCTGTCTTACCGGCCAGTCAACCAGATCTACCGAACAATAATGCAGCACAGCACAGTCTGTCATCATTTCCGGTGTAATCTGCTCTGGAGAAAGGAACAAATCAGCACTCGGATTGCGGAAGAAAGAAAATTCACGATTGCCAGTGGCATCCAGAGAAACAAATGCCAGTCCAGTATTGGCGCGCGCGGTCTTGAAAACAAAATGCGTATCCACACCATTGGTCTGCAGTACATCAATAATGTGCTCACCAAAAGCATCTTCTCCAACCTGCGAAATCATTACGCCGGTGCCGCCCAGGCGGCTGACTGCTGTTACAACATTTGCCGGGGCACCACCTGCAACACGTTCAAAATGTGTTACTTCACGCAGGGCACAGCCCTTTTGCTGCGGTACAAAATCAATCAACAATTCACCAATTGCTGCCACTCGTCTCATGTCAATCTCTCCTTACACCAAATATGCCAGCTCCATGGCATTCATATCATATATTTCCGCCTGACAAGTCCCCTCGATGGTGACTCTGTCAGCCTTAGTAGGATAAAAACGCGTTGTCATTACCTGTTCACCGTGATTGATGAAAATTTCCAGCGAAGATGTGTCTGCGAGAATACGCAGTTCCGTGAGGTTTTCGATTTCTGCCACACGGGAATCCCGCCCATAGCCGCTGCTTTCGCTGAGAGACAATGTCAGCAGCCCTGCTGCATAGGACAGTTCTGCATCATTGCCAAACATGACGCGCAGCTGTTTGCCATGGTTGGAAATCCGAATATCAGCGCCCTTCTTCAGTTCACATTTTACAGCCGTGCCGTCAACAGAAAATGTACGGTGATTGCAGTGCAGCGCATCCAGCTCACTGACCGGATTTGCGGTAAGGCATCTGCCATTCCAGTGCAGTTCCCGTGGAACACTCATACCATGCTGCCAGCCATTTTCTGCCGCTGTCGGATTGGTATAATCTGCATCCGGCATACCCATCCAGCCAATGGCAATACGTCTGCCATCCGGTGCTTCAAAGGTCTGCGGCGCATAATAATCAAAACCAATATCGGATTCCGTATACTCGCCAAGCGTATATGCGCCACGGAAATCGCCATACAGTGGGAAATATCCGCAGGAGTAAATATTTTGATATTTGTTGCCCTGACGGGTGACGCCCTGCGGTGACATAGACACAATATATTGCCCGTCAACACAGAACAGGTCAGGACATTCCCACATATAGCCGAAAATCTCCGGTGTAGTAATGGTGTTGATATGCTTCCAGTTCAGCTTGTCCTCTGATTCATACACAAGGATTTCGCCGCGGTCCTCCTTCGTGCGTGCACCGAGAAGCATATAATATTTTCCATCCAGCTTCCAGACCTTTGGGTCACGCACATGACAGGTCAACCCGTCCGGATAATCCTTATTTTCCATCAAAAGCTGGTTTTTGTCAACGTGAATGCCATCCGCACTGATTGCAAGCGCAAGATTATGCCCACGTCCGGTGTTGATATAATCAAAGCCTTCCCCCAGATGCTTCACATTGCCTGTGTAATAAAGGTACAGCGCATCATCCTCAACTAATGCAGAACCGGAATACACACCATGGATATCCCATGTCTGATCCGGGCATAGGAATACCGGCTGCTGCTTCCAGTGCAGCATATCCGGGCTTGTCCAGTGTCCCCAGAATTTTACGCCGCCATTTGGATCAAACGGTCCGTACTGATAGAACACATGATAGTTGCCTTTATACCAGCATAAGCCATTCGGATCATTCATCCAACCGACAGGCGGCATCAGATGAAAGCGCAGGCGGCGCGGGTCCGCATCCACCTTCGCCCGGTCCCCCGCTTCAATGCGGGGAACCAGACGGAACATATCTCTTTGCAGTGCATTCATGATCGCTTTTCCTTATCTTTTCACTGTCATCAGGGCAGCATTTGCCTTGATTGGACCGAGATTGCCGATTACATCAGCATAATCGTCAGAATTGGTTACAATGACCGGTGTAATCGTCTTATAGCCTTCCTTTTGGATTGCCGGAATGTCAAATTCCATCAGCAGATCGCCTGCGTTGACATGCTGGCCTTCCTTGACATGCGGTGTGTAGTGCTTACCATCCAGCTGCACTGTGTCAATGCCGATGTGAATCAGCAGCTCTAGACCGTTGTCACACTCCAGGCCAACGGCATGACCCATCAGCGTGGATATGATACCGGCACACGGAGCAACAGCCTTGCCTTCAGCCGGGTCAACTGCAAAGCCCTTGCCCAGGACCTCTGCAGCAAACGTCTCATCACCGGTTTCTGCCAGTGTGGTTGCCTTGCCAGTCATTGGGGATGCAACTACCAGATCTCCGGCAGCAGATGCTGCCTGCACCGTAACCTCCTGTGCCGGCTCAGCCTGCGGTGCCGGTACGCCATTTGCAGTTTCCGGCTTCGGATCCTTGTAGCCGAAGATCCAGGTCAGAACAAAGGCTACACCAGCTGCAATCACGAACATCAGGATGTACTTGATCGGATCATTCAGGCACAGCAGCAGGCCAAAGATGCCGGTTACGCCAGTGCCGCTTGCACCCAGATCGGTAATGGAAGAGAACATTGCGCCAACACCACCGCCGATGCAGGCACAAATAAACGGACGGAAGAAACGAACGTTAACACCGAAAATAGCCGGTTCGGTGATGCCCATGAAAGCAGACAGAGAGGACGGCAGAGCCATGGATTTCAGCTTCTTATCACGGGTCTTCAGTGCAACAGCCAGAGCAGCTGCCCCCTGTGCAATGTTTGCAGAGGATGCCAGCGGGAGCCAGTGTGTCACACCGTACTGCTGAATCTGGCCAAGGTCGATGATGGAATACATGTGGTGGATACCAGTAATAACGGTCGGCGCATACAGAGCACCCATAACCAGAGAACCAATACCAAACGGAATGGAAATTAATGCCTGAACACCGCCAATAATGTTGGTTTCAACCACATTGAAAACTGGTCCAATGATGGTCATCGTCAGGAATCCGGTCAGGAATACGGATACCAGTGGGGTAATGAACAGGTCAAACATTGCCGGAACCTTTTTGTGCAGGAACTTTTCAATCTGTGACATCAGGAATACTGCAATGATAACAGAAATAACATGTCCCTGATAGCCGACCATCGGAACCTGCCATAGGCCGAATACATCAAGGTACGTATCGACACCTCCGGTCATCGTCCATGCATTCTGCAGGTTCGGATGAACCATAATCATACCAATAATTGCGCCTAGGAACGGATTGCCGCCGAATACCTTTGCGCCAGAGAAGCCGATCAATACTGGCAGGAATACATATGCGGTGTTGGAGAACATGCTTGCCATAACAAACAGTGCACTCTCTGTAGAAATGTTGATATACCCGTTATTAATCATGAAGCTCAGGGAATCCATGATACCCATCAGGAAACCGGAAGCAACAATTGCCGGAATGATTGGTACAAAGATATCACCCAGTGTCTTAACAAAACGCTGCAGCGGATTGCCCTTCTTTGCAGCTGCTGCCTTGACATCCTCCTTAGATGCTGCAGCAACGCCAGCCATGGCAATGAATTCATCATATACCTTATTTACTGTACCAGTTCCAAAAATAATCTGCAGCTGGCCGGACGCCTCAAATACACCCTTGACACCTTCTACATCTTCCAGTGCTGTTTTATTGCACTTGTTGTTGTCCGCAATGACCAGGCGCAAACGCGTTGCACAGTGGGCTGCGGATACCAGATTTTCTTTGCCGCCAATCTGTTCGAGAACACCTGCAGCGGATTTTCTGTAATCCATATAAAACTCCTTTCCCTTTTACACATTTGTTTCATATGTTTCTGAGCATTTTGTGAAACCGATTTCTTTTATGTTTCATATTATACCATGGATTTCTCAAAAATAAAGAGCAATATGTTACAAATATCACCGCATTTTTTGTAACATATTGCCCAAATATATCGTATCTGCGTTCCCTATACTATAACTTCTTATATGAAACTAATTTCATCGATAATTCATTTGTTATGTGGATTCCTGCCGCACAATTTCAAATCCAAGTTTCACCTGCATTTTCATATCAATACCGCTATCCAGAATCTGCAGCAGCATCTTTGCTGCCTCTGCACCACCTGTTTCATAAAATAGGTGTGCAGTTGTCAGCCGTGGCGAAACAATTTCCGTCATGCGGGAATGGCCTATACCGACGATACTGACGTCCTCCGGAATACGCTTTCCCAATCCTTTAATAAACTGCATAGCGCCGATTGCAAGCGTATCTGTTGCACAAAATACCGCATTCGTTTCCGGTGCACGTGTAAACAGCTGCTGCGCTGCCGCATTGCCATCCTCCAACATAAAACCTGTCGTCAGCATATGCTCCTCCGGAATATCCAATCCGGCTTCCTGCATGGCCTCCAAAAATCCGGCACGACGTGCAAACCCTACTGCCCGATCTTTCTGTGTAACGCCGATATATCCCACATTTTTGTGCTCTGTTTCCAGTAACAGACGCGCAATTTCCTTTGCTGCCCCAAAATCATTGTTATAAACACAGGACAGATATTCCGATTTCTGACTGAGAACAACCATAGGAACAGGATAATTCTGCAGCAAAGACCGGTGCTGCGGTGTTTGCATGGTTGCAAAAAAGATCACACCTTCTACCTGCCCCTTTTGGAACAGCTCGAGATATTCAAATTCCTTTTCAATATTATTTTCCGTGTTGGCAAGCAGAATAGAAAATCCATTGTTATTTAATACAGAAGAAATGCCCGCTACCATGCAGCCGATGCTCTCGGAATTGATTTTCGGCAAAATAACGCCTATCTGACGGCTCTTTCCAGTACGAAGAATCTGTGCTTGATGTGACGGCACGTATCCGGTTTCATCAATCACCTTCTGAATAAGCTTCTTTTTCTCCTCACTAACATATCCATGATTTAAATATCTGGAAACACAGGCTTTCGAAACGCCTGCAAGCTTTGCAATTTCTGAAATAGTCATATCTTATCCTTTTTTGCCTGATTTTCTAATTATATTGTGAAACTGATTTCAGTTATATTATATCATATTTTTCTCTTTGTTACAAATAGAATTGTACTGTGGCTTCCATTGCCTTGATCCAGTTAAAAAAAGCCGCCCTTCGGATTTACAATTGAACCAACTTAACGTATAATATATTTATTGTAACCGTTGCTCATTTTCATGACACGGCAAGAAAAAATACAGGAGTGTTTTGTATTATGGGAAAAGAGAAAAAACGAGGCAGTTTTTCCGGACAGCTGGGATTTATTATGGCTGCAGCTGGAAGCGCTGTCGGGCTTGGAAACATATGGAGATTTCCATATCTAGCCGCTAAGGATGGCGGCGGTGTATTCATTGTCTGTTATTTGATTTTGGCCTTAACCTTTGGCTTTGCCCTGCTGACAACAGAGATTGCAATCGGCAGAAAAACCAAACAAAGCCCTCTGACGGCTTATAAGAAAATTCATCCAAAGTGGGGCGGTATTGGTGTGCTTGCATGCCTCGTACCGACTATTATTCTGCCGTATTACTGCTCGATCGGCGGCTGGGTATTTAAATACCTTTCCGTTTATGTGACCGGACAGGGTGCTGCCGCTGCGCAGGATGGATATTTCACATCCTATATCACCAGCACGCCGAAACCAATGATCTGGATGCTGATATACTTTGCTGTCACTGCATTTGTTGTTATCTGTGGCGTTGAAAAGGGCATTGAAAAATACAGTAAAATTCTGATGCCGATTCTGGTTGTCCTTGTCATCGGTATTTCACTGTTCTCCCTTACCCTGAATCACACCGATGCAGATGGCGTGACCAGAACCGGATTGCAGGGCCTGAAGGTTTATCTTATTCCCGATTTTACGGGAATGACACTGAAGCAGCTTATGATTGTCATCATGGATGCTATGGGTCAGTTGTTCTTCTCCATCAGTGTAGCAATGGGTATCATGGTAACATATGGTTCCTATGCACGCAAAGAAACCAATCTGATGACCTCTATCAACCAGATCGAAATTTTTGATACGGGCATTGCCCTGCTGGCTGGCCTGATGATTATTCCTGCTGTTTTTACGTTTGCAGGTATTGACGGTATGTCTGCCGGCCCGGGTCTGATTTTTGTAGCCCTTCCCAAGGTGTTTTCCGCAATGGGCGGGATCGGCTCCATTGTTGGCCTGGTATTTTTCCTGATCGTTTCCTTTGCGGCAGTCACCTCTTCGGTTTCTGTCATGGAAGCTATCGTTTCCAGTATCATAGATGCTTTCCATCTGACCAGAAAAAAAGCTTCTGTCATTGTAGCAATTTATACGTTCATTGCTGGCATCATTGTATGCCTTGGCTATAATGCACTCTATTTCGAGTTTGCACTGCCAAACGGTACAATAGGGCAGATTTTGGATATCATGGACTACCTCAGCAATAATATCTTTATGCCGCTGGTTGCTTTCCTGACCTGTATCCTGATCGGCTGGGTAGTCAAGCCAAAGGTGATTATTGACGAAGTAACACAGGGAAAATATAAATTCCAGAGAAAAACACTATATACCATCATGATCAAATTTGTAGCTCCAATTCTGCTGCTGATCCTGTTGTTGCAGTCCATCGGTCTGTTCTAAAAAAGAAAAAACAATGGCTCCAATTGTCTTTCTGAAATGAAGGACATGGAGCCATATTTTTATGTCGATCACATAATCTTTCTGATCTTTGCACGATCAACAACAATGTTCCAGCAATATCCGAAGAGAACGCTGCGAAGGCATTTTAACGTGAATTTGGAAAAATCCAGGTAAAATTGTGGAAAAAAATGATACTTCTTCCTTCTATGTGTCTGCATCCTTGTTTTTCTTGTACATACGAAATATAATATAGAAAGCTATCTATCCCTATCAGATGAGGTTTTTCCATGAAACATATATTAATTGTTGAAGATGATGCTGTACTTGCCGCAGGGCTGTGCCGGGCACTCACATCTCCTGAAATCAAAACAACCAGCTGTGAAACACTGCACGATGCACAGAAGATGCTGCTGCGTCAAAACTGGTCGCTTATTTTGCTTGATGTAAACCTGCCGGATGGAAATGGTTTCGATTTTCTTACAGAATTGCGTCAGACAACGCAGCTTCCGGTTATCCTGCTGACCGCGAATGATTTGGAAACTGATATTGTATCCGGTCTGGAGCTGGGCGCGGATGATTACATCACAAAACCATTCAGCCTTGCAGTTCTGCGGGCCAGGGTAAATACACAGCTGCGCAGAATTGAACAAGCCACTGTATCGAACGTTATTACACTTGGACGTTTTTCTTTTGACTTTGACCGTATGGTTTTCACGGCTGACGGTGTACCGGTTGAACTGAGCAAAACAGAACAAAAGCTGCTTCGCATTTTGGTTGAAAACCGTGGCATGAAATTGAGCCGTTCGGATCTGGTTGACCGGATCTGGACGGACGGTGCAGAATATGTAGATGAAAATGCACTGTCCGTGACCGTCAAACGCCTGCGCGACAAGCTGGGCGCACAGGATACCATAAAAACGGTATATGGTATTGGTTACATGTGGGTGAAGACTGATGTATAATATCTTCTTTCTTATGATACCCGTACTGTCAGCAGCTATAGCCCTCATTGTCATCCTGTCTGACCGAAGGAAAATGCATCGTATTATGGACGGGCTTTCTGAACTGATCGACGAAGCAATGGACGGGAACTTTATAGAAGATACCTTCGACGAAAGCAAACGTTCATCTCTGGAAAGCCAACTAGCACAATATTTGGCTGCTTCTTCGCTCTCTTCCCGCAATATTGCTGCGGAAAAGGAGAAAATAAAAACACTGATCGCTGATATTTCACATCAGACCAAAACTCCGATCGCAAATCTGCTTCTGTATTCCGAGCTGCTGCAGGAACTGAAACCAGACGGAGAAGCGGCAAATTATACGGATGCCCTGCACAGCCAGGCAGAAAAATTGCAATTTCTGATTGATGCATTGGTCAAGCTGTCCCGCCTGGAAACCGGTATTCTCACACTGCGTCCCAAACAGGGTGACATACTTCCCACAATCAGCGAGGCCGCCGAACAATTCAGGGCAAAAGCAGATGCAAAAGGCTTATTCCTCACTGTGGAGCAAACCAATGCCTGCGCGGTATTCGATGCAAAATGGACGAATGAAGCATTGTGTAATCTGCTGGACAACGCCATAAAATATACCGAACAGGGCGGTATTACTGTCCGTGTCAAGCCCTATGCGATGTTTGTGTGCATTGAACTGACAGATACTGGCATCGGTATTGCCGAAGCAGAACAGGCAAAGATTTTCTCGCGGTTTTATCGCTCACACAGAACAGACCATAGCGAAGGTGTCGGCATCGGATTGTATCTGGCGCGGCAGATCATCTCCGGCGAGGGGGGATACATGAAAGTATCTTCCAGCCCCGGAAAGGGTTCTACATTTTCCGTCTATTTGCCCCGCCGGGTATAATTCTTTCAAAATTGTTAGAATTCCCTTCCACACGGAAAGAATGTGGAAAGATTGTTATGCGATAATCTGTATGAAAGGAAGAGAGAACCTTCCTTCTCATACAGATTTTATTATATGGAGGTTCCATGATGGAAATATTGACAACAAACGCACTGAAAAAGATTTATGGCAGTGACGAAAGCGAAGTACATGCCCTTGATGGTGTGGATTTTTCCGTAAAAAATGGCGAATTTGTTTCCATTGTCGGTACATCCGGCAGTGGCAAATCTACACTCCTGCATATGCTGGGTGGCCTCGACCGTCCAACATCGGGTAAAGTAACGGTAGACGGAAAAGATATCTTTTCGCTGAAGGATGAAGAACTGACCATTTTCCGCCGCAGAAAAATCGGCTTTGTTTTCCAGGCATATAACCTCGTTCCAGTGCTCAATGTATATGAAAACATCGTTCTGCCTATCGAGCTGGATGGCAAAACAATCGATAAAGCTTTTGTCAGCAGCATTATCGAAACGCTTGGTTTGGAATCCAAGCTGAACAACCTGCCCAGCCAGCTTTCCGGCGGACAGCAGCAGCGTGTGGCGATTGCCCGTGCACTTGCCGCCAAGCCTGCGATTATCCTTGCCGACGAACCGACCGGAAATCTGGACAGCAAGACCTCTCAGGATGTTCTGGGATTGCTGAAAATCACCAGCCAGAAGTTTTCTCAGACAATTGTCATGATTACACACAATGAGGAAATCGCCCAGCTTGCCGACCGCATTATCCGCATTGAAGACGGCCGCATTGTTGTTCGGGGGTGAGCAGTATGATTCAGGTAAAAAATAAAAAGTGCATCCGGCACTTGGGATTCCAGTCAATGAAAGCTGCTAAAACACGTAACTGGATTGCCATTGTTGCCATTGCATTGACCGCTGTCTTGTTTACTTCTCTGTTTACCATTGCCATGTCGATCAACGATGCGTTCCAACAGGCGAACTTCCGGCAGGTTGGCGGCTATTCCCATGGCGGATTTAAATATCTCACCGAGGAACAGTTTGAAGAGATCAAAGATGATCCCATGATCAAGGAATGGGGCCTGCGCCGTTTTATCGGCATGCCGACCGATGTTCCGTTCAATAAAAACCATGTGGAAATCGGCTATTCGGATGCAAACCAGGCGCATTGGATGTACTGTGATCCAGTAGAAGGCCGCCTTCCGCAGGAAAATACCGATGAAGCTGCAACTGACACAAAAGTTTTGGAGCTACTCGGTGTTGAGCCGAAGATTGGTGCAAAATTTACCGTCACTTTTGATGTTGACGGAAAGCAAACCACACAGACCTTTACGCTATGCGGCTGGTGGGAAGCAGACGAAATTACGGTTGCCAATCATATCCTCATTCCAGAGAGCCGTGTCAATTCCATTTTAAACGAGCTGAATATCACACCCCCAGGCAGCGATGGCATGACCGGCAGCTGGAATCTTGACGTTATGCTTTCCAGTGCGATGCACATTGAGGATGACCTGCATACGATTCTGCAAAACCACGGTTATCAAAATGAAAGCCGTTCAGAGGGCGGCAACTATATTCCCATCGGTGTCAACTGGGGCTATACCGGCACACAGATTTTTGAAAATATCGATCCGCAGATGGTTATTGCAATCGTAGTGCTTCTTCTGCTCATCATCTTTACTGGATATCTGATCATCTACAACGTATTCCAAATTTCTGTTGCCAATGATATCCGGTTTTATGGCCTGCTGAAGACCATCGGCA
Source organism: Clostridia bacterium (assembly GCA_021205365.1). Taxonomy (GTDB): domain Bacteria; phylum Bacillota; class Clostridia; order Oscillospirales; family Butyricicoccaceae; genus Butyricicoccus_A. The sequence goes on from JAJPXP010000032.1 coordinate 13,741, forward strand.
CAACTGGCAGACAGATCAAGCGGATTGTCCGCCAGCAGGCACTGCTGCTCAGTCTCATCGGCATCCCTCTCGGCTTGGTGATCGGCTGGTTTGTCGGCGGAAAGCTGACGCCAGTCGTTCTAAACCGGCTCGATGGCGTCATGCCTGACTTTGTATCTGTAAATCCCATCATTTTTATTGTATCTGCAGTTTTCGCACTGCTGACGGTATTGATTTCCTGCTACAAACCGGGACATATGGCAGCAAAGGTTTCTCCAATTGAAGCGCTGCGGTATACCGAAGGTACCGGCGGAAAAAAGAAATTCAAGCGTTCCGGAAAGGGTATTTCCCTGTTTTCCATGGCGAAAGCAAATCTGGGGCGCAATCGCGGAAAAACCGTTATTACCATCCTCTCCCTTTCGCTGGCAGTCGTACTGCTGAATATGACGGTTTCCCTTGCAAACAGCTTTGACATGGACAAATATCTGCGCAATGTCGTTTCAGATTTCATTGTAGCCGATGCATCCTATTTCCAGACCAGCAATCCTGGATTCTCTACAGATGCAGAACTTCCCAAAGATGTTATCGATCAGATAACTGCACAGAGCGGCGTGGAACAGGGCGGACGCATTTACGGCATTACTTCCCCAGTACAGGAATTTATCACAGAAGACTATTACCGCTCTCTGCGGGCAGCGTGGTACGATGAAGAAAGCCTTGATTCCATGATAGAAGGAATAGAGCATACGTCTGATGGTCTTTTGGCAGACGACGCACAGCTCTATGGTATGGAACGGTATGCACTGGATAAGATGACCGTTTTGGACGGCGATATTTCCAAACTGTATGAGCCGGGCAGCCGGTATATTGCGGCTGTATATGCGCAGGATGACAACGGAAACGTATACCCGGATTCCCATTGGGCAAAGCTCGGTGACACGATCACATTGCGATATGTCGAAGAATTCGAGTATTACAATCCCAATACTGGAGAAATCTATGAAAATGGAATGCCCGAAGATGATCCATACGTATTCCGCGCTGTCAAATACCGCGATGAGCAGTATACGGTTGCAGCACTCATCGCTGTCCCAACTTCACTCTGCTATCGATATTATGGGGCAGATGAGTTTGTTATGAACGATCAGACCTTTATCCAGGACACTGGGACAGACAGCGTTATGCTGTATGCCTGCGACACAACCGATCAAGGCACCTCGGCTATGGAATCCTTTTTGTTGGATTACACAGAAAATGAGAATCCGCAGATCGACTACGAGAGCAAGCAGACCTATGCAGAAGAATTTGAAAGCACACGTTCGATGTTCATGCTGCTGGGTGGTGCACTGAGTTCCATCGTCGCGCTGGTCGGCATTCTGAACTTCTTCAATGCAATCCTCACCGGCATCATCACACGCAAACGCGAATTTGCTGTGCTGCAGTCCATCGGCATGACGGGCAAACAGCTCAAAGGTATGCTGATGTGGGAAGGTGTATTCTATGCACTGAGTGCAATCCTGCTGGCACTGCTGCTGATTTTGGCATGTGGTCCGGTCATGGCTTCGGCAATCGGCGGTATGTTCTGGTTCTTTACCTATCATTTCACGATTACTCCAGTCCTGATTCTCACACCGCTGTTCGTATTGCTCGGTTGTATCGTTCCATTGTGTGTTTACCGATCAGCAGCCAAAGCAACGATCGTAGAACTCCTGCGGGAAACAGAATAAAAAAACTGTTTTTGCGTTTTATGTATGCAGAAGCCCCTGTCCATTCCGGACAGGGGCTATCTCTATATTGAGTACATTATCTTCCGCTGATCTGATATCTTTGATAGAGCTTCGCACCCAGCCATGCCATCAGAACAACCGCAACAGCATATACGATAAGCATCATCTGCCAACCAGTCAGATAATATCCCGGAATGTGGTACAGACAGTCATTTGTCAGCATCCGATCCACCAATACATTTACGGGAAGCAATGCGTACAGTCTAAAAATCAACTGCATGGAATACGGCGGCCATACAAACAGGCACAGCATGAATCCTCCTATCAAAATACCCAAAACAGCAATGCTGTTTTTCAGCAGCTTCACAAGGAACATGGCGAGCACACTGTACAGCACAGATAATACCAATGCCATTCCAAGAGCCAGCAGGGCTGCCTGCCCAACGGTCATCGTCCAAGAGCATTCCGCTACGACCATCTGCATACATGCATCAAATCCATCTGCGCCGTATAACCACAAGTTCAATACGCACGTAATGATTTCCAATAGTACAGCGGACAACACGCCAAAGCTTACGCCTGCCAACAGCTTAGCACCATATAGCTTCTGCTTTCCAAACCTGCTGCATAAAATCAGCTGGTCTGTTTTTCTGGTATGTTCTTCTGCAAATACCCCCGGCAGACAAATCGCAAGCAAAAACAGCAGCAGGATATTCAGCAAGTTTTCACTTACGAGGATACTTTGAAAACCTTCCGCATACTGCCATTTAAACGGGGAAATTTCTGCTTCTTTCTGCTCCCAGTAATCCTTCTCTCCGTCTGTAAGATATTGGAGATTCCACAATCTGTGGACGCCTTCAAGCCGCGTGCGGTACATTGTATCCGCATCCGAATGGTATACCTTTTCATCATCTCCATACAGTCCCCAGAGATATTCATATATCCCTTCGTATTGCTTTGCCGCCTGTTCGGATGTATCAATTGCCGCCCGCATATCGTCCAGCATTGTGTCATCTATCATCCTGCCGGAAATAGAACGGGATGCTTCTGCTCTGCGCTGTATCTGTGTATATCCATTGATATTCTCATTGTCACCATCGCTGTAATTGTAAAACAGCGCATCTCCGATTACGGAAAGCACCGCTAAAAATACCATGACGCCAAGGGCAATTTTGGTAATGCGCCGCCGCCAGATTTTTTTCAGTTCCCAGAAATATAAATCGGAAAATTTACTCATTCCAGCCCCTCCTCATCAAATTCCCGCAGATAAAATTCCTCCAGATCACCATGGGCTTCATCCCATGCCCCGTTATAGATCACCTGTCCATCCTTCATCATGATGACAATATCCGCAATATGCTCAATATCTGAAACAATATGTGTTGACAGCAATACAATACTGTCCTTTCCCAATTCGGCAATCAGATTGCGGAACCGGACACGCTCCTTCGGATCAAGCCCTGCTGTGGGTTCGTCCAAAATCAGCAGCTTTGGATGGTTCAGCAATGCCTGTGCAATGCCAAGCCGCTGCTTCATGCCGCCAGAATAGGTCTTGATTTTCTGCTTTGCGTTATGTTCGAGTGAAACCAGCTTTAACAGCTCCTGCGCCCGGCGTTTTGCCTGCGGCTTGGGCAGTCCCTTGAGTGCTGCCAGATATAACAGGAAATCCATTCCCGTAAAGTCGGGATAATATCCAAAATCCTGCGGCAAATATCCCAATATCGCACGGTATTCCTCTGTGGAAACATCCATTCCTTCCAGCGTTACTGTCCCACCGGTCGGCCTTAAGATACCGCACAGCATGCGCATCAATGTTGTCTTACCTGCGCCGTTTGCTCCCAGCAGGCCGGTTACACCCGGTGTCAGATTCAGGCTGACACGGTCTACCGCAATTTTATTTCCGTACTGTTTTGTCAGCCGGTCGATTTTTAATTCCATATATATTCCTCCATATGTGAGAGATAGTTTTTGCATTCCCGAAGCATCAGCGCCAGAAGCAGCGGTGTGATAACAGCGCAGCTCTGCCAGCTGGATATCCAGCTCAGCCAGTCGGTCATGAAATTTACTACGATGCACAGCAGGCTGACCAGCATTGTCACTGCCGCGCAGGGATACAGGTTTTCCTTGCTGTGCCATTTGCGGATAATATGAAGATTGCAGAACGCAGTCAGGCAGTATGGGCAAAGGATATAAAATCCAGTTTCCAGAATGGTCAACTGCCCCCATACACCAATCACAGGAGAAAGTGCTGCCATGAGAATCAAATTTGCAGCCCCCAAAATGCCCAGGCGCGCCAGTGTTACCGCTTTTAGGGAAAAGCGGGATGCCTGCTCCAGTTCATCCATTCCACAGCGCACAGAACGGTTCATCTCCATAAAGGTGGAGAGCGCTGCAAATGGGATCAGCGCAGATACCATCCAGACACACTGTTCGTCTGTATTCCACATCAGCAGCAGTGCTGCCACGAAAACACCTATCGACATCAGCCATCCCCATGGACGGATATAGCCGAACTGGGAAAGGACAAATTCTGGCATCGTCAGCGTTGATACCTCAATGCTATCCAGAAAAGCGTTTTTTTTCTGTGATTTGGGAGGTTGATATACCGATTTTAGTGCCTGCTTCAGCTGTTTATCAGTCATAGAAATCCCTCCTGTTCAATATTTTTTGTAATTGCTTCAATACATGTTTTTCCCGCCGATACACTGCAAACCGGGACAGATGTAAGATTTTCGCCGTCTGTACAGCAGAAACTCCATTTGTATAACGCAGGAACAGCAGCTCCCGTTCCTCATCAGATAACTGCTGCAGCGCCTGTTCCAACACAATATTGGTTATCTGCTCCTCTGTATTGTCTTCTATGCGTGAATCTTCTGCCGTTTCCATAAAAATATCCGGCTGTTTTCGAAAATGGTCATTACACAGGTTTCGTGCAATGGTATAAAGATATGCTGTCTGTTTTCCAATTTCCTTATAGCTGTGCGATTCCAGAAACCGAAGGAAAGTCTCCTGCGTAATATCTTCGGCAGTCTGTTGATGTCTGATTTTCATATAGCAATACCGGTATAGTCTATCATATAATTCTTCTGTGTCCATGAACACGCTGTTTGACCTCCTTTCACTATGTATAACGGTTGAGGAACCGATTTTGTGCGGGTATTTTTTCATGATATCAAAATTTTTTTGCAGAACTGGAATGATGAGCCAATAAACAGTAAGGATATCACACCGTTATAGTAAAATAGTTTTATACTGCCAACTCTCTCCAAAATAAACCATTGGCATGTTCCGTTTCTTCATGCTATATTAAACAGTAATAAAGCTTCGACGAGGACAAAATCCAGGTCAAGTGCATTTCAGAGAGGAACCGTAATCTGCTGTGAACTGTTCTATGCACCCCCGGTATAAACCACCTTTGAGCTGCCGGTGAACAGCGTTCGCCCATTAAACCGGACGGGTAAGCCCGTTACAGCGAACACAAGCGGTCGTTTTTTAACGGCAAGCAGGGTGGAACCGTGGAATAAGTATTGTATATTTATCTCATCCCTGACACACCATCAGGGGTGAGATTTTTTTGCCCCTTTTGAAGCATGGAAAAGGAGGCTTACACATGAGCAACGAATTCACATTTGAAAACGAGCAGTCCCGCAAAACTTACTGGCATACCTGCTCCCATATTCTGGCACAGGCTGTCAAACGCCTTTATCCAAAAGTAAAACTGGCAATCGGCCCATCGATTGACAATGGCTTCTATTATGATCTGGATTCTCCATTTGCATTTACACCGGAAATGATGGAAAAAATAGAAGCTGAAATGCGTAAAATCTGTAAGGAAAAGCTCAAACTGGAACGCTTTGAATTACCTCGGACAGAAGCGCTGGAATTTATGCAGGATGAACCATATAAGACAGAGTTGATCCATGATCTGCCGGAAGATGCAGTTATTTCTTTCTATCGTCAGGGGGAATTTACTGATCTGTGTGCAGGTCCGCATCTGGATTCTACCGGACGGGTAAAAGGCAATGCAATTAAGCTAACTGCTTGCAATGCAGCATACTGGCGCGGTGATTCCAGCCGTCAGACATTGCAGCGTATTTATGGCATTGCATTCCCAAAGAAAGCAGAATTGGACGAATATCTTGAAAAAATCGAGGAAGCAAAACGCCGTGACCATCGTAAGCTCGGCAAAGAACTTGGCTTATTTACCATCATGGAGGAAGGCCCCGGATTTCCGTTCTTCCTGCCAAAAGGCATGGTGCTGCGCAATACGCTGATCGACTACTGGCGTGAAGTCCACAAGCGCTATGGCTATGTTGAAATTTCTACCCCGATGATGCTGAACCGCGGTCTTTGGGAGCGTTCCGGTCATTGGGATCATTATAAGGAAAATATGTATACCACTGTCATTGACGATACCGACTTTGCCATCAAGCCGATGAACTGTCCCGGTGGTATGCTGGTATACAAATCCGAACCCCACTCTTATCGTGATCTGCCGCTGCGAGTTGGTGAGCTTGGTCTGGTACATCGTCATGAGCTTTCCGGTGCACTGCATGGTTTATTCCGCGTTCGCTGCTTTACGCAGGATGATGCCCATATTTTTATGACATGGGATCAGATGAAAGATGAAATCAAAAATGTAGTTAAGCTGTTCGATGAAGTTTATTCTGTCTTTGGTCTGGAATATCAGATTGAAGTTTCCACCATGCCGGAAGATCATATGGGTGATGAAAAGGATTGGGATTTTGCAACGGAAACTCTAAAAGCAGCTGTCTCAGAAATGGGCAAGGAATATATCATCAACGAGGGCGATGGCGCATTCTATGGCCCGAAGCTGGATTTCCACTTGGCAGATTCTCTGGGACGCACATGGCAGTGCGGTACGATTCAGCTGGATATGCAGCTTCCAGAACGTTTTGAACTGGAATATATCGGCGCAGATGGTGAAAAGCATCGTCCGGTCATGATCCATCGCGTTGTCCTGGGTTCCATTGAACGCTTTATCGGCGTAATCACAGAACACTTTGCAGGCTCCTTCTCCACCTGGCTTTCCCCAGTGCAGGTAAAGGTACTGCCAGTTACAGACCGTGCATATGATTATGCCGATGAAATTGCAGATAAACTGGCCAAGGCCGGTTACCGCGTTGAAGTGGATCACCGTTCTGAAAAGCTTGGCTATAAAATTCGTGAAGCCCGTAACGAACGTATTCCTTATATGCTCATTGTCGGTGATCAGGACATGGAAAACCAGACTGTATCTCCACGCCATCGTACAGACGGCGATTTGGGGGCAATGCAATATGATGCATTTGAAGCCTTATTGAAACAGGCTGTAGAAACCAAATCTCCAAAATAATATCGCAAAATATACAAAAAAGCCAGAGGCAAACCACCTCTGGCTTTCTCTTTATCGCAAAACAGCTTTTTATCATTTTTGTTTTCTTTATGATATTAACAGATATCTTTCTTATCACACCAGGTTATTGTCACGGCGGAAACTCCCATAGGTCTTTCGGCAGTCAAACAGATAACAAATCCAGCTGGGATAGTATGGGACAAATTCTCCTTTTGCAATCATATCCAATATTTCTTCCCTGCTAGCCCAGCGTGCATCTTGTACTTCATCCTTCTGCAATGTCAGGTCTGTCACATCAATATCTTTCTCTACCAAATATACATCCGTAAAACCTTCCATAAACGTTGAACTTATATGGGGACGGATACCGGAAAAGTCGATAGCAATCCCCAGTTCCTCCTGTAATTCCCGTCCTGCAGCCTGCTGGCTGTTTTCCCCAGCCTGTACGCTTCCTCCTGCGGAAACGTCCCATTTATTTGGCCATCCGAGTTTATCAGACTGTCTTTGTTGAATTAACATTTGTCCTTGTGTATTAAATATAATGGCCTGTACAACCAGATAATAGCCATTTTCCGGCTTTTCTCCTCTGACAAATGTTTTCCCTGTCCTCATACGGTTTATATCATAAATGTCCAAATATTCCATGCTGTTTTCTCCTCCATCTTGCTTTCTGCCTGTGCGCAGAACACACAGGCAGAAAGTTCTCTCATAGCATATCACAAAGCACTTCATTCTGCCATACTACATTTTGAAAAACCGACAAATAATATGAAGAAATTTTTCGAAATTAGTCCATATTGATGCACATAAATGGTAGCAACCTGCACCTTATCGTGTTATAATGTTGTTGAAATGTACAAGCTTCATTATAATAAGAGATTATAGAAAGGGGATACTCTATTGGATAAAAAAATAATTGCAGGTATTAGTGCAGTGGTTGTAGCCGGTGTCGTATGTGCAGCAGAATTGGGCGGGGCATACTATTTCCAGAACCACTACGCACCTCATACCTCAATAAACGGTGTAGATGTCAGTTACAAATCTATAGATTCCGCCAAAACAGCTTTGGATGAATCTCTGAAAAATTATACCCTGACCATTCAGGGAGATAGCACCGAAGACCAGCTCTCCGCTTCTGATATTGATTTCACATACTGTTATGATACTGGAAAAATCATGGAAACTGCACTTTCCGATCAGCATCCATATGAATGGATAGCAGATTTATTCGGCAGTGGCCGGGAATATACGCTGGAAACAACATATGATACCGAAAAATTAAACAATGCAATTTCCACTATGAACTGTATAAATCCTGAAGAAAAAATCCAGTCTCAGAATGCCAGCGTAAAATATGCAGACGGTGCCTTTGAAACTGTACCAGAAGTATACGGAAATGAGCTGGATGCAACTGAATTCTCAGAAGTTCTGATAAACCAAATGAATGAAGGCAATACGGAATATCAGATTGACTGCTATATCCAGCCAAAGCTGAAGGAGGATTCTGATACATTCCGGGAGGCCAAATCTCATCTTGATACAGCTCTACAGTCTGCGGTCACCCTCAAGCGTGATGATATCTCTGTGACTCTGTCTGCTGACGACATTGCTTCCGTCCTCACCATTGGCGACGACCTGACTGCTACTGTCGATACAGAAAAATTGTCAGAGTACGTAAAGGAAAACATCAAGGACCCATTCAATACAGTTGGCAAAGAAAGAACTGTTACAACTGTTGGCTGCGGTGAATTTACTATTTCCGGTGGTATTTATGGATATATTGTCGATGTCGACGGCGAAACAGAACAGCTTGCAAAGGATATCCTATCTGGTCAAACTGTAGAACGTGAGCCGGTTTATTCACAGGAGGAAACCTATAAAACCAATGGCGGACTCGGAGATACCTATATCGATGTCAGTATCAGCCAGCAGCGTGTCTGGCTGGTCTATGGTGGAAATCTCATCATTGAAACTCCATGTGTAACTGGCAATGTAAACAATGGAACCATAACACCAAAAGGTACATACTGGATTGAATTCAAGCGCCGCAATTACGATATGCCCAAGTATGGTGTATCTGTTAGCTACTGGATGCCGATTGATACATCTACCGGTGTAGGTCTGCATGATGCTTCATGGCGCAGTACCTTTGGCGGAAACTACTACATCTCAACGGGTTCTCATGGCTGCATTAACCTTCCTGTATCTGCAGCACGCACCATTTATAACAATTGCTTCGGAACCATGCCGGTTGTTGTACACTAAGCAACCTATTCGGTGGAAACATGTAAAATGGTCTGAATTTGAAATAACGTAATAAATAAGCTCCCTTATGCACCGTCAAAGATTTATGCGGCTGCATTGGGGAGCTTATTTCATCGTTCATATAAAAATGGTCTTATTGTTACGTGGCAAAGGCTTTTATCGTCTTTTGGGGCAAAGCTTTTATTCTCTGCCTAAATATACATGTCAATAAAATCGTCATTTTATTTATCAAAAATGACCGTTTTTTCAGGTTTTTCACTAAATTTTAAGTAAAAAACAGACCTCGAAGAATTTCTTCTTCAAGGTCTGAGGATATTTACTTTTGCCCTTTACAGGCTATGCCCAAAAACAAATGTTGTCACGGGGCAAACCCGGTTATTCTCTCCGGGGCAAAGTCAACTATTCTCTGTTTCCCGGTCAGGTTGTGCTTTTTCGCCCGTTTCTGGCAATACAAAACCGCAGTTTTATACACATAAAATGCTTGATTTTCAAGGTTTTGCTGCTATGTTAGACAACAAAAAAGACCTCAAGGAATTTTCTTCCTCAAGGTCTGATTTTTTTTTTGGAGAATAGTCATTTTTTCCCTTTGCAGGATAATGACTTTTGCCCCTTAACAATTGTAATCATTCCCACTCGCTCCTGGCAGAAGTATTCTAAACAGTTTTGCTTATGAGATTTGGCTCAGATTATTTGGATTGTTTTTATTATCCAGATAGTTTAGGCTATCTGATTTTTTGTTGCCATAGTGTTGCCAGTAGATAACAACTTCCCATTTGCTGTTTATTCTACGCGGTCAACAAAATTCTCTAATTCATGGACAAGACCTTCTTTGAATAGGACATCAAACATAATGCCATAACGGTCTTGATTTAAATTACTTATTATTGGGTCAGCTGCGGCCGGCGAATCATTCTTTATTGCGCTTTGGATTCTCGGCGAAGGCAGTTGATTAATTCTCTCAATCACAGGATACGCTTGACGAATTCGCTTATCTAACAAGTCAGCAGCTATGGGATCATATCTGTATCCATTATAATAGCGCGTCAGTATAGCGTCTATCTGATCAATATCATCTTTTGCTTTCAATTTATCAACTGCACCCTTAAACTTTATAGTGTTCAATGCAGTATCTACTAAAGTTTTTTTGAAATAGACTGTTGGCAATTGTTTCCCTCCAAAATTGAAACACTGATATGAAATCTTTCCCGCTCGTTGCTGGGTATCATGTTTTAACGGATTTTGCTTTAGAAATATGATACCCTGTTCTTTTGATTATTTGATATATCCATATTATCCAGCCTATACGATGGGCTGTTATCAAATTGTTATCAGCGATGATAACGGGAGGCAGAACAGATTGTTCTTTCTCTGCTGGTTTGCAACTTTGATGATAACACAAAAGGTGGAAAAACACAACTGCATTCCACCCTCTTTGGTGTATTGGACCTCAAAATTAAGCGCCAATATTGGCCACTGATATGACCGCACAAGAGTATTTCAAATTCCTGTACCCCTTTTCTTTTTTAGCTTTAACTCAATACCCTTATTTGCTGCACGCAGTTGAAGCAAAGACGATATAAAAGCGGCCTTTTCTTTGATAGGCATTCCCTGGGTCTCTGTATCAGCCTGTGTGACGATTTCCTCTAATTCATCAAGTTCCAAAAGGTTGACAGCTACACAAAACAGAGTTTTCTTTCGGCCATCGTTGTAGCAATCCAGCAGATTGTTCAGTATTTTTATTTTCTTTACTTGCTCAGCAGTATAATTTTCTATGCCAATCTGCTGCGCTTTTTGCAAATCGGATTTTTGCCTTTGATGTGTTATAAATGAATCATACGCATCAATACGGTCATATTTTTCACACGGATATTCACCACATTGGAAACAATATTCTATGGCTCCATGTTCTGTGGAACATTTTATCAAAGGACAGGTCTGATTTCCAAATCCACAGCCTCCACAATGTCCGCCGAGGTGCATGGAGCATAAACCGCAATTTAACCCGCACAGCGAAAACAACGGATTGCCTCTTGTAAATTGTTTCATGTTCATGCACCTCAAAATTCTCAATCTGCTATCCTCATTGTAACAGCAAAAGCACCTGCTGACAAGTATAAATCAGGAGGGCATTCCCGCTGTCCGTTACCTTGCCCCTCGGCTGAACTTCCGCTTTGCTTTCTTCTGCTCCCGCTCTTGTGTCTCCCGGCGTTTCGCCTCCTCCACAGCCCACTCCAATTCATCCGGGCCGAAAGCCCGCTTTACCCGCTCATGGTCGGCGGAGGTTCCCGCAAAACCCCAGAGTCCTTGAACATCAAGAACTCCGGGGTGAATGTTGTCACGGGGCAAACCCGATTATTCTCTCCGGGGCAAAATCAATGATTCTCTGTCTCCCGGTCGGACTGTGCTTTTGCGCCGTATTTGGCAATATAAAATCGCAGTTTTATACATATAAAATGCTTGATTTTCAAGGTTTTGCGGCTATGTTAGACGACAAAAAAGACCTCAAGGAATTTTCTTCCTCAAGGTCTGATTTTTTATTTTGGAGAATAGTCATTTTTGCCCTTTGCAGAATAATGACTTTTGCCCCTTAACACTGATGTTACGGGGCAAAGGCTTTTATCGTCTTTTGGGGCAAAGTCTTTATTCTCTTCCCAAATATACATGTCAATAAAACTGCGGTTTTATTTATCGAAAATCACCGTTTTTCAAGGTTTTTCACTAATTTTTAGATAAAAAAACAGACCTCAAAGAATTTCTTCTTCAAGGTCTGAGGATATTTAGTTTTGCCCTTTACAGGCTAAATGGGATTGCCCAAAAACAACTGAAATTATTCCCACTCTACAGTTCCCGGCGGCTTAGATGTGATGTCATACACGACGCGGTTAATATGTTCTACCTCGTTGGTAATGCGATTTGACACCTTTGCAAGAATATCATACGGAATCTTTGCCCAGTCAGCGGTCATGAAATCGTCCGTAGTAACCGCACGGATTGCTACAAGATTATCATACGTTCTGTGATCCCCCATGACACCTACCGTGTTAACACCCGGAAGTACACAGAAAAACTGGGAAAGCTCCTTCTCATAGCCATTTTTAGCCATTTCATCCCGGAGAACCCAATCTGCTTCCTGCAGAATCTTTACCTTTTCGGCAGTAATTTCTCCAATAATTCTAACGCCAAGTCCCGGGCCTGGGAATGGCTGACGCCATACCAGCTCATGCGGAATACCGAGCTTTTCACCGACAGCGCGAACTTCGTCCTTAAACAGATCACCAAGCGGTTCAATTGTGCCAAGGAATTGGATATCCTCCGGCATTTTCGCCATATTATGATGCGTCTTAATGACAGCAGTATTGGCCTTACCGTCACTCTTGCCCTTGCCCGATTCAATTCTGTCAGGGTAAATTGTACCCTGTGCAAAGAATCCATCCTCTGCCTGACTACGGATTTCATCCCAGAAAACCTTATAAAATTCTGTGCCAATAATCTTACGCTTTTCCTCTGGGTCAGTAACACCCTTCAGTTTGGCCATGAAATGATCGCCGCAGTTGACACGAACAAAATTCATATCAAACATGGTGGTAAAGGTTTCTTCAACAAAATCACCTTCGTCTTTACGCATCAGACCTTGATCGACAAATACACAGGTAAGCTGCTTACCAACGGCACGCGACAGCAATCCTGCTGCAACAGAACTATCTACGCCGCCAGACAAGCCGAGAATAACCTTTTTGTCACCAATTTGCTCACGAAGAGCCGCAACGGTATTTTCAATAAAGTTGTCCATAACCCAGTCACCGTTACACTGGCAAATCTCATACAGGAAGTTATGCAGTACCTGCTTGCCATACTCAGAATGTGTGACCTCCGGATGGAACTGAACTGCATAAATATTCTTTTCTGTATTCTGCATAGCAGCACACGGACAGTCATTGGTCCTGCCAATAATCTCATAACCTTCCGGTGGAGCAGCAATATAATCGGTATGGCTCATCCATACAACAGATTTTTCTGCAACATTCTGAAACAGCTTGCATTCCTTATCCGTAATATCTAGCTCAATTTTACCATACTCGGATACCGGAGAAGGTTTTACCTCGCCATCAGCCATCCATGCAATCAGCTGGCAGCCATAGCAAATGCCGAGGATAGGTACACCAATTTCAAGAATCTCATTCGTATAATGCGGTGAATTCATGTCAAAAACAGAGTTCGGGCCGCCGGTAAAGATAATACCACTCGGATTCATCGCCTTAATTTCATCTAATGGAGTTGTATACGGCTTAATTTCACAGTATACATTACATTCACGTACCCGACGGGCAATCAACTGATTATATTGTCCGCCAAAGTCAAGAATCAGAACAACCTGTTGTTTCTGCATACGAGTTACTCCTTTTCCTCTGTAAAACGGTATCTCCATACACATCTTACAAAATATAATTTATCTATCCATTATGCCATAATTTGGTTTCATCGACAAGAGTTTTTCTTATTCTACACGTAGTTTTTCGATTTTCTTTTCATCTGGAGTCACAAATGCAGTCTGATAAACATGATAAATGACCATACCCGGCTTGGCGCCATTCGGCTTTTTTATATTACGAACCTGAGAATAATCTACCGGAATCTGCGAAGAACCACGTGCCTGAGAATGCCATGCTGCAATTTGAGCTGCTTCTGTCATTGCTTCATTGGTAGGTTCGCGCCCATCACATACCAGAATCACATGGGAACCATGAATCTTCTGGGTATGAAACCACATATCACTCTTGAACGCTGTCTTGAGCGTCAACAGATCATTCTGCGTATTGTTTTTGCCCGCAAAAACGTCAAATCCATCTGTGGTCCTGTAATGAAACGGTTTCCCCTGCACCGGCTTGGCATGACGGCGTTTTTTCTTATCCTGCTTTGCCGACAAATAACCGGTTGCTACCAGTTCTTCATGAATCTGTGCCAAATCCGTCAGGTTTTCAGCTTCTGTAATCGCTTCCAATACACTATCCAGATACAACAATTCCTGTTCACCCTGTGCAATCTGTTTTGTCAGCTGTTCTTCGGCATTTTTTGCCTTGGTATACAGCTTAAACTGCTTCTGTGCATTCTGCTGGGGAGATAAACGGATATCCAGATTAATTTCAATCTCCGGACAAGCTGGATCATAATAATCGATCACTTTCACCTTGCGGGAACCCGGTTCAATCTGGTACAGATTCGCAGTAATCAAATCGCCACGACGTTTATATTTCTCCCGGTTCTGGGAACTGCTCAGCTCCTTTCGCTGTGCTGCAAGCTTGCGCCGTACACGATCACGTGCATTCTGAATCGTATGATTCATATTCGCTGCATGATGGCGAATCCGTTCAATATTGCTCTTTTTCTCATAGAAATCAGACAGCAGCTGCGAAAAGCTTTCTGCCTGTGTATTCTGCATCAGCTCACCATACTGTGTAACCGGCATAACCGTATAATCAAAGACCGTGCCATCTCCGGTATTGCTCACCAGATATGGTTTCATCCGATTATCTTCTATCATCTGTACAAAATCCGCCAATACATCTGACAAGCTACTGCGTTCTCCATCCGTTAAATCACACATGGCCTTTCCTGTTTCCCCACAGGCACGGCAGGCAAGCTCACGACAGAGCAACGGGGAAAGCCCTTTGAAATGGCTGAGGAGCCACCGATCTATAGCCGTATCGTCATCCGCTGCACGAATCGCTGCCGCAAGGCCAGCCTGAGAAATTTCCATCAAATTCAGCTTGTCCTGCGGAGGCGGCATACGGTAAAACAGTCCCGGTAGTACCTGACGTTTGCCCGATATATCCCCATCAATACGCTTGACCGCATCCAGAATCCGGCCTTCTGCATCATATAAGATAATATTGGAATATTTACCCATCAATTCGACAGCCAAATATTTTTTGCTGGGAACACCCATTTCATCTACCGTATCACATGTAATGATTGCCATACGCTCCATATCCGGTGAAGCCACGGAAACAATTTTTGCTCCCTGCAAATGCTTCCGCATCAACATACAGAACATCGGCGGAGCTGCCGGATTTTCACGTCCTGTTTCAATAAAGTGCATACGCGGTGTACCCGCTCCAACAGACAGCAACAGCTTTACACTGCCGCGCATGAGCCGGACAGACAGTACAATTTCATCCCGTTCCGGCTGGTATATTTTGTCAATGCGTCCTCCAGCCATACGTGCATCAATTTCACGTACCGTTGCCAGCAGGCACACAGCATCCAATGGCATAAAAATACTCCTTTTTTTGATTCATTTTCTGAACAAAATTATAATCGACCTGCCGATAGAAAGTCAAGGTATGTTGCGGATTCCGCATCATGTTATTCGGTGAATCATTTCATCACGCATGAAAATCATCATTGTATTATTAACATGTTTATAATTTGACGAATTGGTATTCCTGTGCTAAGATCAGACTGAATAAAAATATTATGATGATTTGGAGATCATTTCATGAATATCCCTGAAAAAGTTTACTGTCGTACCTTTCAGACAGCACTGCATACCGCACTTCCATTCCTCCCTTACCGCAAGCCAAAGCTGCTGGACAGCATCAATGAAGTACCTCATTTACTCCGTCAAAAGCATATCGACTGCGTACTGCTGATTACTGACCCCAGTATCCGGAAATTGGGCATTACCAGGCCACTGGAAGATACTCTGGACAAATCCGGTATCCACTGTATTGTCTATGACAAAACGGTTGCCAATCCGACGAGTAAAAATGTAGAAACCGCACGTGTTCTATTTCTAAAGAACCATTGTCAGGCAATCATTGGCTTTGGCGGCGGCTCTTCTATTGACTGTGCCAAGGCAACCGGTGCACGTATTGCAAAGCCACGTCAGAATCTATCCAGCATGGAGGGAATCTTAAAGGTACATAAAAGGCTTCCCTTGCTGGTTGCTATTCCAACAACCGCCGGAACAGGCAGTGAAGCCACGCTTGCTGCTGTTATTGTAGACAGTAAAACCCGCCATAAGTATCCAATCAATGATTTCCCATTAATTCCGCATTATGCTGTACTCGATCCGGAAGTAACCCGTTCCCTGCCGCGTCATGTAACCGCTACTACCGGTATGGATGCATTGACCCATGCAATTGAGGCATATATAGGGCGTTCTACTACAGCCGAAACCAGAGCAGATGCTACGGAAGCAGTCCGTTTAATTTTTGCCAATCTTGACCGTGTCTGCCGGGATGGCAACGACATGAAAGCCCGCCGGAACATGCTTCATGCAGCATATCTCGCCGGTTCTGCTTTTTCAAAATCTTATGTAGGTTATGTTCATGCAGTTGCACATTCTCTCGGCGGAAGATATAATGTACCACATGGACTTGCAAATGCAGTTTTACTCCCCCATGTACTGGAAGCATATGGCCCTGCAGCTCATGAGAAGCTGGCAGAACTTGCTATTTCAGCCGGGCTGGCATCCCGTGCTGACAGCGCAAAGGATGGCGCAGAAGCGATGATTCAGGCAATCAAGGAAATGAAGCTTCGTTTGGATATTCCCGATACGATTCCCGAAATCAAAGCGGAGGATATCCCATCTCTTTCGCGCATTGCTGCCAGAGAAGCAAATCCACTGTATCCGGTGCCCGTCCTGATGGATGCAAAGCAGCTGGAGCAGTTTTATTATGATGTAATGGAGGTATCTTCATGACCCCGGAAGAAATCCATAAGATTGTCACCAGACAGCGGGAATACTTTACAAGCGGTGCAACCCTGCCGGTAGACAACCGTGTTGATGCACTGCGCCGGTTAAAAGCAGCAATCCAAAAGCATGAAAATGATATTGCAATCGCATTAAAAAAAGATCTTGGAAAAAGCAGATCGGAAGGCTATATGTGTGAAATCGGCATGGTGCTCAGTGAGCTTTCCTTCATGATAAAGCATGTACGTTCCTATGCAAGAGAAAAACGTGCTATTACACCGCTGGCACAATATGTTTCCCGCAGTTATGTCAAACCATCTCCTCGCGGTGTCATATTAATCATGAGCCCATGGAATTATCCATTTATGCTGACACTTGATCCGTTGGTAGATGCGATTGCAGCCGGAAATACCGCAGTTGTAAAGCCAAGTGCCTATTCCCCCTATACAAGTGAAATCGTACAGACAATTCTTTCGGAATGCTTTGCACCAGATTATGTTGCAGTCATTACGGGCGGACGCGCAGAAAACAGCTGTCTGCTGAACGAATGCTTCGATTATATTTTCTTCACTGGCAGTCAGGCAGTTGGCAAGGAAGTCATGCGCCATGCTGCAGAAAACCTGACACCGGTTACGCTGGAGCTGGGCGGCAAAAGCCCGGTTATCGTAGACAAAACTGCGAAGCTGAATATCACTGCCCGCCGCATCGTTTTTGGCAAATTCCTGAACTGTGGTCAAACCTGTGTTGCACCGGATTATATTTACTGTGACGAGAGTATCCGAGACGATCTGATTAAGGCTCTGATCCGCGAAACCAAGCGCCAGTTTGGTGCAGATGCACTGGCAAACAATGATTATGGCAAAATTATAAACCAGAAACATTTTGACCGCATTTCCCGCCTCATTGACCCGGAAAAGAAGGTTTATGGTGGAAAAATGGACCCGGAGAACCTGCGTATCGGTCCGACCATTCTGTCCGATGTCACATGGGACGATCCGGTGATGCAGGAAGAAATCTTTGGCCCGATTGTTCCGGTTCTGACCTTTTCGGATATCGAGGATGCTTTACAGGAAATCAACGCACATCCGCACCCGCTTGCGTTCTATCTGTTTACACAGGACAAGAAAACGGTAAAGCATGTGACGGAAACCTGTGCCTTTGGCGGCGGCTGTATCAACGATACCATCATTCACTTGGCAACCACCAACATGGGCTTTGGCGGTACCGGCGCCAGCGGCATGGGTGCATACCATGGAAAGGTTGGCTTTGATACTTTCTCCCATCACAAAAGTATCGTTGATAAAAAAACGTGGCTTGATCTGCCCATGCGGTATCAGCCATATACCAAACTGTATGACAATCTCGTACGCATGTTTTTGAAATAAACAAAACCCCATCAGACCGTTCTTTGTATTCTGAATGTCTGGTGGGGTTTTGTTCAGCTGCCTTTGTATCAGCAGACGTGCTATCCGCCCAGTACCTAAAATAAGAGGAAAGATGTGATTACATCTGATAGAATGATCATACTACATAACGAAAGGAAGCATCATATGGAGTGGAATGAAAAACTGCAAAAAATACTTGATTATATAGAAAATCATTTACAGCGCACAGAAGAACCAATTGACAAAGAAGAGATTTCAAAAATCGCCGGATGTTCCTTTGGCTTTTTCCAAAAAATATTTTCATATATGAATGGTATCAGTTTTGCTGAATATGTACGCTCGCGAAAACTCACCTTGGCAGGATATGATTTGAAGAGTACGGATAGGAAAGTCGTGGATATCAGCTATAAATATGGATATGATTCTCCCACATCATTTACAAAAGCATTTCAACAGTTTCACGGCGTATCCCCCGCAGAAGCAAGAGCACATGATATAACGCTTAGGGTTTATCCAAAAATGCAATTATATACAAAACAGCAATATAGTTGGAAACTCGAAAAGAAAAGCAGTTTTCGATTGATAGGAAAAAGCATCAAAGTGTCCTGTAAGGATAACGCTCATTACATAAAAATACCTGAATTTTGGAATGAATGCCAACGAAATGGTGTGTATTCTCAGCTAATATCAATGGATGATGGAAATCCAAAAGGATTATTTGGCTTGTTTGGGGCCTATGATGAACAAGCCAAAACAATAGAATACGCTATTATGGCTGTATCGGAACGAGAACTTCCTCGGGGATTTGATGAAATCGTAATTCCTGATGTTACATGGGTGATTTTTGACTGCAACGGTCCCGTACCGCAGGCAATACATCATGGCTGGAAATATTTGAATGAAGAATGGCTCATAAAGTATCCATTCCAACATGCAAAATGTCCGGAATTAGAATGGTATAGCGCTGGAAATTCTTTTGATAAAAATTACTTCAGTCAGATTTGGATTCCGATTGTAGAGGAGGAATAGAATATGGTTCATTTAGTTTATTGTGACAAAACCGGAAAAAAGGGTGAACGAGTTCTGGATAAGATTTTGGCAGGAACAAAAACCATGATTGTACGAGGAGCTGCAGGCAGGAAAATTCCCCATAGCAGAGTTTTTCAAGACGATACACTTTATTTTATGGAAAAAGGAAGTTTCAAGATCTCAGCAAAAGCCACCGTAAAACAGGTGACAAACCATGTAAAATTAACCGATAAACAAATTACAGCTGTACTTTCTGATAATCAAAATAAATTAGATTTAACCGAAAAGCAAAAAATACGCTGGCACAAAAAATGCCTGTGTCTTGTAGAATTTTTTGATGTTAAGGAAATCGCTCCCCCTCTTGCATTCGAGCATCAAGGGAATATGGATGATTGGCTTATTCTTGAAAAAATTGCAGACGTTGTGGCGGGAACAAGTATTCCATATAACTATGACAAAGCAAGATTTTAGAGAAATGTAATGCAAACCATCTTCCCAAAATAAACCAAAGACCCTGATCTGCAGTATGATCTGCCATTCAGGGTCTTTTCATATACTTCTCTTAAAATTTAATAAAAGCTGATACAGTCACAATGCAGCTTGGAAACATGAATTACCAGTTCCGGGAACTGTGCTGCAATCAGGTCACGGAAACCATGTGCAACTGGATTTTCTGTCGGAAAATGTCCGGCATCCAGCAGATTCAAGCCAATATCATGTGCTTTCATCATAATATCATAGCTGCAATCACCAATCACAAAGGTGTCTGCACCCTTTGCTACAGCATAATCCATCAGTTTGCCGCAGGCTCCGCCGCCAACAGCAACACGCTGTACTATTTTACCGCCATCTGCAACACGTACACCACCGGCGCCCAGGGACAGCTTCACATGCTGTGCAAATTCTGCCAATGCCATTGGCTTCGGCAGATTGCCAACACGTCCAAGATTACCACCTTCGCCTGCTTCCATGTTGACGACATCCGTTAAACCAAGAGAAGCTGCCAGCAAATCATTGACGCCAGCAGAGGCACAATCCATATTCGTATGCATGCAGATACCAGAAATTCCCTTCTGAATCATGGAAATCAAAATACGACCAGTAACTGTATCTGCAGTGACACGGCTGATGGAGGTAAAAATGACCGGATGGTGTGCCACAATCAGATTACATCCACGTTCTGCCGCTTCTTCTACAACAGTTTCTGTGATATCCAGTGCACACAATACACCTTCTACTTTCGCTTCCGGATCTCCGACCAGTAGTCCAACATTGTCCCAATGCTCAGCCAATTCATATGGAGCAGCCTGCTCCAAACAATGTAAAACATCCTTTATCTGAACCATGTTATCCTTCCTTTCCAATCTGGCTCATCGCATCGCGCAGCACCTGTACATTTCCTCTGTGTAAAGCCAGTTCCTCCGGCTTCTGGTTTGATGCTTTTTCCAACGAGGCTGTAATGTTCTCCTCCCGTTCCAGCAGCCTTTTCAGGTATACTTCTGCCATTGGGTCACTCAATAGTGCCTTGGAAATGCAGCATTCCGGCAGAGATTTTTCCTGCAATTGGCTGCCGCCCCGCACTGTCATTACTGTATACATGCGTTTGCCTTCGCGGCAAAGGGATTCCTTTTCAATCGCACCGCCATGAGCTGCAAGATACTGCCGCAGAAATGGCTGGGCTGTCATCGGCTGCAGCAAAAGCAAATGGTTCCCATCCAATGCCCATGAGTCATCCTCCAGAATCTGTGCGATGGTTTCACCGCCCATTCCGGCAATCACAATGGTATCGGCTTCCTCCGGCTGTATGGTGCACATGCCAGCTCCGAGCCGGAGAGAAATCTGATTTTCCAAGCCAAACTGCCGTGCTGTCCGTGCCGCGCTGTCCAGCGGTCCCTGCCGGATATCAGAAGCAATTGCAGTTTTAATTTTTCCTCTTCGCAGCAGTGCTGCCGGGATCAGGGCATGATCCGTACCGATATCTGCCAGCCTTGCACCATCTGGTACCTGTGCCATGATCGTGCGCAGGCGCGGTGTCAAATGCATCCGGTTCTCGAGCATACTTCTCCTTCCTATACAAAAAGGGCCGACACGTGAAGCATCGGCCCTCCGGCGTTCATACAATATTACAATAACTTAGCCAATGCTCTGGAAGTAGTTGTTGATCTCTTCTACCAGCTCATCCGCATCGGTACCATGAACCATGCAAGCCTCTTCGATGCTCTCACCCTGGGAATGCGGGCAGCCCAGGCAATGCATGCCGATGTTGATAAAGAACTGGGCGGTATTGATATCACGTGCGAGAACCTCGCCGATCGTGCTCTGTTTGGTAATAGCAGCCATGAGAATGACCTCCTGTTTTTTATAAAAATTTATGATAGTTGTATTATACTGTCTCTTTTCCGTTTTTTCAATACATAAGAAAACATTTTGCAGAAAACGCACAAAAGAACACCCATCAAGTCGATGGGATTTTGTTATATTGCTGCCTATAATAAGTTATAGAACAACGGTGTTTTCCCTTCTATCCCATGATTTTATCCCCGCTATTTGTCGTCGCAGTTCTTTCACTTCACCCTAATTTCACCCCAAATTCACCCCTGCCAGAATTACAAATAATTATCACTGAAATAACACACCGTGTGGCTTTCAACGATAAAATGAGCATGTTTTTAACATCGTAGATCGCCCGTGCAAGAGACAGGATGTAGCGAGTAATCGCCGGATCTGTTTTCTTATGGTCCAACTTCACATGATTGGTTGTCCAGTAAAACTCCCGCTAAATATATAATCTTCTCTAAGTATTTGATTTAATATCCTTCATATATATCGAACGTTCCTTTAAATCCGTACCTGCGCAGTTTGATTTTTTTGATTCGCAACGCCTCGGAATTTTCAGCCTCAAATGCAGTAAAATACCATGTAGTATCTGAAGATATGCGACTGATTATTTTCTTAATGTAAACACTATCTACTTTTCCATAACTAAATCCATAAGAATAGACCTTATCAACATTACAATCGAGTTTTTTGAAAAAGTCACTGTATTTCTTTAACGGTGAAGCCGTATCTTTCTTAAACGACATCACCATATCATCTAAAAAAGAGGATCTAATGCCCGGGCCCGTTGAGAGATCATTGTTAAACTGATTGTACGTTACATCGTCTTTTTCGTGTCCAAAAATAAGCTTTTGCCCAACACGATTATGAATATGAATAACTTTTTTGATTCCGTATAGTTTCTGTAATGTTTTGGTGTAATTAAACGTAAGGAACTGTGTATCAGGTTGATAGAAAAGAGCCTTTAATGTGTCTTTACCTTTGAATTCCCCATCGTCTATTTGTGCTTGAATACTTTTTATCCATAACCTAAAAAAATCTTGCCATATTTTAGCACAATTTATAAAACCGCTTGTAAGCACATCCATATAAAGCAGATAGTGCATCATCAATTCTTGATCTTCTTTATCTGTTTCATTTTCTTTGTGATTCGCCATAGGTAGCTTGCTGTTAAAATTTATATACGCTAATGCTTCTTCAAAATTACACCAGTTTTTCCCGGCAATCTTATCCATTGTGTTCAATAAGATTTCGGCTGCAAATTCATTCTGATCAATATTTTCAAAGTCTTCTAAATATACAACTTCATCACGAAACTCAAGTGCTTCCGGATACAAGTCAATCACAAATGATCTGAAATCGCTATATTTTGTAAAAATTCCATGTGCGATATCGAAACCATTTCCTATTATAAATAAAGAACCCATTATTTCCCCCTTAAAAAGTCTACATTATTCAAGCGTAAAGGCTCCAACCTCGTTGTCATCAATAACAAAATGCAAAAAAACACGGCCTTGCTCATAGCAACAAAGTATGCAGTAAACGGTAAAATAGAGTCCACGCAGTCTAACCGTACAACTGCATCATCAGCGCAAAGTCCTGTAATTAATTGTAGTACACAAACAACAGAAATACAAGATCATGCCTTTGCAGGTAGAGGTACAGTGTGTCGAGATGGGACCCGAACTCCTAGCCTGATGGATCCATCCCTGCGGCCAATTGCGCTAATCTCAGATATTCAGTAGAGTTCTGAGGGGATCCCAATTCCACAGCAAGCATGTCTGGAATGCTGGAATGTGGTACCAATCCTTGTCCTCTGGCAGCACAGGTGATCTTTTACTAATTTGTACATGAAATTATTACACTCTGTTAAAATAGGTGCGCTTAGAATAGTTTCAGGCAACAAGAAAAAGCAGATGCAGAATGTGCCTGCTTTTGTTATTTTGCTCTCAGATGCCCTGTATTGCGTTTTACCTGCTCAACATGAAATTACACCATGAGCAGAAGAAACGCGCAGGAAGGGGCGCTGACGCTTGAAAGAACGCATGTTCTGGTTGGATGTATAGCAGGCGGGAGTATTTACCGATTTTACAGGCCCTAAAAAGGGGTTGTCGTCCGGATTTCGGACAAAAAGAAAAGAGCAGGCCGCTGCGGGTCTGCTCTGTGTGGTTTTGCGCCGACAATTTTCGTTGTCAATTGCCGAAATGTAATATTAAAAAGTGATCTTTTCTGCAAAAATCTCATATGTGCATGGCTTGATACGCATGTGGTAAAGATCAATAGTTTTTTTCTTGCATATTTCGACCATCTTTTGACAGTCCTCATCACTGGTCTTGACTCCTAAATAAATTGCTCGTATTCTGGGAGCCTTTTGCAAACCGAACTTGCGTGAAGAAAAAAGTACTCGCCACTCATTTTCATAAGACCAATCAGCCGATTTTGTTATTATAACCGGAAGATAACAATTCCGATTATCGGAGTTTTCCACTGTATAAACTGAATTACGATAACAAACAGGATAAACGAAATCGTAAAATTCAGACTCAGAAAAATCATATTCAATACAGAACCCTTTGTGACCGTCTGCATAATGGCTCCACATCAGTTTTGATTTATTATCCTCCATAAAACAACAAAGAGTAAATCGTTGTAACGTTTGTTGGCGAAAATTCTCATTCTTGCGGTTACATATCTCGGCTATCTCGTCTGCAAAGCCCGGGATATTTACAATTTTCACTGCAGAGTCAACTATATTAGATTTTAACTTAAAAGAAAATTCAAAAGGATCATTGAAGTCTTTTGGATAGCTCATCCACATTTTTTCATTTTCAATCGCTTTTAAGTTATTCTCATTAAAACTTCTATATCTGTACAATGAGTAACCAAGATCAGCAAGCGACTGATTCTTAATTCGCTTTGCTTTGTTAATATCCAATCCCCAAATCGCTCGGCTGTATTCATCTCTCCAGATCATTTTATTCCTCCGGTTCTTCAACGTATTCCATGATATCCCCCGGCTGACAGTCAAGAGCTTTACACAGCCTTGCAATAGAACGATGATCGAGACCACCAGTCCCGTTTTTGATTGCTGTCAGTGTGGCTTGTCCCAATATTTTTTCTTTCCTAATGCGATATGATGTGTATCCCTTTTCTTCCAGCAGTTTCAACAACTTATCATATTTAATCGGCATATATTACATCTTCCTTTCCCGGTAGGGAGCTCAAATGATGAACATCCTTTTCCACCATACACATTATAGCGCAATGTGTACACTAACTCAAGTGACAAAACAGATAAAATATGTCACTAAAAATTGTGCATATCGCTGGTAGACATACACTAAAGATAGTGATATACTATAATCACAGCAAGGGAAAAGGACAAAGGCCGGATGGACACAGCTTCTTCGGTGTGGATATCCAAGACGGAAACAAGCTCCGGTGCTCTTCCAGCTGAATAAACCATAGGAGGGTACATATTATGAGCATTATTGAATTGGACAGCAAGGTAGCTGAACTGAGAGAACTGCAAAGCATGATTGCAGAGCTTCAGGCAGAAGCAGAAGCAATCAAGGACACTATCAAGGGGGTCATGGTTAAACGTGGAGAGGAAACCATCTGCGGCAACGGCTGGAAAGCAAGCTGGAAGAATGTCAACAGCAGCCGTTTTGACAGCAAGCGTTTCAAGGCCGAATGCCCTGACCTGTATGCTGAGTACACCAAGCAGACAACGACCTGCCGGTTTGTACTGGCATGACAAAAGCCCATTCTCTGAGCCGTAGGAAAGCAAATAGAGAATGAGCCTGTAAACCTACCCACAAAGGGAGATTGTACTTTCATTTTAGCATTACCTCCCGCCGGAATCAAGGAGACTTTTCATGAACACTTACAAAACCATCCGCCTGCGTCAGTATATTGTACAGGCGGTTGACCGCCGAACCGGTGAGCGCATTACAGACACTGTAGCTTATGAGCGCGGCGCGTCCCTGCTGCTGGGGACCTATGATACCGATCTGACAGACGCGATCAACCGTCAGTATTCTCGCAAGGGCTTTCAGGTCACGAACATCACCAAGGGCAAGTGCTGTACCTGTCGTGTGGAGCTGGGCGGTTTGTTTCATGCCGCGATGGAGGAAGAACAGCATGAAGGATAAAGCATATTACATGCACGGACTGTTCGATCTTATTGGAGCGGCAAATCTCCGACATATCAAAGTCATTTGCGCGTTTGCCAGCGCATTCATGCGTGAGCAGATCGGCGCTGAGGAATCGGAGGGCTAAACCGTGCATTACTACCAGACCAAAGCTGAATGTTTCGCCAGCCCATATGAGCGGGAGGACGAGAACCCTGAACTTGTAAAATATGTGGATCAGCTGCCGGAGGGCGCAGTCTTCCAGATATTCGGACGTACATACCGCCGACAGAGCGATTTCAAACAGGGAGATACCGTTCTGTATATCTTGGATTCAATACGTACATATCTTGGGGAGAGCGGTTCACTGTTGATAGAAGGGCAAATAGTGTCACGGCGTTTTCGCGGCCTGCGCTTCGCCCGTGTAAGATCAGCAGACGGTTTCATAGAATCGGAATTCTACGCGGCGGGCGGCATCAGCTGCCTTATGATGCAGAACTTGCCGCGTTCGGATAAATATATTAAACGCACACCAGTTGGTGTGATGCTGGATTCGTGATTGAATAAAAATCCCTTGGCCATAAATCGACATTATATCGAACTGAACGCAAAACAGCCCGACGACCACATAGGCCTCCGGGCTGTTGTTCATCTACTGCTATGTTATTTAAAAATACAACTTTTTTTCTGCTTTCTCCCAAATCTGCATGTTAATTTTTCCAAATGTCTCTTTCTTATGTAAAAGCAATTGGCAGTATTCCATTTTATAAACTTTGGCTAATTTTGCTTGGATTTCATTTTCTCTTTCCATGAGATCACGGCATACGCTGATTGCGCAAACACTTGTTAAGGCATTATCCGCATTTTCGTTCTTCACAGCTTGAACACAAAGTGAATCTGCCATGGTCTCTTGCATAAGCTCAAAATAATTTGCTTTTATTTCACAAAATTTTTTCACCGCATCTTCGATTTCGTCAATAAATGCCCCAATTTCTTCATACTCTTCGGCCTGCACAGATAATTTTACCTTGTCTACAGAACTTCTTGCCGTTGCCTCGTACATTTGAAGTCTTATAATGAATATTTCAGGTTTAGAATTTTCTGCCGCATCAGCCATTATCTGTTGCATTTTTAAGGGATGCATATCTTCAAGCGCTCGGTTGATTATTTTTTCGATGTTGTTCCATTTCTCTTGCCGTTGGTGTAAATCCGCTTCATAAATTATTTGTTTTCTACTGAAAATTATTGTAACTGCCAACGTAAAAATTGCAACTGCTGCTCCGAGTAAAGTCCCGTAATAACTTAAAACATCTGCGGCCCCCCACAAAGTAATATAACCGATGTTTGCTTTATAGCACTCGTTAATTAGAATTGGCACTCCAAAAATCAAGAAAACAAAAATTAAAACCAACAAAACACCTTTTGAATACTTCAGCCTATTCATACTTACCGTCCTCTATCTCATCTGAAATCAAGTTTATAGTTCTCTGATGCTTGCGTTAAACACCGTACATATTTTTCAATAACTGTTTTGTCCACTTGTTTATAAATTATAACCTATGCAAGAGCCAAAAGGAAGAGAAAGCAACTATCTTTCTACATAATACAGCAAGCGGCATGAATTGCATGCTTATTCGTCTTTGTGCACTCCGTGGCCTCATTATTACTGTGTTGGCGTTGTCTATACAGATCTCGATTGACTACACGCACATATAGCGGACCGATGAACATCAGCGCAATTTCCTTGATTCTTTGCATCAACATTGTGACGCGCCTTTCCAAAACCTTACCTACCTAAAATCTCACTATGTCGTTTTCAAGAGCAGAGTTCGCGGACAAAATCGAACTGAGCACTGAGCACTGAGCACTGAGCACAAGATTCTCTGTTTCTTGTACCATGTCTGCGCTCACTTTGTGCTCATGCTCTTTACGGAGGCAAGGGCAACTTCTTTCGCCTGCTGGCTTGCTTTTGCTTCAGTTTTGCTCTCTTTTTAGGGACTCCGAAATCTCCGGATACTTCTTTTTTAGGGCCTCTAAAATCTCTAAACACTCGCCTTTTTAAGGGCTGAAAAATCTGAAAATACCGGTCTGTTTTAGGGTGTTAGAAATGTTACCACCATCCCGCTGCACACGGCAATTTCTCTCTGTTCGCTCTCGGTTCAAGTCCCGATTTCTCGGCGTTCGCTCGGAGTTCAACCTCTAGTTTTCTCTAGCTTCGCTCGGGCTTCGTTCGAGCCTGATTGCTTTCCGCGAGATATTTGTGCAGTACGCCGTGTGAAGGTCAGTGTTGCACCGGGGAGGGTGGTACGCCCCTATGTCTTTAGTCCGAGATGCAATGCCCTCTGCTTACCAAGTATAAAGGCTATCCCTCAAATCCTTTAGAGTAATGTATTCGTTCAGCAATAGCGGGTGTCGGCCGGCCAACACATTGCGTATGGTTCTGGTGTCATATCTGGAGCGAAACATAATGCACTGAAACCGCATGTTTTCCAATGCCTGCAAGATTCTCAATTTGTCACGAAATCCCTGACGGCAAATTCTTTCATCCAAAAGAAAGTTCATGTAATCAAACGGATAATTAAACGCTATGCCATGTTTTGTGGCAAAGCGTTTCATCCGGTATTGAATCTCTGTGTATCCGCCCTTGGTACTGTTCTGGATCCCTCTGTATAGGTGGACATTCCCACACGTCCGGCAAAGCAGCCTATGACCGCAGAGGTACAGCCGTTGAAACCTTCGGCCGCACACAGGGCATACAAGAAAGTACCGTGTGCCAAAACCAGTTTGTTGTGGTGAAAGCGTCAGCGCATGTGCCGTATCCGTCTTGTACGCCACCTGTTCGCAGCACTCCGGCAGATACTTTTTGACATCAGATGCATTAATAGGTAGAATCATATCTTTTCTCCTCGCTGAATTATAAAACCCTAAATACTAAGCTGTGCAGCCTCCCACAAGACCAGCTCCCGCCGGTACTCGGCCACATCCGGCTGTATGCTGTTGTCAGAACACCATGCCAGATACAGGGATATACCGTCATCTATGCGGCGCTCAATCTCTTCATGGCCATCATTCCAGAGTATCCGGTTTTCTGCGTCCCACAGCTGCCTACGCCTGTCAATCTCGCTGCCCTCACGGATGTAGTACAGCTCAAAGGCTTGTATCGCTGGATCCCGTTTCAGCTTGCGGAATATCTTGTGCTGAAGCTGGTTACTCCTGGAGCTGCTGATGCCCTCGGCGCGTCCCCATGCTGTTACGGTTTTGCCCTGCACATACACAGCGTTGATAAGTTCCTGCTCCCGATCAGTCAGGCGGGCGACTGCCCCACGTACGACGCGCTGAAGGTCTGTGATTTCTGCGCCGCCGGTCACGTCTATGCTTTCGTCTGCGATCATGTCAGCAATCGTAATATCCTCACCGCCCTGTACAGGTGTATCAACGGACACCGTAGGGATAACGCGCATGACACCGTCACGGATATTAAGGGCCCGCATACAGGCTGATTTGATATGAAATCCCAGGTATGTACTAAACATGCCTTTGCCGGTCTGGTAGCCCATCACAGCATTGTGGAAGCCAATCCAGCACTCTTGCATCAGGTCATCTTCATCAATGCCAGCACGTCCACATAGGGATATGCACCGCTGAGAGAGCTTGTAGATTAGGCGGGACACATTCGCATACAGGACATTTTCAGCGTCCATGTCGCCCTCCTGTGCACGTACTGCAAGTTCCTCATTTGCCATTACTTCATAGTCCATTGCAAGCCATCCTTTCCGGTGATATAATCAAATAACACAAGATCATCCGGAAAAGACGGAAGCCGCCCGGCGGGAGCATGTGCCCCTGTCGGACGGTTTTTCTTTGCATCCGGCGGGCGGCTCTGGTACAATAAAACCAGATAACCGCCCTGTGTGGTTGTGTTTATAGGCTCTTTCCCTGCTTGGTAGGCTGACGGGAAAGGGTCTTTTTTATTGTCCGGCGTCGCCAACCGTCGGACATGAAATATATACAAGTTTTCTGCCCCTTATTTAGAATTTTGTCCGATAGTTTTTATTCGGATCAGCGTCAACATGTATCCAACATCCGCCGTCATTGCACCGTTTATAAATGCGTCCGCCTGTTGCTTCATCAAACTTTGATACAACATTCTGGATATGTATTTCAGCAGAAAAAAGCGTAATTTTACTCGGGTCGTTGTACCGTTCATTAACGATTTCAAAAGAGAAATCAAATTCATCATCTGTCGGCATACGTCCCGCCCGTTTTTTGAAAAAATCATCCCAGTATAACAGAGGTGCATTTACCAGTCGGTTATATATGGACTCATATACATCACCTTTAAATTTCGCCTGTGACAGCTTTCGCATGGTTTTGCCCCAGCTGGCATATTCTCCACGCTTCCCCTGCTTCATCAGTTCAAGAAAGATTCCGCTGCAGGTATGTGTTTTGCCACACCCGGACTGTCCGGACAGATACCACCATCCGGAAGAACCTTGCCGGATACGCTCGACATAATCAAAGGCTTTCTTTTTCATGGATACAACCCATGGTGCATACTCTTCCAGCCTGTCAAGTGTTTGCTCTTTCAGCCCGGGATTACCGGATAGTTCCGCCCAGCGTTCAGCCCGTGGACCCTTGATGCAATCACACCATACAGGAACTCTTGTCAACGTGTCCAAATCATCTTTGAATATAAAACCCTTGCCGTGGCATATAGGGCAATCTGGCCGCCCTTGTGTACCATGTTGTTTATTTGTGATATCAGTAATAATCCGCTGACTTTTAGCAAAGCCATCAAAGGTTATGCTCTGGGTCTGAGAATATCCTTGCGTAATAGTCACTCTTTCCGTTGTCCTCTACCTCTTTTCTCTGATTACGTCCGCTGTTTTGATCTCTGTCCAGCCAGCCTGTAATGAACCGGACAATACCACGCGCAGTCTTACGCTTTGTCGGATTTCCTTCCAGCCAACCAGCCATAGAGCGTAAAGCCTGCTCAATATCAACACCAGGGTAAAGCTGTTTCCAACCGTCTACCTGTTTCTGTGTAACCGGATACATTTGACCAGTATTCAAAATTAATTCAATGAAAACAGGCTCCGTTGCTTCCGGTTCCGGCTCTGACTTGTCAGAGGTCGGAGCATTATTATATAACCTATCCTTACCTAACTCTAACCTATCCTTACCTAACCTATCCTGTGTATCCGGTCTGGATATATCCTGTATACATTCCGTATCCAGAGTGTATACATTGTCCGTAAGAGAAAGCATTTTCATTTCTTCTTTACATTTTGTAGGTCTATATCGGTCTTTCTGTATGTAATTACTCTGTTTCCAATGGCGTATAACTATAACGCCAGATTGAAACGGAATCAAAAAGCCTTTTGAAATCAGCATCTTCAAATCATCCTGTGCGCTGCCAAAATACCGGACCAGCCCTTTTGGATTATTCAAAAAACCATCGTCATCAGCTTCCATTCCCAAATGAAAATACAGTGCGCGTGTTGTCGCCGGCATATCCAGAAATGTATCACTGTTTACAACTGACCTTGCAAACATTCTTCTTTCAGCCAAATATTCACACCTCAATTCGTCTGATTCCGCTGTTACCGGTAATATCTGGAGGGATATTATCTTGCCCATCTACACACATCAGCCAGCGTTCTACATTCGGCCAGTACAGCAGGTACTTTCTACCTACCTTTCGGCACGGAATAGCTCCGGAACGGATTGCCCGCCGCAGAGTATATTCTGAAACGCCCATACCAGAGAGTTTGGCACGGTTCACAGTTTCAGCTACAGTCAGCATCTGCCTCTCCTCCGCAGGTCTGCCGGTCATCCGGTGCCGCTGTAGCATATCCGGTTTCCTGTCAGTACCTTTTGGTAGTCTCATAAGACTTGTATTACTCATATCCATTTCCACCTCCTAAATAGTGTCCTATCTCACGATTTTTCATCATGACAATCAGGGGTATAACTTTCCCTCTGCCTTAGGTCTATGACCCAAACGGTACTCGTAGAGCGGGCATTAAGCAATAGAACACCGTCTTACTTCGTGTGAGCTTCCACAGCGACAGTCAAGACACTTTGCCCGAATCGCCTTGATCGGTGTTCTTTTTGCCATTGCTATTCCTCTGTTTCAATGATGTCCAGCACGTCAACACCAAGAGCTTTTGCAATCTTGCCAATAGTAGCGGGATTGACACCCCTGTTCAAAGCTGTTGACATGGTTCCATTGTTAAGTGCTGCAGCCTGTCCAACATCTTTTCTTGTCATGCAGGCGCGAGCACAAGCAATTTTGAATTTCCACTTATCGAGTTTCATGTGTTGTCACCTCTTTTTTGTTCCGTATGGAACATTTTTTATTCATAATATCACCATTCGGAACGAATGTCAATAACACTTTAAGCATTCTTACAAAAAAATGTTCCATTTGGTTCTATTCTGTGATATACTCCGTTTAAGGAGTGATTTTATGGAAGTTGGAAAAAAAATTCATGATATCCGAAAAAGCAAAAAAATGTCTCAAGCCGAATTAGCCGAAAAAGCCGGAATTTCGCTTATGAGTATTCGCAGATATGAAAAGGGAGATCGTGCTCCAAATACGGAACAACTTGCAAAAATAGCTGCTGCCCTTGGTGTATTTGTGGTTGATATTGTAGATAACGCCTATTTTGACAATCTTCCAATGAAAGAAATTGATTTTATAAATCCTAATGCCAATCCTGAAACCTTACGTGCACGAAAGCTTCGCAACCGTATGAACGCCGCTTTTGATCGGATGAATGAAACAGGGCAACAGGCTGCAGCTGAACGCGTGGAAGAACTCAGCCAGATACCGGCATACCAGAAAGCAAATCACGGAACTACTGAAAGCGAATAACCGCACTGCTGCCGGCAACCAGGAAAGGAAGGTGCAGCCATGGCAACAATAGAAAAGCGTCGGAACAAAGCTGGTAAAGTCATCTCGTATAGAATCACTGTTGCAGGCGGGATTGATACCACTGGTAAACAAATCAGACACCGCATGACCTGGAAGCCGGATGCAAAGATGACCGCACGGCAGATTGACAAGGCTCTGGCTCGCGCTGCAGCTGACTTCGAGCGTCAGATTGAACAAGGGTACCAGTTGGATAACCGGCAGACTTTTGCTGAATATACAGACTATGTCATTGCCCTGAAAGAACGCACCGGATTAAAGAAGCGTACCATTGACCGGTACCGTGAGCTTAAGGTTCGTGTTGATCTGGCAATAGGACACATGAAACTGATAGACATTCGTCCGCAACACCTTAACAGCTTCTATGAAAATCTCAGTGAACAGGGGATCCGGATGAACACCAACAGTGCAAAGGCTCGTATTGATCTAAATGCACTGCTGAAAGAAAATCATTTGTCTTATGCTGCATGTGCAAAGTTGTCTGCTGTTTCAGCTCCTACGGTTTCCGCAGCCGCAAATGGTAAATCAATCCGTTTATCTTCAGCTGACAAAATCGCTGCTACCCTTGGTATTTCTACCACTTCCCTGTTTACTCTGGAACAAGACAGCAAGCCCCTTGAACCAAGAACAATCCTTGAATATCATTGTTTTATCTCTGGTGTTCTGTCTCAGGCAGAAAAAGAACTGTTAATACCGTATAATCCCGCCAGCAAGGCAACCCCTCCCAAGGTTGAAAAGAAAGAGGTTGTATACTACCAACCGGATCAGCTGGCAAGGATCCTCAATGCTCTGGAAGATGCACCTTTGAAATGGAAGACCTTTACCTATCTGCTGATAGACACCGGCTGCCGTCGTGGCGAAATTGCCGGCCTGAAATGGAAAAGCATTGATCTGCATTCCGGTATTATCACGATTGAACGTGCGCTGCTGTATAGCACAGCCCGCGGCACCTATGAGGACACTACAAAGAACCGTAAGAGCCGCACGCTGCATCTTGCTCCGGAGACAATCACACTGTTAAAGCAGCACAAGGCTTCACAGCTTGAAATGCAGCTTGCCAATGGTGATAGATGGAATGATACTGGTTTTGTGTTCACGCAGGACAACGGCTTGCCTATCTGCCCTACTAGCGCAACACATTGGCTGGATGACTTTGCAAAGGCTCATGATCTGCCACATATCCACCCACATGCATTCCGGCACACTGCTGCATCTTTGATGATCGCCCAGGGCGTTGACCTGGTTACCACAGCAAATGAACTCGGTCATTCCAGTGCAATGGTCACAGCGAATGTATACGCCCATCAAATTGAAGAAGCCAAAGCCAAGGCAAGTAATGCACGTGCAAGTGTGTTTTCCCGCCAGCTGCAGGCATAAGAAAAAGCCGCCAGTTTTTACACTGACGGCTTAATTTTTGCTCGTTTTTTAAGGCATTCACCCCAAATTCACCCCGCAGAAAAAACAGGATGAATTTTTCTCACAAAAAAGTTTTAATTTTTCAATATTTATTATTATTTTTTCTCACTTGCAGTATGCATTTAGTGTACCTATATACAAAAGAACACCCATCAAGTCGATGGGTGTTCTAACATATTGCCGGATTAATTGTGTGCTTTCATCTTTGCAAAGCATTCGCTGCAGTAAACCGGACGGTCATTACTCGGCTGAAATGGAACCTTTGCCTCACCGCCGCAAGCAGCACACGTTGCTGTAAAATATTCACGCGGAGTACGGTTTGCATTTTTTCTCTTGTCGCGGCAGTTCTTACAGCGCTGCGGCTCATTCTCAAAGCCGTGCTCAGCATAGAATTCCTGTTCACCTGCAGAAAAAACAAACTCTTCTCCACATTCCTTGCATACTAATGTCTTGTCCTGATACATTTTTTCCTCTCCTTGACACGACCTTCACTTTGTGAAGGCAGGCTAATTTATTACGCACAGGGATCATATTACCTGTATTCGTCTGGGAATAGAGCCGCAGCTTTACGCCGAATCCGCTGTATCGCGTTGTCAACCGATTTCACGGGTTTTCCGACTTCGGCAGCCATCTCCTCATAGGAACAGCCGTCCAAATACAATGCGAGCACCCTGGATTCAAACGCCGACAAAGAAGCCTCCAGCTTCTGATGCCTTTCACGGTACTCCTCCATATCAATCACCAGATTGACCGGATCAGAAACAACGTGCACCGCTTTGGAATTCTCGTCAAAAAGAGGGGTTTTTGCAATGCTTTCCGAATGGTTCAGCGGCTCATGCTTTGCCGCAGATGCTGCACTGACAGCGCTGTAAACACGTCTTGTAATACACATGCGTGCAAAAGCTTCAAATGGGACGTTCCGCCCCACTTCATACGCACGCACAGCCTTCAACAATCCCAGCATGCCTTCCTGAATCAGGTCTTCCCCATCGCCGCCCGCAAGAAAATACGGACGGCTGCAGGCTTTTACCACGCTGAAATAACGGACAGCCAGCAGCTCTTCTGCTGCACGGTCACCCTGCTGTGCCATTGTACAAAGCTGCTCATCAGAACATGCCTCTAAATTCGGATTTACATTGTCATACATCATATTGTTATATATTATATCCTATTATTTACCATCTGTCAATATTTTTGTTCACTATATCGCGTTATCCCATCATTTTCCGATTCCTTTTTGTACATTTTTTCGACTTTTATTGTCTTTTCCCAAAGAATCGGGCAGTGTTGCAAAGGAATATCCACATCTGGTTCATTGCAAAAAGGGTCTGACTCCCCTGCTTCTCTGCAAGCAAATCAGACCCTTCCTGATTTCCAGTTAAACGATGGATTCGATTACCTTTGCAACTGCCTCAGCTGCTGCATAAACGCGGTTCTTATCCACGCCCTCTACCATAACACGAACCAGCGGCTCCGTGCCGGACGGACGGACAAGAATACGGCCTTCCCCCAGCGTTTCCTTTTCCTTGGCGATAGAATCCTGTACTTCCTGACGCTCCGACAAGGAATACTTCAGTGCAGTCGGAACCGAGACATTAATCATAATCTGTGGCCACGGAACAACTTCTGCCGCAATTTCAGAGGCACGCTTACCGCTGTCCTTCAGCATCTTCAGGAACTGAATTGCAGTCAGTTCACCATCACCAGTGGTTGCATACTCCAGAAAAATAACATGGCCAGACTGCTCACCGCCGAGAATATAGCCATTTTCCAGCATTTTTTCCAGCACATAACGGTCGCCGACATTTGCACAAATAATTTCCATGCCGCGTTCCTTTGCATATGCATGCAGACCCATATTGGACAGGATCGTTGCAACAAATGCATTGCCACGCAGTTTGTGCTGCTTTTTCAGTTCAGCAGCGCAGACTGCCATAATACGGTCACCGTCCAGCACTTCACCCTTGTCATCTACAACGAGACAGCGGTCGGCATCGCCGTCAAATGCAATACCCACATCATAGCCGCCTTCCTTCACCAGCCGCTGTAATGCTTCCAGATGGGTGGAACCACAGTGCGCATTGATATTACAGCCATCCGGCTCATAATAGCGGACAGTGGCATCCATATTCAGCTTACGGAACAAGGTGGACGCAGTGGCAGACGCTGCGCCATTTGCACAGTCTACCGCAACACGCAGACCGGACAGATCTCCAGAAACAGTGTCTGCCAGATATGCTGTGTACTCCTCTATCGGGTCCATTTCCAACGGCAACACGCGTCCGATCTTGTCGTGTGTTGCACGCGGCAGGTCATCCACATGTTCGATGTATTCTTCAATCCGTGCTTCCAGTTCATCTGAAAGCTTATACCCGCTTCCAGCAAAAACTTTAATGCCATTGTGTTCATACGGATTATGCGATGCAGAAATAACAATGCCTGCATCCGCCATATGCTTAATCGTCAGATATGCCACAGCCGGGGTCGGAATGACACCCAGAGATTCTACATCTGCGCCGGAAGAGCAGATACCTGCAATCAATGCAGCCTCCAGCATGTCAGAAGAAATGCGAGTATCCTTACCAATCAGAATCTTAGTACGATGATTCGACTGCTGCGACAACGCATAGGCTACCGAACGGCCAACCTTAAATGCCAGATGTGCATCCAGCTCAACATTGACAACACCACGGATACCATCTGTTCCAAAATACTTGCCCATATCATTATACTCCTCTTCTATCAGATAAAATACTGTGCACATCATACATTCATGCACACAATGTGAATATTTCTCAATTAAATGCCATCCAACCGGAACTGTTCCGGCATCTTGGATATATCGGGATTGATATCCAAATGCTCATATGCCAAAGCGGTCACACAGCGTCCGCGCGGCGTACGATTCAGGAAGCCAATCTGCATCAGATATGGCTCATAAACATCCTCCAAGGTAACTGCTTCCTCACCGATGGTTGCAGCCAGCGTATCCAAGCCAACCGGTCCGCCGTCAAACGCTGTCATGATACTGCGTAGCATACGGCGGTCAACAGAATCCAGCCCCAGTTCATCTATCTCCAGCGCACGCAGAGCGATGTCGGCAGCTTCCCTTGTAATCACACCATCAAACCGGACCTCTGCAAAATCACGCACCCGGCGCAGCATACGGTTGGCGATACGAGGCGTGCCACGAGAACGGCGTGCAATTTCATACGTGCCTTCCGGCTCTGCTTTCACCTGCAGGATTTCCGCAGAACGTGCAACAATCTGCTGCAGTTCTTCCGGTGAATACAATTCCAGGCGGAGCATGACGCCGAAGCGGTCACGCAACGGAGAGGTCATCTGTCCGGCACGGGTTGTCGCCCCGATCAGTGTAAATTTCGGCAGATCCAGGCGGATCGAACGGGCAGACGGGCCTTTGCCAATGATAATGTCAAGGGCATAATCCTCCATCGCCGGATACAGAATTTCTTCTACACTGCGATCCAGCCGGTGGATTTCATCGATAAATAAGATATCATTTTCACTCAAATTCGTCAACAGTGCAGCCAAATCTCCTGCTTTTTCAATCGCAGGTCCACTGGTGACGCGGATATTCACACCCATTTCATTGGCAATGATACCTGCCAGTGTCGTTTTTCCAAGTCCCGGAGGGCCATACAGCAAAACATGATCCAACGGCTCTCCGCGGCGTCTGGCAGCTTCAATAAAAACAGCAAGATTTTCCTTTGCCTTTGCCTGTCCAATATATTCCGTCATCGTTTTGGGACGCAGGGACGGTTCCCCGCTGTCCTCTGATGTCTGCGATGTTGTCACAATGCGTTCGGAAAAATCATCATCAAATTCGATACTCATAGATATATTCCTCAATTACTGTGCTGCCAGCTTTTTCAGGCATGCACGGATGAGTTCCTCTGCGGTTAGGTTTGGATCGGCTTCCAAGCCCTCCATTGCCTTCATTGCTTCCGTCTGGGAATATCCCAGCACCATCAATGCAGAAACCGCTTCACTGACTGCATTTACAGCGCTGTCCTGTATCGGCGTGACCATAACCAGGCCGCCGCCCGATTGCAGGGTTTCCTGTTCCTTTGCCAGCTTGTCTTTCAATTCGAGACAGATACGCTGTGCAATTTTTTTGCCAATACCGGGGGCCTGTGTCAGAAATTTTGCGTCCCCGGTGATAATACACAGCGCCAGTTGGCTCGGTGGTGCAATGCTGAGAATCGCAAGCGCGGCCTTCGGGCCGACACCCGAGACACCCAGCAGCAGCTTGAAGAGATTCAACTCCTCCTGCTCTGCAAAGCCATATAAATCACAGGCATTTTCCCGAATGCTCATATATGTATATAGCCGCGTCATCTTACCCTTCTGAATGGAAGCACAGGTATTCTGCGACGTACGGCATGCATAGCCGACACCACCGCAGTCAATCACCGCAAGCTCCTTTTCAATCAGCGCAACTATTCCTTCCAGATAATAAAACAAAACATGCTCCTTTTCCGCATGAAAGCTTTGTTATTTGCCGCCTGCATTGATTTCAAACTGCTGCAGCTTTTTCTTTACCAGCTGGGAGTCTTCTGCATGTGCGTGACAAACAGCCAATGCAAGGGCATCTGCAGCGTCATCTGGCCGCGGCATGCGATTGAGCTTTAGCATAATCCGGGTCATTTCCATAACCTGCCGCTTTTCCGCCTTACCGTAACCTACAACAGACTGCTTGACCTGCGACGGCGTATATTCCGCCGGGGTAATTCCCCTTTGGGCACACGCGAGCAAAATCACGCCACGGGCATGTCCAACCTGAATGCCAGTCGTAATATTGGTATTAAAAAACAGCTCCTCCACTGCGACAGC
This sequence comes from Clostridia bacterium, assembly GCA_021205365.1. Taxonomy (GTDB): domain Bacteria; phylum Bacillota; class Clostridia; order Oscillospirales; family Butyricicoccaceae; genus Butyricicoccus_A. The sequence continues at coordinate 52,855 of JAJPXP010000032.1, forward strand.
ATCCGGTTTGAATGTGTCCAGCAGCGTTAGCATGTCATTATAAATTTCCTTCAGGCGCAGATGCAGTGCCACACCAGCGGGTGTTGTAATCGCACCATGGCGGATATGGGTAAACTGATTGCGTTCAAATTGTACCACACCATATCCGACAGTCGCATACCCCGGGTCAATACCAAGAATAATCATGCGAACCTCCACTACGTCAACATACATCTTTAGTGTACCACAATAAAGGTAATATCACAAGAAAATCCTCTATTTTTGATCAAAAAGGCCTTTTATTTGCATTATTTTCCATATCCTGCCTGACGGATTTTTTCCGCCGCCAGCAAAATACCAGCTTTGCCGGATGGATATGTTAAGCCACCCTGCATATAGCAGACATATGGTTCGCGCATCGGTGCATCAGCAGACAACTCAATGGAAGCACCTTGAACAAATGCACCAGCCGCCATGATTACCTCATCGTCGTATCCCGGCATCGCCCACGGTACAGGTGTCACAAAGGAATCCACCGGTGCCCCCGCCTGGATGCCCTCACAGAATCTGCACAGCGGTTCCGGTGCGCCAAATGCAATCGTCTGGATAATATCATGACGGGTATCTTCAGGAAGCGGATGCACTTCAAAACCCATCATCTGCATCACCTTTGCACCGAAAATTGCAGTTTTTAACGCCTGTGCCGTGGTATGCGGCGCTAAAAACAGGCCCTGATACAGCAGTCGGTTCTGTCCCATGGTGCAGCCGCATTCGCCGCCGATTCCCGGTGCAGTCAGCCGATAAGAAGCATTTTCCACAAGATCCTTCCTTCCGGCAATATAGCCGCCCGTCGGTGCAAGCCCGCCGCCCGGATTCTTGATAAGAGAGCCCGCAATGATATCTGCGCCAACCTGCGTCGGCTCCCGTTCTTCTACAAATTCACCATAGCAGTTATCCACCATGATGACTGCATCCGGATTTGCTGCATGTACTGCTGTGCAGACCTCTCCAATCTGTTCACAGGATAATGTTTCACGGACTGCATAGCCCTTACTGCGCTGGATAAATACCAGCTTGACATCTGGTGCCTTAGCGGCTTCTACAATTGCTGGAATATCTGGCAAGCCGTCCTTCATCTCTACCTGACGGTAACCAATACCATACTGCTTCATACTGCCTGCCATATCACCATTGATGGTATTCATCAGGGTGTCATATGCCGGACCAGTTGCCGATAATACCACATCCCCAGTTTTGACTGCGGAAAACATCGCACAGCAGAGCGCATGTGTGCCATTGACAAAGCCAATACGCACGAGTGCAGCTTCTGCACCAAAAATATCAGCATAAATCTCATCCAGGGTATCACGACCCTTGTCATCGTAGCCATAACCAGTGGTTCCGGCGAACATAGCTTCTGCGACACGGTTCTTGGCAAATGCAGCCAGAACCTTTTCGGTATTGTGTTCGCTGATTCCATCAATCTCATTAAAATACGGACGAACTGCCAGCTCAGCATCCCTGCCAAGCTGGCGGATCTCCGGTGAAATATCCAAATAAGTCATATTTTCTTCTCCATCATCTGATGCGGGCAGCCTTCGTCATCATAGATATCTCCAAAAGGCTGAAACCCGTTTTTTTCATAAAATTTCATTGCTCTACATTGTGCGCCGAGAATAATCTTTTGCACGCCAAGCTGTGCCGCTTTTTCACAGCAGGCGGTCAGCAGCATCGAACCGCTTCCACCGCCGCGTTCCTTCTTCAATACCGCAACACGTCCAACATGCATGGAATGATTTCCATCCTCTGAAAACATCCGGGCTGTACCGATCACAGCACCATTCCGGCGAAGCAAAACATGCCAGCTCTTTGCATCCACATCATCAAATTCCTGGCAGAAGCCCTGCTCTTGCATAAAAACTGCTTCGCGAATCCGGCGTGCTTCCTTTGGCAGACAGCCAAAATCGCTCCAAATCCAATCCATTGTTTTCTCCTCATTCCGTCAAAAAGGACGGCGCATTGCTGCAATCCGTCCTTTTCTATTATTCAGCCTCATTTGCCAGCAGGGAACTTCCATCCGGTAGCAGAAACAATGCCTCCATCGGTTCCTCCTGTTGGATATTGTCAATCACAACACTGCGAACCAGCTCACTGCCGCGGTTATAATCCGCCTGAACCAGCAAACCGCTCACAGCAGATACCCAATAGGTCAGGCTATATCCCGTGTCGGTATCATTTACAGTGACATAAATACACGCTTCTCCGTTCACTGTGCGTTCACCAGCAGCAAGAATATCCGTCTTTTCCTCCTGCACCACAGTTTCATATGTCGGAATCATACTCATATCATCCGCAGAAACCGTCCCGGCAGAGCCGCTGTACTGTGTTGCGCCGCCATTACGCCATGCATAATATATATCATCTTTGACTGCTTCATAGCGCTCCATATTGCCTTCTGAATTAAAGTAACCAGTCAGGCAGACACCATCGCGGACATACTGCATGGCATAGATGGTTTCCCAGCTTCCGCTCCAATACAGGGTATTGGTTACTGATGCCGTATAGGCATCAGGCCGACGCATGCTTGCAATTACCTGCTGCACATTATCAACGGTGATATTGGCATCCGTACGCTGGTATCCGGTCTGTTCCGTTACATCGTAGAGTTCTGCACTCCCCGCCGGAAGTGCAATTCCTGAGCCTTTTCCACCGAGGCACAGCGCCAAAACAACAGCAAGTAAAACAGCACAGGCAAATACAATCAGCCCGGTATGCCGCAGCCTTTTACCACGCGCAGCAATATCAGTCTTATCTTCCATCAAAGAACCTCTTTTACGGACAGAATTCATCCGGCTTCTCGGAAATCTGACCGAAATGGCAGCGAATCATCTGCACAATACGCCGGGAAGTCTGCCCATCGCCATACGGATTGACCGCATGTGCCATCTTTTGATATTCTTCCTCATGATCCAGCAATGTGCATGCCATAGAATAGATGGTTTCCTCATCCACTCCTGCCAGACGTACCGTACCGGCTTCAATTGCCTCTGGTCGTTCTGTCTCACGGCGCAAAACGAGAACCGGCTTGCCAAGGCTCGGCGCTTCCTCCTGCAGTCCGCCGGAATCTGTCAGAACCATAAAGCTGCGTCCCATCAGGTTGTGCATTTCATCCACAGCCAACGGCTCAATCAGATGAATGCGGTCATGACCGGACAAATACGTTGCGGCGGTCTCACGCACATACGGACTGAGATGTACCGGATACACAATGTCAATATCCTCATATGCATCTGCCAGGCGGCGGAGAGCACGCATAATGTTTTCCATCGGCTCTCCATAATTTTCACGGCGATGTGCCGTTACCAGAATCACACGCCGTCCCATATAATCCAGCGTATTCAGCACTTCATCCCGGAAGATGAAATTCGAACAAACTGTGGAATGAATTGCATCGACAACAGTATTGCCGCATACAATGACACCATCTGTAATACCCTCAGCTGCCAGATTCCTGCGGTTTCGCTCTGTTGGAGCAAAATGCAGTTCTGCAATCTGTCCCGTCAGCTTCCGGTTCATTTCCTCCGGGAATGGGGAATACTTGTCAAATGTGCGCAGGCCAGCTTCCACATGGCCCACCGGAATCTTGTGATAAAAGGCCGCCAGCGCCCCAGCAAAGGTTGTCGATGTATCGCCATGTACCAGGACAATATCCGGCTTTGCCTGCTCCAGCACTTCATCCAAACCAGTCAGAGACTTGGTTGTAATCGTCGCCAGTGTCTGGCGCGGCTGCATGATATCCAGATCATAGTCAGCCTTCAGTTTGAAAATATCCATAACCTGGTCCAGCATCTGACGATGCTGTGCGGTAACGCAGACAATGGACTCCACACCTTCTGTGCGCTCCAGCTCATGTACCAGCGGAGCCATTTTTATTGCCTCCGGCCGTGTACCGAAGACAGTCATTACTTTGATTGTTTTCATTCTCAAATCCTCCGCAATTACGGCTTCTGTTCAGAATGTTTTTCTTCTGCAGCTTTTTCACGCTTGCGCAGTTCATCCCGCAGCTGCTGTTCATGGAACTTCATTTTCCGTTTCTCGGTGGAGAGGTAAACGATACCGCCAATGACAATGGCAATCAGCACAACTGCTACCATAACGATCGCACGGAACTCACCGGAGGTTGTCAGCACAACTGCCAGAAGCCCGAGGATTGTTGAAATGATATAGAGAATCGCTACCGTCTGCTTCTGGTTAAAGCCCATGTCAATCAATCTGTGATGGACATGACCACGATCCGGCGAAAACGGACTTCTGCCCGACAGGATGCGGCGCGTAAATGCAAACGCCGTATCAAAAATCGGCAGTCCAAGAATCAGGAACGGGACAGCAAAGGAAATAATTGCATATACCTTGAACATGCCCTGAATCGACAGCGTAGCCAGCATAAAGCCCAGAAACGTAGAACCAGTATCTCCCATGAAAATGCTTGCCGGATTCAGATTAAACGGCATAAATCCAACACACGCGCCTGCCAGTACAGCCAGAAGAATAGCAATCGGAATTTCACCGATCAAAAGAGATACCGCCAGCATAGTCATGCACGCAATTGCGGAAACACCGACCGCCAGTCCGTCCAGGCCGTCAATCAGGTTTACCGCGTTTGTAATAGCGACAATCCAGATGATGGTAATCGGAATAGACAGCACGCCAAAATGCAGATACAATTCGTTACTCAGTATGTTCGGGTTGGTAATCAGCTCAATACGCAGATTTCCGAAAATAACCGGAACTGCTGCAGCGACCAATTGGATGCCGAACTTGAACTTTGCTCCCAGCGCATTGCGGTCATCAAAAATGCCAAGAACAACGATCATCGCCGAACCAATCAAAATGGTAAAACTCTGCATCGTCCACTGCCCCATCAGCAGGCTAACGATAACAAAGCTCAAATAAATCGCAAGGCCACCCAGACGCGGAATCGGTTTTTTATGCATCCGGCGCGAATCCTTTGGGATATCAATCGCGCCAATACGGTGTGCAAGCTTCTTAACGGGTGGTGTAAAAAGGAAAGACAAAATGCCTGCCGCAAAAAACGCCACCAGAACCTTGATCACAACCAGATAAATTTCATCCATATAGCACCTCAGATCAGGCGGCGCAGATTACTTCAGGAATTCTGCAACCGTTTCGCCAATGCGCTGGCATGCGATTTCAATATTTTCCAGACTCGGCATAGAGAAGTTCATACGGAAGCCATTGCAAATTGCGTCCTCATCGGTAGCAAATGCATTGCCCGGTACGCATGCAACCTTCTTTTTGGTGATCTCCTTACACAGCAGGAAGCTGTCATAGCCTTCCGGCAGCTCGCCCCAGATAAACAGGCCGCCATTCGGATGTGTAAAGGTAACGCGTTTGTCAACATACTTTTCAAGGCCTGCCAGCATAGCGTCGCGCTTTATCTTGTGCAGCGCGCAGATATCCTGAATATGTGCATCCAGATCATAAGTAGCAAGATACTGGGAAACCAGCATCTGGAAGTACATGTTCGTATGTACATCGCTTACCTGCTTGCAAACTACCATACGGTTGATAACGTCCTTGTTTGCCAGGCAGAAGCCGATACGCATACCAGGAGACAAAACCTTGGAATAGGAGCCTGCATAAACAACACGGCCTTCGGTATCCATAGACTTGACGGTTGCAACCGGCTCTCCCTCGTAACGCAGCTCGAAATACGGGTTGTCCTCCAAAATCAGAACATCATACTTTTTTGCAATCTCCAGCAGCTCCTTGCGGCGTTCCAGCGTCATGGTACGTCCCGACGGATTCTGGAATGTTGGGATAACGTAAATAAACTTAACATTTTCCGTGGTAGACAGCACTTCCTCCAGCTTGTCCATACGCATACCGTCTTCATCCATCGGTACGCCCTTCAATTCGGCGCCAAAGCTGCGGAATGCATTCAGTGCGCCGATAAAGCTCGGCTCTTCACAAACAATCACATCACCGCGGTTAATCATGGTCTGGGTGAACAGGCTGATGGTCTGCTGACCGCCAGTGGTGATGAGAACGTCATCATCCTCTGTTCCGGTCTGATACTTTTCCTTTAGGCGCTTTTTGGTCTGTTCGCGCAACGGGGTATAGCCCTCCGTCGTGCCATACTGCAGGGTTGTAACCAGATTGTTTGCAAAAATGTCATTGCCGATTGCTGCCATTTCCTTGACCGGATAAGAACCCGGGTCTGGAGATCCGGCAGACAGTGCAATTACCTCCGGATCAACAAGAACCTTGAAAATTTCTCGAATAGCAGACGGCTTCATAGCCGCAATATGATCAGCGATTTTATATTCCATGACAAATCTCTCCTGTCGATTCATTTTTTAATATAAACTTTTGATGTAAAAGAATACGCTTATAGTTGATTTTATCACATTGAATGCCTTCTTGCAACTGTGCCAATGCTTTCTACATGAAATTTTCCTGTTCTTTTCATGATTTTGCACACATTTTCCTTCTGGATATACCTTCAGAATTTCCAGAATTTTTACAGTTTTACGCATCCCCTTAGCGGCATTTGTGGTATACTATACCCACATATTTCAAAAAGTCCCCATACTTTTTCATCCGAGGAGTTTTTAACCAATGATAAGTACAATTTTTAATTTTCTTGCTGCACATATCAGTGCTTATGGTGCCGTTTTCATTGTATCCATGATTCCGCTCATTGAACTGCGTGGCTCCGTCATTGTGGGCACAGCCTTTGGCCTGCCATGGCTGAACGTCCTGCTGCTGAGTATTGTCGGCAATCTGATTCCCATCCCATTTATTTTGATTTTTGGCAAAAAACTGATAGCATGGCTGAAAACGCTGCCGTTCCTTTCCAAATTCACAAGCTGGTATGAACGCCACCTGATGAACAAATCAGATACTATCCAGAAATTTGCATTTTATGGCTTATGGCTGTTCGTCGGCATTCCACTGCCGGGTACCGGTGCCTGGTCCGGTTCTGTCATTGCATCCCTGCTGGAGGTTCCGCCGAAAAAGTCCTTTCCAGCTGTCATTTGTGGCGTCCTGACCGCAGGAATTATTATGACACTGGCATCCCGCGGCGTTGTTGGACTGTTCCAGTTCCTGTCCTAAGAGGTACGCACTATGCTTGCTTCCATTACATCCCTTGATTTTTCCATTTTATTCTGGATTCAAGAGCATGTGCGCTGCGCATTTCTCGATACGGTTCTTCCCTTTATCACCCATTTAGGCGATAAGGGCTGGTTCTGGATTGTACTCGGTGTCATTCTGCTCATTCCACGCAAAACACGTATTTGGGGTATCTGCATGCTGGTCTGCCTGGCTGTCGACTGCCTGCTTGGAGAAGGCCTGATTAAGCATCTGTTCCCGCGGCAGCGTCCCTGCGTCGTTCAGCCGATGAAAAATATGCTGATTTCTATTCCGCACTCCGTATCTTTCCCCTCCGGACACTCAGCTTCCTCGTTTACTGCATCCACTGCATTGTTCCAAAACAATAAACGTGCCGGTATCGCAGCATACGTTCTGGCAGCACTGATCGCCTTTTCCCGCCTGTATTGTTATGTACATTTTCCAAGTGATGTCCTGGGCGGCATTTTGCTGGGAATCTGCGTTGCCTGCATCTTGACACCGATGCTGAAAAAACGTTTTCACAATCTTTCTGATATGCCTTGATTTTCCAATGCACTGCCAGTGGCAGTGCATTTTTTAACATCATCTTGACTTTTTCACTTTCATTTGTTAAACTGACAAAATAATAGACCGCGTAAACCCTTTCGGGCTTTACGCATTTTTTACGTCTTCCCCATTCTGAAAGGAGTTTGCATCAATTGGAAGAATTTCGAGAAAATCCACTAAAAGTGGAAAAAATCAGCCGCCTGCTGCGCAATTTTGCCATTCCAAGCATCATTGCCATGCTGGTCAGTGCATTATATAACATTGTCGATCAGATCTTTATCGGACAGAGCATCGGTGAACTCGGAAACGCTGCCACCAACGTTTCTTTTCCACTTACCACCATCTGCGTTGCCGTTTCTCTGCTGTTCGGCATCGGTGGTGCCTCAGCATTCAACCTGACAATGGGCCGCGGCGACCCGAAGCGGGCTGTTTACTACATCGGCAATGCTGCCACTATGCTTGCTTCCTGTGGCATCATCCTGTGCATTATTGCACATCTTTTCCTGACACCTATGCTGCAGTTCTTTGGTTCCCCGGATAATGTGCTCGGCTATGCCAAAACCTATACAGGCATTACGTCCATTGGCTTTCCATTTCTGATTCTGGCAACTGGCGGCGGGCATCTGATTCGTGCTGACGGCAGCCCCCGTTTTACAATGGCATGCAATCTGACTGGTGCCGTCATCAATACAATTCTTGACCCGTTATTCATCTTCGGCTTTGGCTGGGGTATGGCTGGCGCCGGACTTGCTACAATTATCGGTCAGTTTATCTCAGGATGTATGGCAATCTATTATCTTTGCCACTATAAAACCGTAAAGCTGGAACGCAAGCATCTGCGTCCGCGTTGGGAAAACATCAGCTGGGTTATGTCCCTGGGTGCAGCATCCTGTTTCAACCAGATTGCCATGACCATCGTGCAGATTGCACTCAACAAGTCTCTGACCTATTATGGTGCACTTTCGATTTATGGCGAATCGATCCCGCTTGCCTGCGCAGGCATCATCACCAAGGTCAATCAGATCTTCTTTTCTGTCATCATTGGTCTGGCACAGTCCATTCAGCCGATTGCAAGCTTCAATTATGGTGCAAAACAGTATTCCCGCGTCCGTCAGGTTTATGGTCTGGCAATCCGAACCGGTTTTATCATTTCCATCCTGTCTTTTGTGGTATTCCAGCTTTTCCCACGGCAGATTATTTCTGTGTTCGGTTCCGGCGATGACTTATATTTCCAGTTTGCAATTTCCTATTTTCGCATTTATTTCTTCTGTACTTTTGTTAACTGCCTGCAGCCGATTTCGTCTACCTTCTTTACCGCAATCGGCAAACCAAAAAAAGGTATGTTCCTGTCTATGACACGGCAGATTCTTTTCCTGCTTCCGCTGATTCTGATTCTGCCCTTATTCTTCGGAATGGATGGTATTCTGTTCTCCGGTCCAATTGCGGACGGCGTTGCTGCTATTGTAGCAGTCATCATGATCCACTTTGAAATGCAGGACATGCGAAACAAAGAACAACGTCTGTGATCTCATACATAAAAGCAAAGCGAGTGGTTTAAAATCCCACTCGCTTTTTTGTCCGCAAATCTATAGATTATGGTGTTTTTTCTGCTCCAGTTGTGCACGGTACTTCTTTCCAACCTTTTTTGACGAACCATAAACAGAGCCATGCGTAATGGTATCGACACCATATTTGTTCCGTATGGCATCCACAGCTTTATCCAGCTTCCGTGCTTTTTCCTTCTGTCTGTCCGGGAACAACGTCAGCTGCTCCATATCCTCCCTGGTGATTTCAGAAAGGGACAATCCCAGCAGGCGCAGCGGTGTTTTTTTATCCCACAGCTCCGCGAATAAATCTCTTGCAATCGCATAAATTTCCGAAGTAATATCTGTTGGAATTTCCAGCTTATGCTGGTGCGAACGGTTTTTGAAATCGTTGGAACGGATGCTCACCGCAACGCAATATGCCTTCGCATGGTCAGCACGCATCCGGGATGCCACACTGTCCGCCAACGTCAGAAAAATCCGATTTGCCTGCTCCACAGCTGTCACATTGTTTTCCAGCGTTGTGGAAACGCTGTAGCCCTTTGCTTCCTGCTGCTGTGTCTGTACCGGTGAATCATCTATGCCGTTGGCATAACAGTGCAGCTGCATGCCCAGCTTATTGCCAGTCAAAGCCTGAATCCACCGGACATCCCGCTGCGCTAGATCCCCAATGGTAAAAATACGTGCCTTCTGCAGCTTCTGTACTGTTGTATCGCCCACAGTCAGCAGGTCACCGACAGGCAGCGGCCAAAGCTTTGACCTGATTTCGCTGGAAAACAGTGTATGCACCTTATCCGGCTTTTCAAAATCACTCGCCATCTTTGCCAGCAGCTTATTTGAGCCGACACCGATATTTACCGTAAATCCCAGTGTGTCCCGGATTTTATCCTTGATTTCACAGGCAACGGCAATCGGGTCCGGGTAAATCGTCCCGGTTCCTGTCATATCCAAAAAGCATTCATCTATCGAAAATTTCTCCAAAACCGGCGCATAGCTCCGGCAGATATCCATAAAGGCATGGGAGCATTTCTCATACAGCCGGAAATCCGGCGCGGCTATTTTTAGGTTTGGGCACTTCCGCAGCGCCATTCCCATTGGCTCACCTGTTCGTATACCGAATTTCTTTGCCGGAATAGATTTCGCCAGCACAACACCGGTACGCTTTTCCGGGTTTCCACCAATACAGGACGGAATCAGCCGCAAATCTTCCTCTCCTGCTTTCACCCGCCTTGCAGCCTCCCAGGAAAGGTATGCGCTGTTGACATCAATATGAAAAATCAGCCGTTCCATGCTATTCCTGCCTCCGTTCTCTGTCTGACGGTCAGTTTTTATTTTATCATAACATGCAGCATCCGGAAGATCAAATGTAAACCAGAAAATGTTCCATATATATCCAAAAGTTTACAGTTTTCATTAAAATATGCACATACTTTTAGCAGAACAGCGTGCTATAATAATTTAAAATCCTCCGACTAAAATCGACAGGATTTCTTTTCATTCTTTTGATTTGTATATAGAGGTTTTCTTTTATGTCCAACAAAAACAATTCACTTTGCCTCGGCCTTGATATTGGTTCTACCACCGTCAAGGCTGTTGTTCTCAAACCGGGCAGTACTGAGATACTATTTTCCCAGTACCGACGCCATCACGCTGAGCAGGCTCGTGCGATCCGCAAGCTGCTGCAGGAAGTCAATACGGCATTCCCGGACCATAGTTTCCGCGTTGCTGTCTGCGGCTCCGGCGGCAAGCCTATCGCAGAACGGATTGGTGCACATTATGTGCAGGAAGTTGTGGCAAATGCTTCCGCTGTACGTACATTATATCCGCAGGCACGCACTGCGATTGAGCTCGGCGGTCAGGATGCAAAAATTATTTTCTTCTATTATGATGAAGCTGCCGAACGTTTGGTGGCCTCCGATATGCGCATGAACGGCAGCTGTGCTGGCGGTACGGGCGCATTCATTGACGAAATTGCAGCATTACTGAAAACACCTACCGAACATTTTGAAGCGCTGGCAGCACAGGGCACTACAGTACACAGCATCTCCGGCCGCTGCGGCGTATTCGCCAAGACTGACATCCAGTCTATCCTGAACCAGGGCGGCACCAAAGCAGACATTGCGCTCTCCGCTTTTCATGCCATTGTCAAGCAAACCATCGGTGGCCTGGCACAGGGCCTGAAATTACAGGCGCCGATTATTTTTGAAGGCGGTCCGCTGACCTTTAATCCGACGTTGGTTGAGGCCTTTGCAGAACGTCTGCAGCTTCGGTCAGAGGATATCATCCGACCGGAAAACTCTGATACCATTGTTGCAGAAGGTGCCGCACTCGCAATTGATGAGCTGTTTTCAGAAACAACAGAAACCGACAGCATACTTCTGCCGGATGCCATTGAGGCACTGAATACGGCAATCCATCAACCCAAACAGGAAAATATATCCAACACCAAACGCTATTTTGACAGCGATGCAGCGTGCGTCGAATGGATTAAACGTCATTCTCCTCCCCAACTGGATAAGCCGCTGCTGGACAGAGGAGATACACTGCGGGTCTACATCGGCGTAGATGCCGGAAGTACCACCTCCAAGCTCGTATTGATGGATGAAAAAGAGCATGTCATTGACCGTTTCTATTCTAACAATCGTGGTGATCCGATTCGTGTCATTCGTCAGGGCTTGATCGAAATGCATAAAAAATATGCCGCTATGGGTGTTGACCTGGAAGTCCTGGGTCTTGGCACCACCGGTTACGGTGAGATGATGCTTGCCAAGGCATTTGGGGCAGATTATCATACCGTTGAAACCGTTGCCCATGCCGCTGCTGCAAAGAAATATGTACGAGATGTCAGCTTTATCCTCGACATTGGCGGTCAGGATATGAAAGCAATTTGGATTTCCGGTGATATTGTCACCAATATTACACTCAATGAAGCCTGCTCCTCCGGCTGCGGTTCTTTCCTTGAAAATTTCGCGGTTTCGCTCGGTATTCCGGTCGAACAGATCGCAGACATGGCATTCCGTTCCCAGCATCCCGCTGATCTCGGCAGCCGCTGCACGGTATTCATGAATAGTACCATCATTACCGAACAGAAAAACGGACGCAGTCCAGAGGATATCATGGCTGGTCTGTGCCGTTCTATCATTGAAAATGTCTTCACCAAGGTTGTCCGTATCTCAAACACAGACGAACTCGGCGAACATATTGTTGTACAGGGTGGTACTTTTAAAAATGATGCTGTTCTGCGTGCTTTGGAGCAGTATCTTGGTCGTGAGGTTACCCGCGCACCGTATTCCGGCGAAATGGGTGCGATTGGCGCAGCCCTTTTGACTAAGGAGCACATGCAATCCCAAAAGGCCAATACAAGCAGCTTTATCGGCTTTTCGGCCCTGCCGGATTTTGATTACACGCAGAAGGAAAACTTCCCTTGCCCACACTGTGCCAACCACTGCAGCCGTACGGTTGTACAGTTCTCCAATGGCACTGCTTTTGTGACTGGCAACCGCTGCCCGCGTGGTGAAGTCCTGGAAGATAAACCACAGAGACAGGAAGTGAAAACAGCGCCGGATATGTTCCTGATTCGTGAACTGATGCTGTTTCAAAATTATGAATATAAACAGATCAGCCCAGATAAAAATATCACCATCGGACTACCACGCACGCTGGAATTTTGGGACAGTATGCCGTTCTGGACAACATTCTTCCATGCGCTGGGCTATAAAACCAAGCTGTCCCATCCAAGCTCCCGCCCGCTGTATGAACAGGGTATTCCGTCTGTTGCATCGGATACCGTGTGCTTCCCTGCAAAACTAACCCACGGCCACGTCAAAGACCTGGCTGAGCAGGGTGTTGACCGTATTTTCATGCCCATGGTGATGGAAATGCCGCCGGACGATAAAAATGGAGAGAGCAACTATGTATGCGCTGTCCTCAAAGGTTATCCGCATATTGTCAACAGTTCCGATGAACCGGAAAAGCAATGGAATGTAAAATTCGATTATCCTATGTTCCACTGGCATACCAAGGAGGACCGTATCCGTCAGATTGTCATGTTCTTCCAGAAGGAATATGGCTTAAAGAAAAAGGAAATTATGGATGCGTTCCATCAGGGTGAGGCGGTTCTGCTGCATTTCCGCAAAAAGCTGCGTGAAACTGCACAAGACATTATCAAGAAGGCAGAAAAACAAAACTCCTTTGCCGTTGTCCTTGCCGGACGTCCATATCACAATGACCCGCTGGTATGTCATGACCTGTCCCGTGTCTTTACCAAGGCAGGTGTTCCGGTCATCACAGTTGATTCTCTGCCGGAGCTGAATCAGGTTGACTTACGTTATACCCGTGCGGAGGTTACGAACAATTTCCATACCCGAATGCTTTCCGGCGCTATGCTGGCTTCTATGTCACCGCATTTGGAATATGTCCAGATTGTAAGCTTCGGCTGTGGGCATGATGCTATTCTGTCAGATGAAATTACCCGCATTATGCTGGAAACCTCCGGTAAAGCTCCATTGATTCTGAAACTGGATGAGGGCGGCGCTGCAAACTCGTTGAACATTCGTGTACAATCTTTCCTGCAAACCGTTGCTGCACGCCGTGCAAAGCAGGAAAAATTAGAATTTAAACCGTTGGGTGACGCCTATCCAGCAAAATTCCGCAAGGAGGACAAGGCAGTCCGCACGGTTTTGGTGCCAAATGTTTCGGTTGCTTTCTGCAAGCTGCTCAGTGGCGTATTGTGCAAAGAAGGCGTGAAGGCAGAACCGCTTCCTCTGGGCTCGATCCATGAAATTCAGCTCGGCAAAAAATATGTCCACAATGATACCTGTTTCCCAGCACAGATGTGTATTGGTGAAGCAATTTCGGCATTGCAGAGCGGTAAATATCCGCTCGACCAGGTTTCTATTGGTATGGCAAAATATCAAGGTGACTGCCGTCTGTCCCATTATTCTGCACTGCTTCGCCGTGCATTGGATGCGGCAGGATTCCAACAGGTGCCGATTGTCTCTACTGACCCGATTGATTCCAAGGAAATGCATCCGGATATCCGTCTCGGTGCAATGTTCAATGTAAAATGTCTGTGGATTATTGAAGTGATGGATATTCTGGAGGAATTGCGCCGTCAGATTCGCCCCTATGAATGCAATGCAGGAGAAACCGACCGGATCTTTGATGAAACCATTGATGAATGCGCCGAAGCAATCCAGCATGGTATTTCTCAGCTGGTCGATGCTTACAAAAAAGGCATCAAACGCTTCTGCCAGATCAAATATGACCGCAGTGAACCGCGCCCGCGTGTATTTGTCACCGGCGAATACCTGGTTACCTTCCATCCGGGTTCTAATTTCGGTATTGAACGTTATCTGGAATCCAACGGCCTGGAAGTCATCCTGCCGCGTATGATCAATGTATTCCGCAAAGACTACATGTCCCGTATCTACGAAATGCAGAATCTGAAGGTAAAATATCCGATTGGCCAGGCGGCATTTGACCGTTTCGCAGAAAAGCTGTTTACCTATTCCCAGAATATGCTGGATAAAATTGCATCCCAGCATCCGCTGTATAAAGCTCCGACTCCACTGCCCGAGCTGGCATCCGAAAATGACCGTGTTCTGAACCGTACCTTCCTTTCCGGTGAGGGCTGGCTGATTCCAGGTGAAATCGAGGAATATGCAGCAGATGGCGTGCAGTCCTTCGTTATTCTGCAGCCATTCGGCTGTCTGCCGAACCATATCTGCGGACGCGGCGTCACCAAGCAGATCAAGGAGGATTTCCCGGGTGTGCAGATCCTTCCGCTTGACCTCGACCCGGATACCAGCTTTGCCAATGTAGAAAACCGTTTACAGATGCTGATTATGAACGAAAAAAGCCGTCATATCGTTCCAAAGAAAAAGGAAACTGCCGTCGGCTAAGCAACTTGACACATCCAAAAAGGCATTCCGTATGGAGTGCCTTTTCTTTTGCTGAAAATTGATGTATAATGAGTATAATTCAAATGGAAAGCAAGCACAAAAGAATAACTGTTGCGTTGCAGGAGAGCTGTGTAAATCCAAACAGATTTACACAGCTCTCTTATTTTAAGGAGGAATAGAAATGGAGCAATTTATTATCGCACTGGTACAGATTGGAATTTTTCTTATACTGATTTGTATCGGAATTATCACGATGAAGATCAAAATTTTTGATGCGCATTCCTTGGCAGCCGTATCAAGGCTGGTAATGCAGATATCCCTTCCCTCATACATTTTTATCAATGCTGTCAACAGCGCCACCAAACAAAGCCTTATCGACAGCTTAATGATCGTTCCTATTGCTATTATTTTATACATCATTCTAGTTATCGTCTCTGCAATGATCGAGAAGGCATTCCGCTTGCAGGGAAACCGAAAAAATGTATTCCGGGCATCCCTGATATTTGGAAATATCGGCTTCATGGGAATCCCCCTTGTCGCTGCAATCTATCCCGACACTGCGTTGCTTTATGTTTCCATCTTCACAATTGTGGACCAGATATTTTTCTGGACGTATGGCGTGCTGCTGACAAAACCTGTTTCCAATGACAGGCCAAAAATATCTCTTGCCAATTTAAAAAATCTTCTTTCACCCCCACTCTTGGCTATCATTCTTGCAACCATCTTCATTATCACTGAAATACATATTCCCGCAGTCTTTTCTTCTGCTTTGGCAGCAATAGGAAGTACCAGTATGCCGCTCGCTCTTATCTATATCGGTGGTATCCTCTGTACATCAGACATACGGCCGGTTTTAAAATGCGGCGAGCTTTATGGCGGAATTATTATAAAAATGATTATACTTCCGGTTGCATGCTACCTGGTCATGAGCGCTATCGGTATCACAAACGATATGGCAGGCACACTTGCATTTATTGTAGCTCTCCCGGGAATCGAAATGGTTCCAATGCTGGCAAAGGAGAGTGGTTCAGATGGTGATTACGCTGTGTGCGCAATCATGATGACAACCATAGCTTGTCTCTTAACGCTGCCGATTGTTTCCCTGTGCATTTCATTGTTTGGATAAATATTTCATAAATCGTTCCGATGACCCAAGTGAAAAAGACACACTGCTATTTCCAGCTGTGTGTCTTTTCTTTGTCTTAAAATTAAATAAAATATTCTATTGTTGATTCCGCAGTCAAGCGGGTATCCTGATTAAAAATCAGAATCGCTTCCCTGCATTCCGTGGGTCCAAGGGCATAAATGCCATTTTTCTGCTTTTCATTCAGCCGCGCTTCCGGTACAATCCGGTTGCGGGTAAATGGTTCATCGTCCAACAGGATAATATCTTTTTGAATAAACGGACGTTTGCGAAAATACGGATCAAACATAGATATCTGATCACCCTCTTGTCCTGTCAACAGCACATAATGGTCTCCGCCATAATTTAACCGCACAATGACTGCCCCATTGCAGTGCAAGGCATTGGTCAGCTGGCTAATCCCTCCCAGATACACGGAGGAACCGGATAAATACTGGCAGTCAATAGGGAAATGACAGGCCTTACCAAATTCCTTCAGCCAGTTAGAAAGGAACATCATTGCCATGCGGGATGTACCACTTTTGCCTGTTTCGCCCTTTGCATTGTAGGCGTCCAGACTATACAGCATAATATGCTGCACAATTTCCGGCAAAAGCTGCTCTCTGGTAAATAGAAAGCTCATAGCGTTCATCATAGTTGTCGGTCCACAGTCATATTCCGAAATCTGATAATGCAGCGGTGTCTTCATATATCCTATTCCTCCGCACACATCAAATCAACTGTGATTGCCGCAATCCGCTCCAGTTCAGATACCGTTGTATATTCCGAACAGGAATGTACATTGTTCATTGCTGTGGCAAGCACAATGCCCGTCATACCATGCTGGGACAACGGATTGTTGTCGCTGCCACCCATTGTGCTGCACAAATTGCAGGCAATTCCCTGCTTTTCACAAACCGTTTCAAACCGTTTGACAACGGGGTGATTTTCCGGTGTTTGATAGGCATGTACATGAATGGTATGTGTGATGGAAACCACCGCACCGTACTGCTTTGCGGCAGTTTCAAATGCCTGCTTTGTTTCTTCCAGTGCTTGCATCGCAGAACCATGGGAAAAACTGCGGATTTCTCCAGTCAGCACACAGCTTTCCGGTACAATATTGGTCGCTGTTCCACCGGAAATCGTACCAATATTCCGTGTTGTCCCCTGGTCGAGCCAGCCGTTTTTCAGATTTTGCAGGGCAGAAACTGCTACACCAATTGCATGCACACCTGCCTGCGGCATAAATCCTGCATGGGATGCTTTGCCCTGTACAGTAATCTGAAAAGACAGAATCGTAGGCGCCTGCAATGCAGCACCGCCTACTGGGCCGGACATATCGAGAACATAGGCTTCCTTTGCCTGCAATTGGGTGTAATCAAAAGCGCCCATACCGATACAATAAGCTTCCTCTGCCACAGAAAATAGTACTTCAATTCTACGGTGGGGAAGCTGATTTGCCTGGATAACTGTTAATGCCTCCAAAATGACCGCTAATGCAGAGCAGTCATCTGCTCCGAGCACGGTATTACCATCAGATGTAATCATCCCATCCTCATGTACAACTGCCCGTTTTCCCTTGGATGGTTCAACAGTATCCATATGACCGGAAAATAACAGGGGAGGCAATTGTTCCATACCTTTCGTTGCTGCAAGAACAGCATATAGATTGCCGGCATTTCCATGTATTTTTTCTGCAGCGGCATCTTCCGTAACTGTTAAGCCGATCTGCTGCAGTGATTTTTTCAAATAATCACAAATATTCCGTTCCCCATAGGACGGGCTATCAAATGAAACCAGATCACAAAAGGTTTGTACCAAACGTTTCGCACATACCATATCGGATCCCCCTCTTTCTCAAATGTTATTTCTTCATATTATCGGCGCACATCACCGCGATCACTGACAATTTGACAACCCACAGAGCGTACACGACCTTCCTGACAAAGTCTGCATTTTGCCGCATTCTCGTCCATACAGATTTTGTTGTCGTACAGATCATAATTCTTTCTTGCATCGTTGGGTGTCAGATTTGGCATCATGACATTTGCACCGGCTTTTAAGCCCAGTTCACGGCCAATTGGGCTGATGGTTCCCAAAGCTGTTGTTGCCGGAAGCAGGACGTATGGGAACATCAAACGGAGTATGGACAGCATACGCAGCGTCAATTCCAGAGTGCCTTGCTTTTCCTGGGCAAATGGCGTCTCATGATGTGGAATAAATGGGCCAATACCAATCATATCCGGCTGCAGCTGCTGCAAAAAACGCAGATCAGTCACCAATTCCTTTGCCGTCTGTCCGGGTGAGCCAACCATAAAACCTGCGCCTACCTGATAACCGATTTCCTTTAAATCGAACAGACAACGCTTGCGGTTTGCAAGACTCAGTTCTGCTGGATGCAACTTGCGGTAATGCGCATCTGTAGCAGTCTCATGCCGCAGAAGATACCGGTCTGCTCCCGCATCATAATATGCCTGATAACTGCTCCTCGGCTTTTCGCCGATGGACAATGTAACCGCACAATCGGGAAATCTGTTTTTAATCTGATCGACAATAGAGCAAATTGCTTCATCTGTATTCCGTGGGTCTTCTCCCCCCTGCAATACAAAAGTACGAAATCCCATCTCATAGCCATTTTCACAACATGTCAGAATTTGCTCCGGTGTCAGCCGGTAACGGTCCGTATGATGATTGCTTTTCCGAATGCCACAGTAATAGCAGTCATTCTGACAGACATTGGTAAATTCAATCAGTCCACGCAGAAACACATCCGTACCATAATGTTCCCGGCGCACCTGATCTGCATGCTGAAATAATACAGTATCATCGCCATCCCGCTCAATCAGCTGAATCAATGATTCATCCGGTAAATCCTGTTCGTGTCTCAGTTGTTCTATCAAATGTTCCATAAAAACAGCCTCGCATGATATAAAAATCCCACAGCCAGCCCCTTTGGAAAACCTTCGGACAGCCTAGCTGTGGGTCTATTATACTATATTTTTCAGTCAGAGAACAGTGCTGTGGACAGATAACGTTCGCCAGTATCCGGCAGCAGTGCAACTATGGTCTTGCCTGCATTTTCCGGTTTCTTTGCCAGTTCAACAGCTGCATACAGTGCTGCACCGGAAGAAATGCCAACCAAAATACCCTCTTCCTTGGCAATCTCACGTCCTGCAGCAAAAGCAGCCTCATTTTCAACGGTAATAATCTCGTCGTAAACACCAGTATCCAGTGTATCCGGTACAAAGCCAGCGCCAATACCCTGAATCTTATGCGGACCTGCTGTACCCTTTGACAGCACCGGAGAGGTTGCCGGCTCAACAGCAATGACCTTGACTTCTGGATTCTGTTCCTTCAAATACTTGCCGGTACCCGATACTGTGCCGCCAGTACCAACGCCTGAAACAAAAATATCAACCTTGCCTTCCGTATCCTTCCAGATTTCCGGGCCGGTAGTCTCATAGTGTACCTTCGGATTTGCTGGATTGACAAACTGTCCGAGGATAACTGCATTTTCAATGGACTGCTCCAGCTCCTCTGCTTTTGCAATTGCGCCCTTCATGCCAGCAGAGCCAGAGGTCAGAACAACCTCAGCACCATAAGCTGCTACCAGCTTGCGGCGTTCAATACTCATGGTCTCCGGCATAGTCAGGATAACATGATATCCCTTTGCTGTACCAACAGCTGCCAGACCAATGCCGGTATTGCCGGAAGTCGGCTCGATGATCGTAGCACCCGGCTTCAGTACGCCAGAAGCCTCTGCATCAGCGATCATAGCGTTTGCTACGCGATCCTTTACACTGCCAGCCGGATTAAAATATTCCAGCTTTGCAACAATCTTTGCATTCAGATTGTTCTTCTTTTCATAATTGGTAAGTTCCAGCAGCGGTGTTCCACCAATTAACTCTGTAATGCTCTGCTTGATAGCCATAATAAAATCTGCCTCTTTTCTAAATATAAGGGATTGATGCCGAAGCAGATATCTGCTTCGGCAATAGGACTTTGTATTGTATTAGAAAGATGTTGGTTGCTTTTTTTACGCTTCTACTGCCTTGAATGCCTGATCCAGATCCCAGATAATGTCTTCATAATGCTCCGTGCCAATAGACAGACGGATGGTATTCGGATGGATACCCTGATCCTCCAGCTCTTCTACCGTGCACTGGCTATGGGTTGTAGTTGCCGGATGAATAACCAGAGACTTTACATCCGCTACATTTGCCAGGATGGAGAATATCTGCAGGGAATCAATGAACTTCTTTGCTTCCTTCTCGCCGCCCTTGATATTGAAAGTAAAGATGGAACCTGCGCCGTTCGGGAAGTACTTGTCATACAGCTCTTTGTACTTTGGATCAAGAGACGGATGGTTGATGGATTCTACCAGCGGCTGGGACTGGAGGTATTCCAGAACCTTCTTGGTATTTTCTACATGACGCTCCACACGCAGAGACAGGGTTTCCAGACCCTGCAGCAGCAGGAATGCATTGAACGGGGAAAGTGTTGCGCCGGTATCACGCAGCAGGATTGCACGAATCTTGGTGGTGAATGCAGCCGGGCCGCATGCATCTACAAAGCTGATGCCATGGTAAGACGGATCGGGGTCTACGAGATTTGCAAATCTGCCGGAAGCCTTCCAGTCAAACTTACCGCTCTCAACAATAACACCGCCCAGTGTAGTGCCATGTCCGCCAATGAACTTGGTTGCAGAATGTACTACAATATCAGCGCCATACTCGAACGGACGCAGCAGATACGGTGTAGCAAAGGTGGAATCAATGACTACTGGGATACCGTGTGCATGTGCGATATCAGCAACTGCCTGAATATCAATCAGGTTGGAGTTTGGATTGCCCAGTGTCTCAAAGAAAACCACCTTGGTGTTCTCATCAATTGCCTTTTCGAAGTTGGAAATGTCATCTGGATCAATAAACTTTGTGGTAACACCGTCCTTCGGGAGAGTGTGCTCAAGGTAATTGTAGGTGCCGCCATAAATGGTCTTTGCGGCAACGATGTTGTCACCGTTCTGCGCCAGTGTCTTAAAGGTATAGCTCAGTGCTGCTGCACCAGATGCAACTGCCAGAGCAGAGGCACCGCCTTCCAGCGCTGCAATGCGCTTTTCAAAAACGTCTTCTGTCGGGTTTGTCAGACGGCCATAGATATTGCCTGCATCTGCAAGGCCGAAACGTGCCTGTGCATGGTCGCTGTTATGGAACACATAAGAGGTGGTCTGGTAAATCGGAACAGCTCTTGCATCGGTGGTCGGGTCAGCCTGCTCCTGACCTACGTGAAGCTGCAGGGTTTCAAAATGGAAATTCTTTTCGCTCATTATATATACTCCTTTTTCTATGGACAATTTGTGTGGATGGTTTCTTTTTTATACGGTTAACATCGGCACATTCGCCCGTAAAAGGTATATCGTTTCGTAATAAAAATCTTTCTGTTCATGACGTTCCTCTATTCACATATTTCCTATTTAGTAAGTAGGTTTTTCTTGAACTGCATATATACTACCACGTTTTCCTGATTGTGTCAAGGGGAATTTTCATATTTCCTACAGTAATTATATGTTTTGTTTTAAGCCAGAAATTTCTTACCCATGTGGACAGATTCTGATCTTCCATGTACAATATAAGTACTATCCGGAAGGAGCATTATCATGGAAAACTATCAAAAAAAATTAGATAACATCATTGAACATCTGACTACGCGCCCACGGCTTGCACTGCACAGCTGCTGCGGCCCCTGCAGCAGCTATGTCATGGAATATCTGTCACATTATTTTGATATCACTTTGTTTTATTATAATCCAAATATCTATCCGCCAGAAGAGTATGATCACCGCCTGGCAGAGCAGCTCCGCCTGTGTGAGATTTTTGGTATCCCTACCTTCCCCTGCGCGTATGATCCGGACCGCTATTTTGACTATGTAAAAGGGCTGGAAGAAGATCCGGAAGGCGGCGCACGCTGTACCAAATGCTTCGAAATGCGGCTGGATTACACGGCTGCGCTGGCAAAAGAGCAGGGTTTCGGCCTGCTGACCACCACACTGACTATCAGCCCGCATAAAAATGCCCCGCTGATCAATTCCATTGGGGAGGCGGTTGCAAAAAAATATGACATGGAATGGCTTCCCGGAGACTTTAAGAAAAAAGAAGGCTACAAGCGCTCCATACAGTTGTCCAAAGAATACAATCTGTACCGCCAAAATTACTGCGGCTGCAAATTTTCCATCTGGGAGTAAAAAATGCCGAAGCTGGTGATCTCCCCCAGCTTCGGCATTCTTATACACGCTTTTCAAAAAGGAACCTTTTACCGTTTCATCTGCCGGTTAATCCATTCCATGATTACATCCACAACATAATCCTGCTGCGCCTGCGTCAGCTGGGTTCCCTTCGGAATATGATACCATTTGGACAGGCACCCACGGCAGCAGGTTCCCGTGGCATGCTGTGCGATAAAAGCAGGATGCCCACGCATCGGCGTCTGCTTCCCATCATTCGGG
Organism: Clostridia bacterium; assembly: GCA_021205365.1. Classification (GTDB taxonomy): domain Bacteria; phylum Bacillota; class Clostridia; order Oscillospirales; family Butyricicoccaceae; genus Butyricicoccus_A. The sequence continues at coordinate 75,610 of JAJPXP010000032.1, forward strand.
ATCACATCAGGTGCCAGCCTTGTGCGCACAAAATCCTGTGCATGGCTGCGTATCGTATCCATACCTTTTTTCCAGACATATTCCCTGTCCTGCTGTTTTAAGTAAAAACGGCTGCGGAAATTGGATTTGGAAAGCCGGTAAAACAACCAGTCCATTTCATTATTCTGCTCCATATTAAATCAGGATTCCCTCCAGATGATCCATCTCATGCTGGATAATTTCAGAAACCCAACCGCTAAACTTTTGTTTGTGCTTCTGCATGTTCTGATCCTGATATTCTACCTCGATATCCTTATAACGAATCGTCTTACGCTCTCCCGGCAGAGACAGGCAGCCTTCTTCTGTCTCATATTTGCCGGATTTACGCAGGATAACCGGATTCACCATCAGCAGGTTCACCATACCCAGATTGACAACAATAATGCGCTTATTCACACCAATCATATTGGCTGCCATACCGGCGCATTCCATCTGATGTGCCTGCATGGTATCCATTAGGTCACGCATAACCTGTGCATCTGCCAGCGTTGCCGGCTCTGCCTTCTGCTGAAGGAAGAAAATGTTTTTGTTGATCGGCTTTATCATATATTTCTCACTCCTGTGTGTCTGTTTTCTGCGGGAATTTCGCGTGCTCGAGCACGCAGCGAAGCGCATGTATAAATTGTCGGTCTTCGCTCCCAGACCGTTTTCCCGTACCGTGCAATCTTCCGCCGCTGCGGCGGATTTTTTTTGCTGTATGGCGCGCCATCAGCAAGGCATCCATATTATCAGCAGTATATTCCAGCCCATCCTGCCGAAGCACGCTTGCTCCGCGTGCAAGGCACATTGCTGCAAGCCCATAGTCCTGTGTTACAACAATATCGCCCTGGTGCAGCAGATTGACAAGTGCAAAATCCACGCTGTCTGCACCTTTGGAAAAAACCAGTGTTTTGGCCCCCGGCTTATCGAAATGATGGGATGTGTCACACAAAATCAGGCATTCCACGCCAAATTCCTTTGCAACCCGTACCGTTAGATCAACAACCGGACAGCCATCTGCATCAATCAGGATTCTCGGTTTCATTTTGGCGGTCCTCCCCGCTTGGGTAGCCATGCATTGCAGCTTTTTTCCTGCAATAGCAAACGGAACCCATACTAAAAGTAGTATAGCACAAATGTTGCCTTTCAGCAATGAAAGTATTCACATCTGTGCAAAAATCTTACAAATATCATTTTACTTGTTATCCCCCGTAAATCTATTTCACGCTGTACCATGTAACGCAGGATAGAAAAAAATCGGTGCAGGCAATTTACCCCACCGATTCAAATTTCTATTGTATCAGAGCGGCTCAATCAGGCACACTGCATGTGCAGCGATACCCTCGCCGGAGCCGGTAAATCCCAGATGCTCTTCCGTCGTCGCCTTGATACTTACATTGTCAACATGCGTCTGCAAACAATTTGCAATATTCTCGCGCATGTGAGTGATATGTGGTGCCATTTTGGGTGCCTGTGCAATCACTGTCGCATCCAAATTGCCTAATTTCCAGCCATGCTCTGCCAAAACCTCCCGCACGCGGCGAAGCAGAACAAGGCTGTCTGCACCGAGAAACGCCTCGTCATCATCCGGAAACAGATGTCCAATATCTCCGAGTGCAGCAGCCCCCAATAGCGCATCCATAATGGCATGCGTCAGCACATCCGCATCGCTATGTCCCAACAGGCCCTTTTTATGGGGAATATCCACACCGCCTATGATACATCTGCGCCCTTCCACCAGCCGATGTACATCATAACCATGTCCGATTCTCATCTGCGCGTTCTCCCTTTCAAAATGGCTTCACCCAAAATAACATCCTCCGGTGTGGTGATTTTAATATTCTCATAGCTGCCTTTTGTTATGGTAACAGGTTGTCCAATTGCCGTCACTGCGCCGCAATCATCCGTCAGTTTGGTATTGCTTTCAATCGCTTTCGTCAGTGCGCCGCGGATCAGGTCAATGTCAAAACACTGCGGTGTCTGAACTGCAATGATGGATTCACGATCAATATTTTCGATCATCCGTCCCTTTTTCACGCGCTGGATGCTGTCTTTGCATGGTACAGCCGGAGCCGCCGCAGAATCCTTCTTTGCCTGCTCCACAGCTTCCGTAATAATATCCTCTGTGATCAGCGGACGGGCTGCATCATGGATCGCAACATAGCCAATCTGGCTGCTGCACGCCATGATGCCATTGAGAACAGAATGCTCCCTAGATGGGCCTCCTTCTACAATCTGCATCACCTTACTGATCTTCCAGTCAGCGCACAGCCCCGCATAAATCTTCTGATCCTGCTTGCGGCATATCAAAATAATGCCGTCAATCGCTTGGCACCGTTCAAAAACCTGTAATGTCCGGCACAAAATCGGCTGTCCCCCAAGCTCCATGACCAATTTATTTCCGCCGCCCATTCTGCGAGAGGAACCGGCGGCTGGAATAATTGCATATACCTGCTTGCCGCGCGGCTCCTGTACATCCTGCGGCTTCTTCTTCCATAAATTCAGCATACGTCTCGTCCTTTCCGCTCCCCGTAATAATCTATTTCAATATCGCCGCGGCCTTTTCCACTGCGGCTCTAATTTTTTATATATTTCCTCCCTGCCCATGCCGGATGCCAGCATCAGCTCGGAATATAATATTTTCTCGGCAGATTCCAAAAGCCGTTTCTCACTGCCTGCCAGTGCACGCCGCCGGTTTCGAATCCGAAGACATATAACAACCTGTGTCACACTGCAGATATCTCCCGAACGGATGCGTTCCATATTTTCCCGGTAACGGCAGTTCCAGCTAGAGGGCTGGGGCGGAAGCCCGCCAAAATTCCCTTCCATGATCTGTACTGCCTTCTGCCTGCTGCAAATGTACCGCAAGCCAACCTGATGGCTGCAGGTGACTGGGATATACAAAATAATATCATCCAGCAGCAAATGCAAGGCATAATATTTCTGACGTTTTCCTCCGTTCTGGCGAATCGTAATGGATGTAATTGTCCCTGCGCCATGCAGGGGATGAATCACATGATCTCCGACAGAGAACACTTTCATCACCTCTGTTTCCGTCGGTTTCCCGACAGGCACCCAGTATGATTCGTTTCAATCATACCATACTTAACCCGATTGCGCAAGAATGCGATATTCGCAAATAAAAGAAATCCTCCCGCAACCAGCGCTGTCGCATTCTGTCCGGTATAAAAAAGCAATGCGGCTCCAAAAGCGGTCAACGCCAGAGCCGCAATCACAGAAAATGCATGCAGCAGCTTCAAACCTGCATCCGCTACCGGCGGCGGAAGCATACAAACCAAACTTTTTATCGCGCATCCGCCATCCAGCGGAAGCAGCGGGAGGCTATTAAACAGAGACAGCAGCAGGTTTGCCCCCGCCAGCATCGGATATCCCAGTGCTGTAAGAACCCATGTCCCTGCCAGTCCGGCAAGCGGCCCCGCCAGCGCAATCAGGCATTCCTCCCAATATCCAAGGCACCGCCCCTGTTTCAAAACAGCCCCGGTTATGCAAAGGCAAATTCCATCAATCTTTCCCCCACAAAGATAAATGGCTGCTGCATGGCCCAGCTCATGGATGACTGCTGCACAGAGAAACAGCGGCATCACGCCTTCTTCATCCAGCAGGCAGAAAATTGCCCAGAACATATAAAAAGACGGTGCCGCATATACTTTCTTCTGTTTCATTTTCCCACGGCAGCAAACACAGCCACCAGTCCGTCTGACCAGCCTTCCTCCGCAGCCATATTCCCCAATACAGCCACTGCATTTCCTGCATTGCTTTCCGGCAGGAAGGAAAGTGCACCGCATGTACGCAGCAGCTGTGCTGTCAGAAATATCCCCAAACAGATGCCTGCACAGGCAAGTGCACTCCGAATGTTCTCCATCATTCGGCATCCCTCCTTCCCTGCTATTGTATGCAGCGATGCATGAAAAAAGACCGTCCACAATTTTGTGAACGGCCTGAATTTTATTTTACTGTGATACCTGTACCAGACGGACACCACCGGTAATGCCGGCTTCATTGCCCAATATTGCCTGCAGGACAGGTGTTCCGCGCAGCGGCGGGAAGACTTTTTCATTGTAGACCTTACGGATCGGCTCCAGAAGAATATCTCCTGCAGCTGCCATACCGCCGCCAAACAGAAATGCCTCCGGATTCAAGACACAACCAATGCACGCAATAGCCGTGCCCAGTGCTTCCGCTGCATGTGCAATACACTCACCTGCCAGTGCATCACCTGCTGCGCAGCAATCACAAACATCCTTCGCACTCAGATTTTCAATCTCACGCATAGAGGATGGCAGATCACTTTCCTCCAAGCGGTGCTTTGCATAACGCAGCAGCCCGGTGGCAGATCCTGCTAACTCCAAACAGTCATCTTTTCCACAATTACAGGAATCCTGAGAAGCTGTAAGTACAGGCATATGACCAACCTCACCAGCACCGCCAAGAACACCGGCAACAATTTTACCGTCCAGAATGACACCGCCGCCAACACCAGTGCCCAGTGTCAGCAACGCCAGGCTCTGATATGCACTGCCAGCACCCTTCCACTGCTCGCCGAGCGCTGCAATATTGGCATCATTTGCAGCATAAACCGGCAATCCAGTCAGTTCTCCCAACTTTTGGGAAACATTAATGATACCCCAGCCAAGGTTCACACAGCCATTGACCGTGCCGTCCTGCAAAACCGGTCCCGGCACGCCAATGCCGATTCCGGCAACAGCTGCATGATCGATCTTGTGCTTTTCTTCTGCTTTCTTCACAGCAGCAGCAATATCCGGCAGGATGTTCTCTCCGCCGTTTTCTGTACGGGTTTCAATTTCCCATTTATCCATCCAACCGTTTTTTTCGCTGTAAAGTCCAAGCTTTACGGTTGTTCCACCGACATCAATTCCAAAATAATACTCTCTCATGGTTTTCCATCCCTTCCTATCTGAATCTGAAACCACAGGCTTTTTCTCTATTATTATAAGCTCATTTCTTCTGTAAAGCAATGGTTCGATAGACACGAAATGCACTTGGCAACGCAATATCATGCTCCAACTGCTCCGGACTGACCCATGTGAAATATCCGCCTTCTTCGGTTTTTGCTTCCACACCAGTCATATGCCATTCCAGATGGGTAAAAATATGCTTTGCAGTGCGAAGTGGTTTGATGTCTGTCACAGCTACACCAAGCTGCTCTTGCAAATCATTTCCCTCCAAAAAGTTTGGAAATTCCCACAGATTTGCAAGCAGTCCTTTTCCCGGGCGTTTACGGAGCGCAATTCTGCCATCCTTCCACAACAGGCAAACCACTCTGTTCTCCACAGGACGCACTTTTTTCGGCGCCTTTACCGGCAAAGACTGCTGTATTCCTCGTTCTCTGGCAAGACAATACTCAGCAATCGGACAGGAATCACACAATGGTGCGCCATTTGGCAGGCAAACCATTGCCCCAAGCTCCATCAATGCCTGATTACAGTCACCAGGACAATTCTCCGGCATCACTTCCCGCAGTTCATTTTCTGCCTGACGTTTGACTGCCTGCGCTTTTATATCCCATTCCCTGGCAAACAGCCGGGATACTACACGCAGAACATTGCCGTCCACAGCCGGACATTTCTGTCCGCCTGCAATGGATGCGATTGCCCCTGCTGTATACGGGCCAATTCCCGGCAGAGAGATCAATTTTTCATATGTGCAGGGCATTTCACCGTGATACTGCTCACAGACCAGCCGTGCAGCCTTCTGCAGACTGCGTGCACGGGTATAATATCCCAGACCTTCCCACAGCTTAAGCAGCTGTTCCTCAGGCACCTCTGCCAGAGCCTGCACATTGGGAAGGGCTTTCATGAAACGCTCAAAATACGGGATAACCGCCTGCACCCGTGTCTGCTGCAGCATAATTTCTGATATCCATACCGGATATGGTTCCTTTGTCCTGCGCCATGGCAGATCACGGTGTCCTTTCTGATACCAGATACACAGTGCTTCTAGCGCCTGCTTTAACTGCTGCTGTTCCGTCATTGCTGCGGCTCAGCAGCCACAAAAATCAGTACCGTACGCGGCTGTATCCAAGTAATGCCGCTGCGGGAACATGGCATATCTTTGATATCTTCTATACAATCATTTTCCGGTCCATTAAAAGTGTTTACAGCCATATGCCAGTACATTCCTTCCGGCAGATCCGGCAGACAAAGCTGGTGGCTCTCCCAGTGCGAATTGATTACAATATGCACAATATCATCCGCAGTATCGTCCGCATTCCGTCCTGCAAACGTTACCCCAATGACGCGCGTATCCTCCTGATAATTTGCATCCCATGGATTTTTCGAATGCAAGCTGGTTTCCGGGAAACGGCTCTCCGCAGGCTTGGTATGACTGCGCAGAATCGGATGCTTTTTACGGAAATGAATCATATAACGGAAGAAATCATGCAGCGGCCGGTTTTTCTCAAGCAGGCTCCAGTCCAGCCATGAAATTTCGTTGTCCTGACAATAAGCATTGTTATTGCCAAACTGTGTATTGCCAAATTCATCGCCTGCGAGAAACATCGGTGTACCGCGCGAGCACATCAGCACTGCAACTGCATTCTTCTGCAGACGGCGGCGCAGGTTGTTGATCTCCTGATTGTCTGTTTCTCCTTCGAGGCCACAGTTCCAGCTGTTGTTATTCGACTCACCATCCGTGTTATTCCAGCCATTCGCCTCATTATGCTTGGTATTATACGAATACAGGTCGTTCAGTGTAAAGCCATCATGGCAGGTAATAAAGTTAACCGATGCACATTCACCACGCTTGGTCGGCGGATACAGATCCTGCGAGCCAAGAATACGGTACGATGTATGGGTAGCCATACCACTGTCTCCTTTCAGAAAACAGCGCACATCATCACGGTATTTTCCGTTCCATTCTGCCCAGCGGTTGCTGCGCGACGGGAACGAACCAACCTGATACAGCCCGCCGGCATCCCATGCCTCTGCAATCAGCTTAACATCACTGAGCAGCGGGTCGATTGCAAGCGATTCCAGCAGCGGCGGGTTGTGCATTGGTGTGCCATCCTCATTTCGCCCGAGAATGGATGCCAAATCAAAGCGGAAACCATCGATACGGTATTCAATAACCCAGTAACGCAGACATTCAACGATCATCTGATGGACAATCGGATGATTGCAATTTACTGAGTTACCACAGCCGCTGAAGTTATAATACGTTCCATCTGGGGCAAGCAGATAATAAACCGAATTGTCCACGCCCTTGAACGAAAAAATCGAACCATCCTCGTTTCCTTCCGCCGTATGATTGAATACGACATCGAGAATAATTTCCATGCCATTTTTGTGCAGCGCCCGCACAAGACGGCGCAGCTCATCGCCCTCATTCGTCAGTTCATGTTCTGCCGAATACGCAGTATTGGGCGCAAAAAATGCAACCGGGTTATATCCCCAGTAATCAAGCAGCAATTTACCGTTGTAAATACGCATATCACTCATTTCATCAAATTCAAAAATTGGCATCAGTTCAATGGCATTGACGCCCAGATCCTTTAGATATGGGATTTTTTCCATGAGGCCATCAAACGTACCCGGATTCGTGACGCCGGACGAATCATGCCGGGTAAAACCGCGCACATGGGTTTCATATATAACCAAATCCTGCATAGCAATATGCGGGGAACGCACACCATGCCAATCGAAATTAGATGAAGCAATACGGGCACGGTATTCAAAGCCGGTCAGTGGCCGTGTGCCCCAATCCGACTGTCCGGCAACCGCACGGGCATAAGGGTCCAGCAACAGATTATTCTTATTGTAGAGCTGTCCTTTCGCCGGATCATAAGGACCATCTATACGGTAAGCATATTCAAACTCATCGATCTCCAGGCCGAATACAATCATAGAATACACATTTCCGACACGGTAATCGTCCGGAAACGGCAAGACTGCAAACGGTTCCGGCTGGCGGCGCTTGAATAGAACCAGCTCTACGCTGGTTGCGCCTGTAGAAGTAATCGTAAAATTGATGCCGCCCGGCAGCTCAAACGCACCGTTCTGGAGCGGATATCCTGGACATGTTTTAAATCCGTCAATCTCACGCATCGGATGTAGAAAACCACGATGGTTGCGCATGCGCAAAAACGGCTTTTCCGAAAAATCTCTATTATAATCAACCAATATATTCTGGCCCTGATCAGCCATGTGATTTTCACCTCGTTCTTGAATAACGGAGCCTAGTATTCTCCAATTGAATAATCTTGTTTATTATTATTACCTTTTTTGTTTAGATTGTCAATTATTTTTCACAAATGATATATTAATCTCAACACTTTTTTGCGTATTTCACAATTTTGCACACATTTGTAA
>JAJPXP010000006.1 GCA_021205365.1 Clostridia bacterium
TATCAGGTGCTCAAGGTGGATATGGAGGTTACAGCCGATCCTGCCGACATTGACATGAGCGAAGCAGATGAGGGCGTTACACTGCTGAATACAAATGAAAAGCAGACAAACAGCAGTACGGTTCGCTCTGACGAGAAGGGCGTCGATATCATTGACGAGGATATTGACCTCAGTCGGGCAGTGGAATTTGCACTGGATTACAAAACAACGCATTTTAAAGCAGGCGGTAAGCTAACGCTGAATGAAACCATTGAGGTTGAGATTCAATACGATTTCAAGCTGTTTGGCAAAGATTATCTGTATTGCAAAATGGAATCCGACACAAAAGGTTCGTTCAGCATGGAGTTCAAGGCGAAGGTTGACAATGACGAATCGGTCAAGGACAAAACGGACGAAGCAGAGATCAAACTGGGTAAAATTCCATTCCCACTTGGCGCAGGCTTTTCCTGTTCGGTCAGCCTGACCCTGCCGATTGAGATCAGTCTGGAGGGCGGCGCAACCATGGAAGCGTCGTATTCCGTGAAGGCAGGCTTTATCTATTCCACAACAGATGGAAAACAAGATATTTCGAAAAAGAGCTTTAACGTGACCTTTATTCAGGCTGAAGCAAAGTTCGAGGTGAAAGCCGGACCGAGGCTTACAAGCAGCATTGAGTTTATGAAGGATGTGCTCAAGGGCGAAATCAGCAGTCAGATCGGCGGCGATTTTACGGCGACAGCCAAGACGGGATCTGTCGGAATTACCGATGCGGAATCGATACATGGATGTGCGCTGTGCGTAGATGGTGATGTGTATCTGTTTGCGAATGCCAAGGCAAAATTGAGCTATACGATTACTGACCATCTCAAGGGAACACCATTTAGTGTTACGATTTTTGAGGTTAAGCGCTATCTGTCTGAGTTTTATGTATCTGTGATAAACGAAAAGGATTCTCCGCTGGGAGGCAAGGTATCCTTTGGTCTGGGAAGCTGTCCGAACCAAAAATACCGCACAAAATTTGTTGTCAAAGACACAGGGGACAACGAGGTCAGCGGTGTGGACATTTTTGTTGGGAGCAGCGACAAGGACTATGGAATCGTGCAGAGCGGCAAGACGATGTACCTCTATAACGGCGACTATACTGCAGACAGCAGGGTCAACAACAAGCAGCTCTCAAAGGATTTCACTGTCAAGGGCAAGGCATCTACCGTAACACTCAGCGAGAAAACCGACGTGAAACCTGATCTGGATGATCCGGGCATACCGGAGATTGATCCGGCGGATATCGTTGCAAACGGTACCTGTGGGGAGAACCTGACGTGGATACTGGATAAGACAGGGATACTGTATATCATCGGCACCGGACGTATGGATGAATGGAACAATCTTGCAGATGTTCCATGGGATAAATTCCGTACGCAGATAAAAAAGATCATCATATGCAATGGCGTGGAAGCCATTAGCACTGGTTCGTTTTATGATTGCAGCAGTCTGACTGGTGTGACAATTCCAGCTAGTATGACAGGTAATATTGATGCATATATGTTCCGCGGCTGTGTTAAGCTCAACGAGATCCAGATATCAGGAAAGAATCCAGTGTACAGTTCTGTAGATGGAGTACTGTTCAATAAGCAAAGGAAAATGTTGGTTTGCTATCCCGCAGGAAAGACAGAAGCGGTGTATACTGTTCCAGGTGATGTGACGGAAATTGGTCAGTACGCATTTTATAACGGTATCAATCTGACGGATATAACATTGCCGAGTGGAGTCACAGATATTAACAGTTGTGCGTTTTCGGGCTGTATCAATCTGACAGACGTGAATATTCCGAATACAGTGACGTGGATGGGACATTATGTGTTTGCAGAATGCAGCAAGCTGGCAAGCATAACAATACCAGACAGTGTAACAGAAATTGGAAATCATGTGTTTGAGCAATGCGACAGCCTGACGAGCATAACAATTCCGGACAGTGTCACAGAGGTTGGAAGTTACGTATTTTGGAACTGCAAAGGCTTGAAGAGTGCGACGATTGGAAATGGGTTAAAGAGCACCAATGCCGGTCTGTTTTCCGGTTGTGAAAACCTGAGAAATGTGACAATAGGTAATCGTGTGGAACAGATCAGCCAGTATGCATTTTTCAACTGCACAAGTCTGACAAGCGTGACGATACCGGTCAGTGTAACATATATCGGAGATGGTGCATTTGGCAAGTGCAGCAGCTTGAGCGATGTCTATTATCAAGGCAGTCAGGTGCAATGGGCTGCAATTACCATTCATCCCGGTTCTACAACGGCCAGCCGAAATGACCCGCTCCAAAACGCCGCCATCCACTACAACAGCTAAACAACTGACCCGTCAGCCCCGGCTGGCGGGTTTTCTCCTGCAAATGCAGCTTTCTGAAAAACTTCACACGGAACTGCTTCACAAGAAACACAACTGTCCATGCACGGAAAATTGCCCATGAACAACAGTTTTTTTCAGAAAAATTTCGACAGTTAGGGGATTTACTTTATTTTCCTTAGCGAGTATAATGTTATTCAATTACAATAAAATTTCAGATTACAGATCGTGAAGGGAGTCGAATCACATGGCATATTATTTTTCTGAACCGTCCCGTACTTTCAGTGAATACCTGCTCGTACCGGGCTATTCTTCCAAGGAGTGCGTTCCTACCAATGTCAGCCTGAAGACACCGATTGTTAAGTTCCGTAAGGGCGAAGAGGAATGCCCGATTTCCACCAATATTCCGATGGTATCCGCAATCATGCAGGCAGTTTCCAATGATACCATGGCAATTGCCCTTGCCAAGGAAGGCGGTATGTCCTTCATCTATGGCTCCCAGAGCATTGAATCCGAAGCTGCTATGGTAGCGAAGGTAAAGAGCTACAAGGCAGGCTTTGTTGTCAGCGATTCCAACATCATGCCGAACCAGACTCTGGCGGACGTGCTGGAGTTAAAGGAAAAGACTGGCCATTCCACCATGGCAGTTACTGAGGATGGAACCCCGACTGGTAAGCTGCTGGGCATTGTTACTGGCCGCGATTACCGTATCAGCCGTATGGACCGTGCAACCAAGGTCAGTGAGTTTATGACGCCGTTTGAGAAGCTGATTACTGCACCGAAGGACACTACGCTGAAGGTTGCAAACAACATTATCTGGGATCACAAGCTGAATGCACTGCCGATCATCGACGAAAACCAGAATCTGGTATACATGGTATTCCGCAAGGACTACGATTCCCATAAGGAAAACGCACTGGAACTGCTGGACACCCATAAGCGTTATATGGTTGGCGCTGGTATCAATACCCGCGACTATGCTGAACGTGTTCCGGCTCTGGTAGAAGCTGGCGCAGATGTTCTGTGTATCGATTCCTCGGAAGGCTTCTCTGAGTGGCAGAAGCTGACAATTGAATGGATTCGTGAGAACTATGGCGATTCTGTCAAGGTTGGTATGGGCAATGTTGTTGATAAGGAAGGCTTCCTGTTCCTTGCCAAGTGTGGCGCTGACTTCGTTAAGGTCGGCATCGGCGGCGGCTCTATCTGTATTACCCGTGAGCAGAAGGGTATTGGCCGTGGACAGGCTACTGCACTGATTGATGTTGTTAAGGCACGTGATGAGTATTATGAGCAGACAGGCGTATATATCCCGATTTGCTCTGATGGCGGCTTGGTATATGACTATCATATGACTTTGGCACTGGCTATGGGTGCGGACTTCCTGATGCTGGGCCGTTATTTCTCCCGTTTCGATGAATCCCCGACAAATCGTGTTGTAGTCGGCGGCTCTTATATGAAGGAGTACTGGGGCGAAGGTTCTTCCCGTGCAAGAAACTGGCAGCGGTATGACATGGGTGGTGAAAAGAAGCTGTCCTTCGAGGAAGGCGTCGATTCCTATGTACCATATGCAGGCGCTTTGAAGGATAACGTTGGCATGACGCTGGCTAAGATTCGTTCCACGATGTGCAACTGTGGCGCTTTGTCCATTCCGGAACTGCAAAAGAATGCAAAGATCACACTGGTATCTGCTACTTCTATTGTAGAAGGCGGCGCACACGACGTAGTTCTGCGCGACCCATCCCGCAATGCTGTCAAGTAAATTTCAGCTATAAATTACCGCAGGTTTTTATGGAAACCTGCGGTTTTTTTGTTAAAGATCAGATGTGAAGGCGTACAAAACAATTTGAAGGGTTATATGTGCCTGGAGGTAGTGCAGTGGAATATATCATAAGAGAAATGAATGTAGATGAATACAGGCTGTTGGATGATTTCCTTTATGAGGCAATTTTTGTTCCGGAAGGTATGGAATCACCGCCAAAGGATATAATCAAAACACCGGAACTGCAGGTGTATGTATCTGATTTTGGAAAAAAGGACGATAGCGCTCTTGTGGCACTGGTAGATGAAAAAATCATCGGTGCTGTGTGGGGGAGGATTATGAACGATTACGGTCATATTGCGGATGACATACCTTCGCTTGCTATTGCGCTGTATAAGGAACAGCGTGGGCATGGAATTGGCACGGCATTGATGCGGCAGATGCTTTTACTGCTGAAAAACAAAGGATACAAAAAGGTATCATTGTCTGTTCAGAAAGCGAATTATGCTGTCAAATTATATTTGAAAGTAGGCTTCATGATTGAAAAGCAATATGCAGAAGAATATATTATGGTTTGCGATTTAACGATAAAAGCATGAAATTTTTATTTTAAAAATTTTGTTCTGTTATGAAACCTTTCTATTGCTTGTCCTGTCTGTTATAGTAGACCTGCTAACAAAAGTCAAGAGTTAATTGGAGAAAAATGCACATTTTTGCTTT
>JAJPXP010000041.1 GCA_021205365.1 Clostridia bacterium
ATCACATCTCAGCCATCCTGTCAAGAACTTTTTTCCTTCCGGTCATTTCTTTTTTCAGTCATTTGGCTGTTTTGTGCTGTTCTCATTCAAGTGCCTAAATAGATTACCATTTTTTCCGACAGTTGTCAACAGAAATTTTGAATTTATTCATTTTTTTCGAAAAGAATGGAGCAACTGCTTTTGCATCGCTCCGTTTCTTCCTTCATTCCGGATAAATCAGCTGTTCCGGCATCCAGTTTTTCAATACATCACGCATTTTTTCCGCAATTCGCTTGGCGCCCTCGAGATCATGTGACAGATAATTGCCACACTCCTCCTTGGCGGAGCCAGGAATCGTTCCTTCAAAATCACAGACAAACTGCATGCTTTCCTGTACCAGTGCAATCGCCGTTTCCTGGGCCATAGTATCACGGACAAGGAAATAGAATCCTGTCCTGCATCCCATCGGACCTACATATACGATTTCATCACTATATTTTGTATTTCTTACATAGGTAGCAAACAAATGCTCAAAGGTATGCGCCGCCGGCGGATCGAGATATACACCCTGATTTGGCTTTACCATACGGATATCATACGTAATGACATCTCCGTCCACACGGGAGGTATACATTCCTTCTGTCAGGGTATCATGATTGATACAGAAACTTGCAATGCGTTTCATTTTCATTACTCCATTCTCTGAAAGGGATTTTATTATGGCTTCATTATAAAGATTTGCATTGACGAATGCAACCCCGCTTTTTATAATAGATACAATCGATAAATTTGTAAAACAGAAAGGATACTACATATGAAATGGGGAATTCTCGGCGCACTGGATGCCGAAGTTGATCTGATTCGCAGCCAAATGCAAATTTCTTCTGAAACACCGCTGTTTGGCACAACATACTACGAAGGTACAGTGCATGGACAGGAAATCGTCCTTGTCTGCTGTGGTGTTGGCAAGGTAAATGCTGCAATCTGTGCAGCGGCTGCCATGGACAAGTTTGGCGCTGACTGCATTATCAATGTCGGCATTGCAGGCGCGATGGAGCATGGTCTGAAAATTCTGGATGTTGTCATCAGCAGCGAGGTCGGTTTCCACGACCAGGATGACGTCATGCTGAAATACTATCCAAAGCACGCCTTTTTCCCGGCAGATACAGCGCTGGCTGATCTGTGCGAGCAGGCTTGTGCTGCTATCCCGGAAATGACCGGACGTTATCGTCACGGCAGGATTGTTTCCGGTGATGTCTTTGTCAATGATGCAGCTGTTAAGAAATCCATCAACGACCGGTATACACCCGCCTGTGTGGAAATGGAAGGTGCCGCCATCGGTCACGCTGCCTTCATGTACGAAAAGCCATATCTGGTTATCCGCACCATGTCGGATGCTGCAGACGATGATGCAGACGACACCTATGATGATTTTATCGGCGAAGCTGCACACACCTCTGCATCCATTATCTTAAAGATGCTGGAGCTCGCCGCAATATAACAGATATACAAACCATTTCTATACTACACCGATGATATTCTGACAGGAGGCGATTGATTTTGGCCGCTACCTTGATTGCTTTTATTATTACATTACTGATACTCTTCGTAATCGGTTTTGGTCTGTGGTACTTTGAACGCATGTTTGCTAAGAAAAACGGGAAATACTCCGGTATTTTAATGCCTATCTTATTTTTCGCTCTTTCTGTTGTTGCCATCGTGCAATCCGCGCCAACAACCTTTTCCCAGCTGCAAGCGCAGGGCTACGGCATCGGCGCATCTGCCGCCACACTGGTTTTTTCATTTATCCTGACTAACATCCCAACCTTCTGGGTATATTTTGTTTATCGCCGCACCCGTAAACGGCTTGGCCTGAAAGCATGGCCATTCGGCAAGGGATCTGCTGATTCCAACGACAAAAACTCTCAAAATTCAAAGTAATCTAACATCCGTCCTGTTCTCTTTACAGGACGGATGTTTTTACAAGAAGGTGAACGTATGTTTTTCACATATCAAACCAATCTTCCTCCCAATGCAGGCTTTTCCCTGTATTCCATCCCGCATCTGTGCGCGCTGGCGGTCATTATCCTGATTTGTTTCTTTGGTGCCCGCTGGTTTTGCTCCAGATCCGCGGCAAAGCAGCAGCACATTACACATATCCTCGGTATACTGATTCTTTTGATGGAAATTCTCCGCACGGTTGTATACGCCTGTATGGGCGCCATGACCATCTATGAATTGCCACTGCATCTGTGTGGTCTGGCAGTTTATCTTTGTATTTTCCACACTGTGTGGAAACCGGACTGGCTGGGGCAGGTTTTGTACTCCCTCTGCCTGCCCGGCGCATGGTGTGCATTGCTGTTCCCCGATTGGGTTGTATATCCGTTTTTGAGCTTTGTTTCCCTTCATGGATTTATCGCGCACGGCCTTGTGGTTTTTTATATCATCATACAGACTGCTTCCGGCGCCATCCGCCCCCGGCTTTCCGCTGTCTGGAAACCGGTATTGTTCCTTTGTCTCGTTGTCCCGCCAATTATGTGGTTTGATCGGTATTTCCATGCAAATTATATGTTCCTGCAGCTACCTTCTGCCGGTTCCCCGCTGGTTCTCCTGTCCAATCTCGCAGGGAACAATCTCACCGGATATCTTTTTCTATTTGCCGTTGTCATTTTTATCGTCATGGTATGCATGGATTTACCATACGCGTGGAAAGACAGACATCAAAAAAGGCTCCCGTAAAGAAGCCTTTTCCGCTATTCCCGAATGTTCCGTTCTTCCTTCAAACGCCGCAGCTGCTTCCTGATTTTTACAATGCCCCACACCAGCACAATTGCAAATACTACTGCAAATACAACAATACCCAAACTGAATTTCATACCTGTTGCAGCATACTCAAAAGCCTGTGCAATTCCGGCGCAAAGCTCGCAAATCAACGCGAGAATCAGCACTTTCTGAATCCGCTTGAAATGTGCGACTCTGGAATCAATATCAGAAAACAGTTCAAACGGCCCGTCTTCTACTTTTTTCCGGAAATAAGCCCATCCATTGAACCATGTAGCGATATGTTCGGCACCGGTATCCTCCATAAACTGAATATATTCCTTACTTTTCTGTGATTTTGCGCCATGCTCCAGCAGCTCCAGACGATACTGGTATTCTCCCGGTGTACTTTTCTCAAAGGTATAGCGGCACAGGCTTGTATCCACCAGATTCCAGCCCTTTGCTGCCATTTCATTCAGCCAGTTTTCTTCCTTTTCATGCTGCCATCCCATAAACAATTTATGCATAACTTTTCTCATTGCGTCCACTCCTTCGTCAGCATCTCGCCATTGCCCAACAGTTCCCGCAGCCGTTCAATTTCCGCCCGGACTGCGGCGCGTCCATCGTCCGTCAGCTGATACTCCTTCTTCCGCCCTGCACTCGGAAGTGCAGTGATCCATCCCTTTTTTAACAATGTATTGATTGCACCATATAATGTTCCGGCTGCCAGCCGCACCCTGCCTCCGCTGAGGCGTTCGGTATTCTGCATGATGCCGTAGCCATGCATCGGCTGGTCCAGTGACAGCAGAATATAAAAAACCGCTTCTGTCAATGCCATAGATTCCATGCGCTTCCCTCCGGTTCCCGATATATCGTCTTCCGATATAATAATTATAACGGCTCCCGATATAGTTGTCAAGATACTGGGGATAAAAAAGGCCCCGTCCATTGGACGGGGCTTGAAAGTCATTTTTGAGGGATTATTTGTAATCAGCTACGTTATCTGCGGTAATCAGTTCAAACGGAACCCATATAATAGAAGCATTGTCTGCATCTGCATCAAAGCTGATGCCTTCTGCAAAATCATTGCCACTTGCCAGATTGATTGCCGCCTGAATCGATGCAGCAGCCTGTCCGGTTGCATTCTGATAAACCGTAGCCAGCATCTTGCCTTCTGAAACCGCCTGAATACCGGAGTTGGTTCCATCAACACCTACGATGGCAATATCATCGTAAGCAATCTTATTCTGATTCAGCGCCTCCATTGCGCCGCATGCCATTGCGTCGTTATTCGAAATGATAACATCGATACTCTCCATGTCAATGCCTTCTGCAAGCATAACATCCATTGCATCCATTGCCTTCGTGCGGTCATATTCGCAGTCAACCGGATCTGCTGCTGGAATGGTCTCAATGCCAGCCTCTTTCAGCGTATTCAGAACGCCAGATGTGCGCTTGATCGTCGAATCCAGTCCTTCGTTGCCATTGAACATCAGATAACGAACGCTATCTTTGCCCTTCGCCTGTAGGTACTCAACCAGAACCTGCCCCTGATATGCGCCGGACTCCACTTCATTGGAACCAATGTAAATATGGGTATCATCCAGTACAGACCTATCTGTCGGTGTGCGGTTTACAAATACCACCGGAACATCCTCTGCCGCATCAATGACATCCTGTGCACGAGTGTCATCAGCCAGCGCGATGATAATTACCGGAGCGCCTTCTGCAACAGCAGCCTTTACATATTCAATTTCCTTGTCCTGATCTTCATTGCAGTCCACTACATTCAGATCGCATCCCTTTGCCTCCGCAGATGCCTGTGCAGCCTGCTGCAGATAGCTCAGATATTCATCCTTCTTCGGAAGAATTAAGGTCAGATCACCCTGATATGTGTCTGCACTTTCAGTGCCTTCTTTGTTTTCCGCATTGATCGGAGTCAGCCCACCGCAGCCAGAGAGCATACCGGCGCACATTGCGCCAGCCAGCAGGGCTGCTATCCATTTTCTCAATTCCATTTACGACCTCTCTTTCAACAAAACTATATACGATACAAAACTATAAACAACTACATTATGGCACAGCATTTTTTTGTTGCAATCTCATTTCCTGCCCTAAAATATACATTTCCTGCTATTTTTTAACATGATGATGTAAAACATTTTCACTTTTTCCCTATTCATCCCCATATTTCCCTAAATTATGGAAAAATAAAAAGGAGGAATGCTCCCGAAGAAGCATTCCCCTTTTTGCGTAAAGAAATAATTCTTTTTTCGAATTAATAATAATCGCCTGCGTTGTCAGCCGTGATCTTTTCAAACGGAATCCAGATGTGGTTATCTTCCGCTTCATAGCTGATTCCCTCCGTGACATCAGCACCAGAAGCGAGATTAACCGCTGCCTGTACCGATGCAGAGCCCTGGCCGACTGCATTCTGGAATACGGTAGCTACCATCTCACCGTTCGTGAGGGCTGCCAGACCTGCATTGGTACCGTCAATGCCAACTACCATAATATCGCCCAGATCTCCATCATTTGCCTGCTTGAGCGCTTCAATTGCGCCGCCTGCCATAGCGTCATTATTTGCAATAACAACATCAATTGCAGAAATATCCATACCTCCTGCAATCAGTGCTTCTACCTGCTGCATAGCCGTATTCCGGTCATAGCTGCAGTCAATCGGTTCGGTAATTGCGGTCGTCTCGATGCCTGCATCGTCGAGCGCGGACAGAACGCCTTCCGAACGCAGTGTAGTATGCATCAGTCCTGCAGTACCCTGCAGCATCAGGTAATTGATCTCCTTCTTGCCAGCCGCTTGCAGTGCCTCTGCCAGCATTTCGCCCTGCATGATGCCAGAAGTGCTCTCATCGGAGCCGACATAAATGTGGGTATCGTCGAGTACAGATTCATCCTGCGGGGCACGGTTTACAAAGACAATCGGCACATCTCCTGCCGCCTCAATCGCATCCGCAGCGCGCGTATCATCGGCCAGAAGGACAATCAGCGCATCCGCGCCATTTTCAACAGCCGCCTGAATCGCTTCATTTTCCTTGTCCTGATCCGCTGCACAGTCAACAGAGCTCAGCTGAATCCCTTTTGCTTCTGCAGCAGCCTTAGCAGATTGATCCAGCGCACTCTGAAATTCATCCTTGTTGGAGATGATGAACGAAATTTTGCCGTCAAAGCTACTGCCGCTTGCCGAGGGTTCTTTTGTGGTCGAATTTTCCGAGCCACACCCTGCCATCATGCCAATGCACATTACACCTGCCAGCATCATGGACAATGTTTTTTTCATTTTCATGCTTACTTCCTCACTTTCCCTATGCGTGTTGCCGCATATGCTGGTTACATTATTACACATTATTGTTCAAAATGCAATTATATTTTGTGCTTTTTTCTGTCATATTTTATGCATTTCGCCGAACAAATGTGCCAAAAACGCACAAAAACCTATGTATTCCCCCCAATCGAAAAGAAAGCGGGCATACACCCGAAGATGTATGCCCGCTATTTACAAAGAGAATTAGGCTTTCTATACTATAATCCTATCAATAGTAGGAATCAACGTTATCGGCAGTAATTTGTTCGAACGGCACCCACACAATATTGTCATTATCCTTTGCCGTTTCAAAATCCATGTTGTCGGTTAAGGAAGCTCCCGTTGCAAGGTTAATTGCCGCCTGCACGCCGCCAGCTGCCTGGCCGACTGCATTCTGAAATACGGTTGCAGCCATATCTCCCTCGTGGATTGCCTTCAACCCAGCATTGGTGCCGTCAATGCCGACAACCTTTATATGGCTGGTATCTACATTATTCTGTACCAGTGCTTCCAGAGCACCTAAAGCCATTGCATCATTATTGGCCAAAATAGCATCAACCTGCGACATATCAACACCGTCTGCAAGCATAACCCCCATCTGTTCCATTGCAGAAGATCGGTCATATTTACAGTCAACCGGCTCGGTCACCGCATTTGCCGTGATGCCTGCATCCTTCAAAGCCTGCAGTACGCCCTCGGTACGCTTCTTTGTATGTACCAGACCTTCTGTGCCTTTGAACATAATATAATTGATTTCCGTTTTCCCCTCTGCTTTCAGCTGTTCTGCCAGCATCCCCCCCTGCATGATGCCAGAAGTATCCTCATCAGAACCGACATATACATGGCTCTCATCCAGAATAGAAGTATCCTGTGGAATACGGTTGACAAAAACCACCTTCATGTCACCGGCAGCCTCTACAATCTCATCGGCACGGGTATCATCGGCGAGAACGACCATGACCACATTTTCTCCATCTGCTTCCGCTGCCCTGACATATTCAATCTGCTTATCCATATCATCTGCACACTCAACTGATTTCAGATCAATGCCCTTTGCATTCGCAGCTGACTTGGCGGCCTGATCCAGTGCACCCAGATATTCATCCTTATGCGAGATAACAAAGGTCATACTGCCTTCGTAGCCCTTGGACTCTGCAATCCCAGTCGTAACAGAACCAGCCTCTGTGTTTCCGGAGCCACAACCTGCCATGAGTCCTGCACACATTACACCTGCCAGCATCATAGCGATTGTTTTTTTCATCTTCATTACAAATTCCTCACTTTCCCTACTTGCACAATATATTAGCAGATAAATATGACGCAAAAAAGTTTTTACATCGGTCTTTTTTCTGCTATAACACACACTTTCCCACTTCATTCCCAATGAATTATTTTATACCTCAATGATATCTTTTTTATCTTTTACCGAAACTTTGAAACCGGTTCCCATTTTCCGCCGGAATTTGAGCATTTTAGCCAATCTGCTTCAATTTTTGTGTTACCGATTTATATGATTCATTCATTTTTGTACAGGATCTATTTTGTAAAACCAAATACTATTTTCTTTCATCGCATTTTCAAAAATACAACAATGCGTTGTTTTCCTCATTTGTTTTTGTGACGAAAGTATATCATGATTCTGTTCACACTGTCTTTCATTTTTGCGCCACAAATTTGTACAATATCGCCAAGAATCGTACCACGCCCCCTAATTTTTTGTAGCATATATAAAAGCAATCTTTTTTTCACAGAAAACCTGTATTCGCAGCCATCTTGCAGCATTTCTTCTGTCTTTTCTTCCCGGACTGTGGTATACTGAATCATAATATTTCTTATTAGGAGCGGTTTATGTACTATACTTATTTTCTGCGCTGCACAGACGGCTCCTTGTATGCTGGTATCACCACAGACCCGGCCCGACGTTTTGCCCAACATACCGGAACCCGGCCCGGTGGCGCAAAATATACAGCATCCCGCCATCCGGTGCGCATGGAAGCGGTCTGGAGGACCTTTGACCGTGCTTCTGCTTCCCGGCTGGAATACTGTTTGAAGCATCTGACAAAAGCAGAAAAAGAACAGCTGGTCCTTGACAATGTACTGCCAGACCAGCCGATTTTTTCACAATATAAACGCATCACAATCGAACCCAATGGAAGGATGATTCCCATGTTATTTGTTTGTTATCCCAAATGCTCTACCTGTAAAAAAGCTGCCGCTTTTCTCGACAGCCTCAACATCCCATATGAAACCCGCCATATTAAGGATGAAAATCCAACTGCCGACGAGCTGAAGGCATGGCACCAGAAAAGTGGTCTGCCGCTAAAACGTTTTTTCAATACCAGCGGGCAGTTATACCGTTCGATGGAGCTGTCTAAGAAGCTTCCGGATATGCCGGAGGACGAGCAGTACGCCCTGCTGGCTTCAGACGGTATGCTGGTAAAACGTCCGATTGTTGTCGGGGAGGATTTCGTGTTGGTCGGATTCAAGCAGAAGGAATGGGAGGAAAAACTGTAATCGCAATTTCCTATTCATACCAAAAATCCCTGATTCAGGATAGAATTAGGGATTTTTTATTTCAAAATGACCCAGCAAAGCAGGAAATATGCAGTCTTCCCAATATGTATCCAGATATTCCGCGTGATACAATCTCATCGCATTACACTGGCATTTTACACGTTACCATACGTTTTTACTTTTCTTTGCATGGAAATAAATTGCTATAATATTCAACCTTCCCTGAAAGAACATCATCGTAAAACTGCTGTTTCCCATCAATATAATCAATACATGCGTTTAACGCCTCAATCGTCTTCAATAAATCGTCCCGCTTTCTCGCTAGGATCACTTTTCGCTCAGGGATGGAATCCTGCCCTTTCATGCAGAGGGAAAGGTAGGTTTTCATCTCCTGAAGGCTCATGCCACAGGCTTTTAAATGAGCAAGACTTTTGATCCAAGCAATATCACGGCTATCAAAGATGCGGTAGTTATTTTCATCGCGTTTCACATTGGGAACCAATCCCTGATTGCAGTAAAATTTTAAGGTTTCGTAGGATAATCCAGTTTCTTTGCAGGCCTGCTTCATGCTATACATAAAAAAACTCTCCTAAAAAATCATTCTTTTGACTTGACCGGTAGTAACTACCGGATGGTATGCTTCTATTGTATCCAAAAATAAACTACATTTGCAAGGAGAAATTTATCATGGAATATGTGACTTTGTACAACGGCGTGAAAATGCCTATTTTAGGCTATGGCGTGTATCAGGTGACCCGGAACGAGTGCGAACGCTGCGTATTGGACGCATTGAAGGTTGGATATCGCTCCATTGACACTGCTCAAAGCTATTTTAACGAAGAACAGGTAGGCAGTGCCATCAAGAAATCCGGTGTGCCCCGTGAAGAAATTTTCTTAACTACCAAGGTCTGGATCGAACACTATGGCTACGAGCAGACCAAAGCAGCTATTCAGCAATCTATGCGAAAGCTCCAAACCAATTATATCGATCTGGTTTTGCTGCACCAGCCCTTCTCTGATGTTTATGGCGCGTGGCATGCCATGGAAGAGCTGTACGAAGCAGGCGTTATCCGTGCGATCGGTATCTCCAACTTCTACGCCGATCGCATGGTGGATTTTGCCTCTTTCAACCGAATTAAGCCTATGATTAACCAAATGGAAACTCACATTTTCAACCAACAAAATACCCTGAAAGAATGGGCAGACAAGTACAATATCCGTCTGGAAGCCTGGGCTCCCTTCGGCGAAGGCCGTGGCGGTACGTTTGACAACCCCATAATTGCGGATATTGCCGCCAAGTATGACAAGACACCTGCACAGGTCATGCTGCGCTGGAACATCCAGCGCGGTGTGGTTGTCATCCCCAAGTCCACCCATATCAAGCGTATGGAAGAAAATTTTAACGTATTCGATTTTACCCTTTCGAATGAAGATATGGCAGCCATCGCCACTCTGGACAAATCGGCCAGCTCTTTCTTTTCCCATCAGGATCCCGGCATGGTAGAGTGGTTCGTCAAGATGGTAGAGGAGCGTAAAAAGCAACATGACAGCTGAGCCCAAAAGAAATACTTACAAACCAATATCTTGTCCGCTGTAGGATCATAAACGAAGAAACGTCCGGTGTACCGCAGCTTTCAGGTCTTTCTCTGCCGTCCCGGAACAGAGGTCAGCCTGTCATACGTTTCCTCTTTCCGACTTCGGCATAAAAATAGGAGAATCCCCAACCAAGGGATTCTCCTTATCGCCTTTATATCAAAGGTGACTCTTAATATGGTCCGAGTGACAGGATTTGAACCTGCGGCATCCTGCTCCCAAAGCAGGCGCGCTACCATCTGCGCTACACCCGGATATGCTTTATCGATACATATCAAGGCCATCCAAAACGCCTTGACATTTGTTTATTATACGCTATAATAGGAGCATAGTCAAGTTTTTTTATGACTAAATTTTGCGTGCATAAACCATATGCGCCATAAAGGAGAATAAAATAATGAAGAACACCGAAAAGACGATGGACAAAATCGTCGCACTGTGCAAAGGTCGCGGTTTTGTTTACAGCGGCTCCGAAATCTACGGCGGTCTTGCCAACACCTGGGATTACGGCCCGCTTGGTGTAGAGTTCAAGAATAACGTCAAGAACGCGTGGAGAAAGAAGTTTGTTCAGGAATCCCCTTATAACGTCGGTCTGGATTCCGCTATCCTGATGAACCCGATGACCTGGGTTGCTTCCGGTCATGTCGGCGGCTTTTCTGATCCGCTGATGGATTGTAAGGATTGCCATACCCGTCATCGTGCTGACCAGCTGATCGAAGATGCTACCGGCGAAAATCCAGCTGGCTGGAGCAATCAGCAGATGAAGGAATATATCGATGAGCATCAGATTGCCTGCCCGGACTGTGGCGGTCACAACTTTACGGATATCCGTCAGTTTAACCTGATGTTCAAGACCTTCCAGGGCGTTACCGAGAACGCAAAGAACGAGCTGTATCTGCGTCCGGAAACCGCTCAGGGTATCTTTGTCAACTTCCAGAATGTACAGCGTACTACCCGCCGTAAGATTCCGTTTGGTGTCGCTCAGGTCGGCAAGTCCTTCCGTAATGAGATCACACCCGGCAACTTTACATTCCGTACCCGTGAATTTGAGCAAATGGAGCTGGAATTCTTCTGCAAGCCGGGCACTGATCTGGAATGGTTTGCTTACTGGAAGGATGCCTGCAAGAACTTCCTTCTGAGCCTCGGCATCAAGGAAGAAAACATGCGTCTGCGTGACCATGAGCAGGAGGAGCTGTCCCATTACTCCAATGCTACCACGGATATCGAGTTCCTGTTCCCGTTTGGCTGGGGCGAGCTGTGGGGCATTGCTGACCGCACTGACTTTGACCTGACCCAGCATCAGAATACTTCCGGTGTTTCTATGGAATATTTCGATCAGGAAGCTGGCGAGAAATACATTCCGTATGTTATCGAGCCGTCTCTGGGTGCTGACCGTGTTGCTCTGGCATTCCTGTGCGATGCATATGATGAAGAAGTTGTCGGTCAGGACAAGAAGGGCAAGGATGATGTACGCGTTGTCATGCGTCTGCATCCGGCACTGGCTCCGTACAAGGCTGCTGTTCTGCCGCTGTCCAAGAAGCTGCATGACCAGGCTATGCCGGTATACGAGGAACTGTCCAAACACTTCATGATCGATTATGATGAAGCTGGTTCCATCGGCAAGCGTTACCGCCGTGAGGATGAAATCGGTACACCGCTCTGCATCACCGTTGACTTTGAGACCGAAAATGATGGTTGTGTCACCATCCGCGACCGTGATACCATGGAGCAGATCCGTCTGCCGATCGCAGAGGTTAAGGATTACATCGCTAAGAAGTGCGAGTTTTAATCCGCTTTTCTTTGCAAAAAGAAAAGCCCAAGAAATGCCTGTGCGCTCCCGCGCACGATGAACACGCCGGACATACGAGTCCGTCGGTTCACCTGTTTTCTACAAAATATTCTAAAAGCTGTCTCTTCGGAGGCAGCTTTTTATTTTTCCGTCATTCTAACCTAACCTGATGAAAGAAATCAAACCAGAACTCCAGCCGTACACCTCCCTCGATATCAAGCGGGCTTTTCTCTCCCGTATTGACAGAAGGCGCAATATGTACCTCATCGGCAGCCGCGTTTAGTTTCCTAAATATATCCATTTGTTCCGCAAAGCAGGTTATCTCCTCTCCGGCAAAGCAAATACAGCCGGCACAATCGGCTGTGAAAATCTGCAGGTTGGCAACCCGTTCCTCAGCAAAGGCAATGCTTTCATCCACCAGCTTTCTAAAATTATCATATTTTGATGGATCAATAATTGTGCATATTTTGTCTGGCAGCGGTAATAATGGGGATAACAGTTGTGCGGTCTTCGCGTCCAGCTCTTCCAGCCCCTGTTTTTGTTCATCCTCCGGCAATTCCCGTAAGGCTTTCGACTGCATATCAAGTCGTTCGCTGTACTCTTTTCGCTTCGTCTCCCAGAATGCTTTATTCTCCGAATAGAAGTATTTTTCAGTGATTATATTCATATCCGTATCCCTTCGTAATTTCATTATAAATGCAAATTATATTTTTAGTTAAATTTATTATATCACTAATGAAGCAATTTGTATTTATTATTTCAATCATATTATCATTAAACAGGCAATTTGCATGGATACTAAATTTAAGATAATCCACAAATTTACTATAATATGAGCATATTATTATGAATCGTGGTGATATGCGATGCAGAGTGCAATAAACTTTAAAAAAGTTGGCGAACGTATCAGAAATGCCAGAGAAGAAAAGCATTTAACACAAGCTGAACTCGGCGCTCTGTGTGAATGCACGAATAATCACCTCAGTCATTTGGAAACAGGTCAGTCCAAGCCATCTCTTACCATGCTGCTCCGGCTGAGCAATGCATTAGGCAAGGATTTAAATTACTTTATCCTTGATACTCCATATGTTGCTCCCGGCTGTGTGATCAACACAGAAATCGCTGAGAAACTAAACCGATGTGATTCCAGCACGTTGGTAGCTATCAATGAAATCATTGATATTCTGTTAAAACAGCAGAACGAATTGGCTGCAAAGTATACTATGGTAGATTAAAACGCATTGGTTTAGTATTATCATATTAGGAATCGAGGTGTATCATACTTGCCTGTTGAGAACTATATTATTGAACGTATAGAGTATTTCTGCGCAAAGAAAAAATTGAGCAGATACCGTTTGGCACAGCGAGCCGGTATTGCCCAGTCATCTCTTTCCACATTACTGAATCGCAAAAGCATTCCATCTATTCAGACACTGGAAAGAATTTGCGATGGTTTGGATATTACTCTTGCTCAATTCTTTGCAGGTGATTCAGATATACCTGATTTGACTGATGAACAGAAAGAATTGCTCACTACTTGGAGCGCACTGGACGATAATCAGCGTGCACTGGTGCAAGCGTATATGCAAGGTTTATCGCAAAAATAGGGATGGCGATTGCGAATGATTGATTTCAGTCCTCTATGGGCTACAATGAAAGCAAAACAAATCACACAATATCAGTTGCTCAAGCAAGGAATTGATAATAAAACCCTGGATTCCTTTAAGAAAAACAAAAATATCACGCTGCTCACTCTTGAAAAGTTATGCCGCATCTTGGACTGCACCCCTAACGATATTGTACGTTTTGTAGATGATTGATTTCATGAAATTTTATAACTGTGGCAGTTAGCCTGTCGAAAAAGTCGCGCAATGGCGGCTTTTTTTGTTATGATAAATATACGGAATTTCCCTTCATTTTTCTGTAAAAAGCAAGTTCGTCGTGGTATACTACTACCATACTAAATTTTAATACAGGAGGACACCTGTCATATGGAAAAAAAGATTCCCGTCCGCAGTGAAGCGGACCCGAAATATACATGGGCGCTGGAGGATGTATATGCTTCCGATGACCTCTGGAAAAAAGACCTGGAAAAAGCACGTACCTTCCCGCAGCAGCTTGCTGCATACAAGGGCAGACTGGGGGAAAATGCAAAAACCTTACTGGAATTTTTGAAGCTGGGCGATGAAATCGGCATCCTGTTCGATTCCCTATACGGTTACGCACAGCGCAGAAGTGATGAAGACACTGCCAATTCTGTATATCAGGGCATGACGGCACAGGCAATGAATGCCATGGTAGCTACCGACGCCGCTGGTTCCTTTGAAACGCCAGAGCTGATTTCTATCCCAGATGAGACTCTGGAACAGTTTTATCAGGAGGAACCTGGGCTGGAGGAATACCGCCTGAATCTGACACGTATCCGCGCCAAGCGTGCACATATCCTGTCAGATGCCGAAGAAAAGCTGCTGGCAGCAGCAGGCGAAATGAGTCAGGCACCGGATAACATTTATTCTGTCTTTGCAGATGCAGACCTGAAATTTCCACATGCTGTGGATAAAGACGGCAAGGAACATGCAGTAACGCATGGCACTTATATTCCGCTGATGCACAGCCAGGACCGTGCACTGCGCAAATCTGCATTTGAAGCACTGTACAGTGTATATGGCCAGTTCCGCAATACCGCTGCTGCGATTCTGTCTGCACAGGTGAAACAGCTCAAATTCCGTGCAGATGCCCGTAAATATGAATCCACCCTGCAGGCTTCCCTTGACAGCAATTATGTTCCAACAGAAGTTTATACCAACCTCATTGAAGCCGTGCATCAGAACATGGCGCCGATGTACCGTTATGTAGAACTGCGAAAAAAGCTGCTGAAACTTGACGAACTGCACATGTATGACCTCTACACACCAATCGTGGGCGATGTCGATGTGGATATCCCGTTTGAGGAAGCCAAGGACACCGTTTACAAGGCACTTGCACCGATGGGAGATGCATATCGTGCCATCCTGCAGGAAGGCTTTGACAACCGCTGGATTGATGTCTATGAAAATGTCGGCAAGTGTTCCGGCGCATATTCTGCCGGGCTGCGCAAGCATCCTTATGTCCTGCTCAATTATTCCGGCACACTGGACAGCATGTTCACGCTTGCACATGAGATGGGTCATGCCATCCATTCCTATCTGTCCAACAAGCATCAGCCAGCAGCATATTCCAATTACAGTATTTTTGTCGCTGAAGTTGCTTCCACCTGCAATGAAGCCCTTTTGATGGAATATCTGCTTGCCAATACCACCGACAAACGCCGCCGCGCGTACCTGATTAATTATTTCCTCGAACAATTCCGCACCACACTGTATCGTCAGACGATGTTTGCCGAATTTGAGCTGGAAATCAATCGCCGCAACGAACGCGGGGAAAGCCTGACAGCAGATTCCCTGAATGCGCTGTATCACGAGCTAAACCATCAGTATTTCGGCGATGGCATTGTTATCGACAAAGAAATTGATCTGGAATGGGCACGCATTCCGCATTTCTACTATGATTATTATGTCTATCAGTATGCAACCGGCTATTCTGCTGCGATTGCACTGTCCCGCCGTATTCTCAGGGAAGGCGAACCGGCAGTAAAGGATTATATCAACTTCCTGTCCGGCGGCTGCTCCGCCGACCCGATTACGCTGCTCCGCGGTGCGGGCGTCGATATGGCAACCACCCAGCCGATTACCGAAGCATTGAAGCTGTTTGATGAACTGATTACAGAAATGGAACAGCTGATGAAAGCTTAAATGTTTTATAATCGCTGATGGATAAAAAAGTTTGCAAAAAAGGTGGTAAAAGAAATGAATCTAAAAACCATTTGCCTGACAGAGACATCCCGCCTCAAAGCATATATACCCGATCCGGAAATCGGATATCAAATTTATCAGAAACGACCAGGAATTATACTGGCTCCCGGGGGTGCGTATTTAATCCATGCGACTCGTGAAAAAGAAGGTATCGCTTTAGAATTTTTAGCAAAAGGATACAATGTTTTCATTCTTGAATACAGCCTGGGGTTTTCTTCAAGAGAAGTAAAAGACAGCGGAGCAGAAGACTTGGATACCAACGCCCGCTATCCGGTTCCAGTGCTGGAAATGATGGAGGCAATCCATTATGTAAAGATGCATCGTGATGAACTCAATCTGGATATTTCCCGTTTATTCCTGATGGGATTCAGCGCAGGTGGTCATGTATGTGCATCCTGCGGTGTATTTTGGAATTCGCCGCGACTCACAAAGCATCTGAGCTTTGAGCCGCAGCAAGATGAATTAAAGGTATCTGGAATGATTCTCGGCTATCCATTGATTAATCCATGCCCGGAGAAGAAACTCTCTCTCAATGATCCAAAGAATCCTGAGACAAAACTTGTATATGAATTTCTTTTTGAAACACAAACCCCTTCACAGGAGCAAATGGATGCTGTGAATCTAACAAAACATGTAAGTCCAATGACAATCCCAACCTTTATATGGCATAGTATCGATGATCCTGTCGTATGTACAGCAGACACAACCCGCTTCGTTTTAGCTCTGCAAGAAAATGATGTAAATTGCACGTATCATCTTTTTGACAAAGGCGGACACGGGCTGGGTCTGGCAAATAAGATATACGCACATAACCCTGATGAAGTTCAACCGGATATCTCTATTTGGACAACACTGGCACAAAATTGGATGGAAAGTAAATAGTAGAAAGTCTGCAGCATGAAATCCAGGCAAGACATGATACCTTTTTAACGCCCTCTGCCATTTGCTGACGCAATGCCGCCTCCCTCCTTTGAGGGAGGTTTTTTGTTTCCATTTTGTTCCCATTGTTTCCAGTTCGTTCCTATTTGTTGCTGTTTTGTTGCTGATTCTTTACCAACATGTTCCTACATTTTTCTACACAATTATGCTATACTTATCCATGCAGAGCGGATCTGCTCTGGAAAGGGGTAATACAAATGGGGCGTAAATTATTTTGCGAGATTTCACCGACAACGTACAAAATTTCCGTACAGAAATGCCGTTTGCAGCGGCATGTCAAAGACCTGTTCGGTCAACAGATTTTTGCTTCCAAAAAATCCAAACGGCCACTGCCGGTTGTCATTTATCGGCATAAATCGTTAATCCGGCGGCGTCTTGGGAATGTACATATGGAACTGCAGGAAAACAAAGCCGTCAATTTATCACTGGCAGCGCCAAAGGTCACCGGAATTTTAATCCGTCCGGGAGAAACCTTTTCGTTTTGGCATCTGGTAGGCTCTTTGAGCGCCAGAAAGGGTTATCTGGAGGGCCTTGCCATTTCCAATGGCCAGCCGAAAGCCGGTACTGGCGGCGGCATGTGCCAGTTTACCAATCTGATTCACTGGATGATTCTGCATACACCGCTGAAAATCGTAGAGCACCATCATCACGATGGCATGGACTTATTCCCGGATTTCAACCGCCAGATTCCATTTGGCACAGGTACTTCCATTGTGTATAATTATCTGGATTACCGTTTCTACAATCCGACAGATGCCACCTACCAGCTGATTGTATATACGACACCAGCATATCTTTGCGGCGAGCTTCGCGCTACCAAACCGCAGAAAAACACCTATCATATCGTGGCAGAAAATGAACATTTTGAAGAGCAAAATGGCGTTGTCTACCGCTGTGGCGAGGTATACCGCCGGATCATTGACCCGCGTACCGGAAACTGCATCAAAAAGCAGCTGATCCGCCGGAATCATGCCCGCGTCATGTATGATACCAGCCAGCTGCATCCGATTCATATTCCATAAAACAAAATCTCCCGTCTGTGATGAAACAGACGGGAGATTTTTATATGCTTTTTTTATTTTACAGTGTTGCCGCCATAACAGCCTTGATGGTATGCATGCGGTTTTCCGCCTCATCGAATACAATGGACTGCGGGCCTTCAAATACCTCGTCAGTAACTTCCATCGCGTCACGATGGAACTTTTCACCCATTTCCTTACCGATGGTCGTTTTGTGGTCATGGAATGCCGGCAGGCAGTGCATAAAGACTGCATGTTCACCAGCATTGTCCATTAGCTTCTGGTTCACCTGATACGGAGACAGCGCATCAATACGCTCCTTCCACACCTCAACCGGCTCACCCATAGAAACCCATACGTCGGTATACAGTACGTCAGCGCCCTTGGTAGCTTCTATCGGGTCCTCACAGAAGCGCAGTGTCGCACCGGTTTCTGCTGCGATCGCTTCACAGGTTGCAATCAGCTCCTGATCCGGGAAATATTCCTTTGGAGCCGCCGCTGTGAAGTGCATACCCATCTTTGCACAGCCTACCATCAGGGAATTACCCATGTTATAGCGCGCATCGCCCAGATATACGAAACGGATCCCCTTCAGCCTGCCGAAATGCTCACGGATGGTGAGGAAATCAGCCAGAATCTGTGTCGGATGGAACTCATTGGTCAGGCCATTCCACACCGGCACACCGGCATATTTTGCCAGTTCCTCTACGATTTCCTGTCCAAAGCCGCGGTATTCAATACCGTCAAACATACGTCCGAGAACACGTGCAGTATCAGCGATGCTCTCCTTCTTGCCGATCTGGGAACCGGACGGGTCAAGATAGGTTACCTGCATACCCAGATCATGTGCAGCTACTTCAAAGCTGCAGCGGGTACGGGTACTGGTCTTTTCAAAAATCAATGCAATATTCTTGCCATGCAGAGTATCGTGCGCAATGCCGGCCTTTTTCTTCGCCTTGAGATCAGCTGCCAGATCAATCATGCCTTCAATTTCTTCCGGCGTAAAATCCAGCAATTTCAGAAAATTTCTTCCCTTGAGATTCATTGTATTTCCCTCCTGTTATCGTCAGCTGCTCAAACAAGCAGCATTGGTTTCCTTTAACATTTGTATTATACCAGACAAAGAGTCAATTGCAAAGTATTGGAAATCAAAATCGTCCTCAAACACCACTCCCCTTTTTAGGAACTATCATTCTCCTTTTGTAGTATTTTTGCATTATTTTTGCCGCATTTTGCGGAATTATTTTTCGTTTTTACTATATTTTTCATCACAAACCGTCCCGATTATGTTACAATATATACAACTAAATTCGTGAAGCGAGGTGTTCCCTATGGCAGCATTTGACCGTGTTCTCTCCGGTATACCCGGACTGGATCAGGCATTGGACAACATCCGTATCGGTGACAATGTCGTATGGCGTGTATCCACGGTAGATGATTTCCGTTTCTATGTCGAGCCGTATATCCGGCAGGCGATTGCAGATAAGCGAAATCTCATTTATATCCGTTTTGCCCATCATGACGAACTGGTCCCGGAACAGGATACTGTGAAGCGGTATACGCTTGACCCCGCAGAAGGCTTTGAGCCATTTACCGTTGCCGTTCACAACATTGTGGAACAGGAAGGCAGAGACGCCTTCTATGTCTTTGACTGCCTGTCCGAGCTGCAGGTTGTCTGGGCTGCTGACCTGATGATGGGAAACTTTTTCCGTGTGACCTGCCCGTATCTGTTTGAGCTGGATACCGTTGCATTTTTCCCGATCATCCGTGGACGGCATTCTTTTGATGCCATTGCACGAATCCGTGATACCACGCAGCTGCTGCTGGATGCCTATTATGACGACGATACCCACTATGTCCAGCCATTAAAGGTATGGAACCGCTTTTCCTCCACCATGTTCCTGCCCCACCGGGTGGAGCCGGACGGTGCGCTGACTCCGCTGACGGATGGCGTAGGCATCGGCAGATTTTATTCTCTGCTGGATGCGGAGGAGGACCGCGCGGCAGACCAGAATCTGGACAGCTGGGAACGCTTCTTCTCGCTCGCCCGGCTACAGCACCATCAGGGCGTGCTGGACGATGAAGGCTACCGCAATATGTGCCGGTTTATGATGACCCGCGACGAACGCATGGGTTCACTCATTAACAAGCATTTCCGGGCCCAGGATTACTTCCGTGTCCGCAGCCGTATGATCGGTACGGGCACCATTGGCGGCAAAGCCTGCGGCATGCTGCTCGCCCGCCGCCTGATCCGCGCCGCCATGCCGGAGCTTGGTTCTACACTTGAGCCGCATGATTCCTATTATATCGGTTCGGATGTCTTTTACACCTATATCGTCACCAATGATTGCTGGAATCTGCGCGTAAAACAGAAAACCGCACCGGGATATTTTACACTGGCATCTGAATTGAAGGAAAAGCTGTTGTCCGGCAGCTTCCCGCCAAAAATCCGGGAGCAGTTCCGCGCCATGCTGGATTATTTCGGTCAAAGCCCAATCATTGCCCGTTCCTCCAGCCTGTTGGAGGATAGTTTCGGCAACGCCTTTGCCGGAAAATATGAATCTGTATTCTGTGTAAACAGCGGCACACCAGAGGAACGTCTGGAAGCCTTTGAGCAGGCTGTGCGCACGGTATATGCCAGCACCATGGACCCGTCTGCACTGGAATACCGCCGCCGCCGCGGGCTGGATAAAAAGGACGAACAGATGGCAATCCTTGTCCAGCGCGTTTCCGGCACCAATTATGGAAAATTCTTTATGCCAAGTGCTGCGGGCGTGGGGTATTCCTACAGTGCATACCGCTGGCGTCCGGATATCGATCCGGCTGCAGGCATGCTGCGTATCGTTATGGGCCTGGGCACCCGGGCCGTAGACCGTACAGAAGGTGATTATCCCCGCATTGCCAGCCTCGACCGCCCAGATACCACAACTCTGACAACTATGGCACAGAAACACCGGTTTTCCCAGCACTGTGTGGATGTACTGGATTTTGAAAACAATTCCATTGTCACCCGTAAGCTGGATGAGCTGCTTCCCGATCTTCCGGAATGGTACAAATACGTTGTGCTGGAGCATGATTATGAAGCGGAAAGCCGCCTGCGGGAACGCGGACGCTGGCGTGAGGTCTGTTTTGCCACCTGCCAGAATCTGCTTGCCAAAAAGGATTTCTCCCGCCTGATGCGGAATATCCTTGCGGTCCTGCAAAAGGAATACGGTGTACCGGTCGACACAGAATTTACTGTAAACTGCAGCAAAAACGGAGATTTTTCCGTCAACCTGCTGCAGTGCCGCCCGCTTACCACTGGCGGCGGCAGCTATACCATCGATCTGCCGGATATTCCGCCGCAGGATATCCTGTTTGACCTGCAGGATGCATCGATGGGGCAATCCACCAAACGTACCTTTGATTTCATCATGCAGATTGATCCGAAGGGTTAT
This sequence comes from Clostridia bacterium, assembly GCA_021205365.1. Taxonomy (GTDB): domain Bacteria; phylum Bacillota; class Clostridia; order Oscillospirales; family Butyricicoccaceae; genus Butyricicoccus_A. Next base: position 21,201 of record JAJPXP010000041.1, read on the forward strand.
TACAATTACCCTTATGCGCAAAAGCCTGCCATTGCACAGGCAGTCGGCGCCATCAATCACGCTTTGCGCGGCGGCGATTATACATTGATGCTGCTTGCCCCGGGACGCATCGGCACATCCTCTCCAGAGCTTGGCGTACCAGTTGTGTTTGCAGATATCGCCAATTTCTCTGTAATCTGTGAGGTTTCCGACAGCTCTGCCGGATATATGCCGGAGCTGTCCTATGGCAGCCATATGTTCCAGGACCTGGTGGAAGCCGATATTTTCTATGCTGCTGTTTTTGAATCGGAAAAGACAAAGCTGTACCAGCCGGCCCTCTTGGACAATTGTCCGGACCTATTCTCCGAATTTTGTCCCGAACAACCGCAGGAAGTACAGGATATTGTTCATGTATATGACGTGCGTGGACGCGGTCTTACCCTGTGGTCTGACCTGCTGACCGGCCAGACACGCTGTGGATTTATGCAGGAAACGTAGTCATTTTCCATAAACAAACACCGTCTGTATGCAACGATACAGACGGTGTTTCCCGTTATTCCTGAACCTGTAAAAAAATGTTCTCAGACAGCAATGTCTGAACCTGGATGTCTGTCAGCTGACTGGTCTGATGCAGTGCCTGGATCAATCCCAACAGCATACAGCGGTTCCATTCCCTTTCCTGTTCTGATGTCAGCGTCATGTTTGTCCCTCCGCTTCTGAGGGCATTATATGCACACTGCAACCAGAACTGAACAGATTTGGAAAAATTTATGAATATAAATCATTCCATGTCAGGTTATTTGTCGTGATATATTCTGCACTGGTATTTGCCTGAATAATCCCCTGATTGTGTTCCCAGATTGTCCAGACACAGAGATGGATTTTTTTCCGCAGACATTGCGCACGAAGTGATGCGGTCAGGGCTGATTTCTCAGCACCGATATAAACGGTATTGACACCATTTTTCAGCTGATCTGCATAAGCCAGATAAGAAGACGTTACATGATTTACTAACAGGCAAAGCGGTGCATATGGACTGCTGCTTTTTACATTTTTCAGATTGGTATAATAAAAGCTAATCCATGTAGTATTGTACTGCATGCTATGCTGTGTAGCAATGCGAAGCAGTTCTTTTACCTGTGATGCCGTCATCTTCTGCTTCAGCTCGACGAACGGATGAATTTTATTTTTTGCACAAAATGTTATAAATTCATCAAAGGTCATAATTTTTGTGCCTCTGTATGCAGAAAAATCATATCCGTCAACATAAGAGAAATCATAATTCAGCAGCTGCTTGTAGGTCATTTTGCCCACTTCACCACTGCCATTGCTGGTCCGGTCAATGGTATCATCATGAATCAAAACCGGAATGCCATCTTTGGTGAACTGCACATCCGTTTCAATCATATCATAGCCTTTCTTGACAGCAAACTCAAAAGCTGGCAACGTATTCTCCGGTGCACAAAAATTATATCCGCGATGGCTGATCAATGATACCTTCTGCTGGTCGCTAAAGTGTTTTTCTTTAGCATCGACATATTTGCAAAGGATAACTGCTGTTTCCGCACGGGTCGCATTGCCCTTTGGATCAAATCTGGAATTGCCTGTGCCGGAGACAATCCCGGCGCGATACAACGTATATACTGCATCCAATGCATAATCCGAACATTTGCTGCTGTCCGAAAACAGGATTCCTTTCTTGCTTCTTGGCAGGACAAACTCCTGATAATTGGCAAACTTCACCATTAAGACTGCGATTTGCTCGCGCGTAACCATGAGGTTCGGGCTAAAGGCTGTACCGGAAGTGCCTGATGTAATCCCCTTTTGGTATGCCCAAGCAACAGCATGGGCATACCAGCAGTCCTTTGGGACATCCTTAAATTTTGTTGTACTATAGTCAGAGATTTTTTCGCCACTGCAGGAAGCAAGCACTGTAACAAACATAGCCCGTGTCATTGTTACATTAGGGCTGAATGTGGTATCGCTTGTACCCGAAAATAATCCAAGGTCTGTTGCCTGAACAATGTAATCATATGCCCAGTGCCCTGAAATATCTTGAAACCGTACTGCTTCCGCATTTTTCGCCGGGAATCCAGCCAACAGCATAGCTACTGTTAAAATAGAGGCTAACATACGTTTACATTTCATGGATATACTCTTTTCATAAAACATTTTTGTGGAAAAATATGCTTCCCTGTTTTATTATCATAACACATTTTTCCTATTTCGTACACGCTTTTCCTGTAAAAATGCAAAAAGAACCGTTTGCTTCTCTTTCGTTTTTTCATTTTTTTTACAATATTCCCCTGATTTACGGTATAAATTCCTTTCAATGATTTATACTATCCATATTGGATGCAAGAGCAGGATATTTTTTGATAAAAAAACTTGGAGGCATGTATATGAAAGCAACTGGAATCGTCCGTCGAATCGATGATCTCGGACGGGTTGTTATCCCGAAGGAAATCCGGCGGACTATGCGGATTCGGGAGGGTGACCCCTTAGAAATCTACACCGACCGCAACGGTGAAGTTATATTTAAAAAATATTCTCCTATGGGAGAATTGAATACCTTTGTCAATCAATTATGTGATTCTGTCAGTAAGACAACCGGCGTCAGCTGCGTTATCTGCGACCGGGATTCTGTCATCGCTGTATCCGGCAGCGCCAAAAAAGATGTTTATGAACGCAACATCAGCGCCGAACTGGAAAAAGCAATGGAACAGCGGAAAATCGTCCGTCCCACAGAAAAGCCGATTTCCCTGACCGATGATGCACGTTACCGTGTTTCTATTGCAGCGCCCGTCATTTCCGGCGGCGATGTATCCGGCTGCGTCGCGCTGCTAAAAGACGAACAGCACCAGCATGCCGGCGAAGTGGAAAGCAAGCTGCTTCAGACTGCCGCTACTTTCCTCGGCCAGCAGCTTACCATGTAGCACAATTTTTCCCGCTGGGATACGTTCTGCTCCTTGGGCGATCCGCTCTCCAGTCGCCCATACATTTTTAAAAAAAATGAAAAAAACGCTTGACATACATCATCCTATGTGGTATTCTATATAAGCACTCAACGAGAGTGTACAATAAAACATCGCGGGGTGGAGCAGTTCGGTAGCTCGTCGGGCTCATAACCCGAAGGTCGTAGGTTCAAATCCTGCCCCCGCAACCATTATTAACCGTCATTTCGTAAGATTTGACGGTTTTTTCGTACTTTTCGGAGTGTTATAATTTTCTTGAAATCCGTCATGGGGACACTTTGGGGACAATGCTCATAAAAACCATGCAAAAATCAAGCCGTCAGCGTAAAAACTGGCGGCTTTTTCTTATGCCTGCTTCCGGCGAGTAAAAACACTTGTACGTGCTTCTGTTGCCTTAGCTTGCGCTTCTTCAATTTGATGTGCGTATATGGTAGCTGTGGTGGATGCATTGGCATGTCCCAGCTCATGCGCTGTGGTCACAAGGTCAATTCCTTCCGAGATCATCATAGATGCCGCGGTGTGCCGGAATGCGTGCGGGTGGATATGTGGCAGCTGCTTGTCCTTGCTGAACTTGTTGAGCCAGTCCGTTATGCTGTCAGGATTCAGCGGCAGTCCGTTGTCCCGTGTGAATACATAACCAGTATCATTCCACAGATCACCGCTTGCAAGGCGGTCACTCAGCTGCTTTACACGCAGACGCTTTAACAGATCAATGGTTTCAGCAGCAATGTGTACCGTTCTTGTTTTTCCTGTCTTGGTCGTTCCTTCATAGATACCCCGCTTTGCATCATACAGCAGCGCACGTTCTATGGTCACAGTGTCAGAATCAAAGTCTATACTCTCCCATTTCAGGCCGGCGGCTTCTCCCCTTCTGCATCCAGTATCAATGAGGAAATAAGTCAGCGTTTTCCATTTTAACGGAGATGATTCCAGTGCATCCAGAATCATATCCATTTCTTTCGGCTGATAATAGACCGGATTTTTCTTTTTCAGCTTGGGCGGCATGGCCTTTGCAGCTGCATTGTACTGTACCAGCATTTCTCGTTCTGCTTGATTTAATATTGTGGAAATCAGTCTGTGATGCTCCAGGATCGTTTTATCTGACAGCGGACGGGTGTCCTGCTTGAGTTCAAAAAGGTCTGTCAGCTTCATTTCTAAGGCTGCAGCAATCGCTTCTGCCTTTTCCTGTGTGATCTGATCGCCCCGTGCCGCATTGGTCATTGTCGCTGCGGATACACCGGCTTTTCTTGAAACTGCAGCTTTGGACAGGCTGCGCTTTTTCAGAAGTGCAACCAGATCAACTTTTGCAACCGCTTTGTTTCCGTCTGCTCTTATGCCCTGCTCCCCTAAATTTGCATAGAAGCTGTTGAGGTGCTGCGGGCGGATTTCTGCAAGCTTCAAATGCCCAATAGCCTGATTGATGCGTGGCAACAGCTCACTGTATCGGTCAATCGTGCGAGGCTTAATACCGGAACGCTCTTTCAGAGTGATAACATATTCCGCATATTGTGCGAAAGTTTGACGGTTATCCGTCTGAAAGCCCTGTTCAATTTCTCTTTCAAAATCAGCAACAGCGCGGGACAGTGCTTTTTCAAGCTGGCGGGAGGTCATCTTCTTTTCTGGTATCCACACCTTTGTATGCTTGATCCGCTTGCCGGTATAGTCAAACCCGCCGGAAACAACGATTCTATACGATGTGATTTCACCAGTTTTATTCTTTCGTGCTTCTATGCTTGCCATGGCTACACCTTCCTCTCTACATTCTGCCAAATGTTATCCGTCATCTTGCTGCTCGTTTGGTTCGGGTATTTCAAGAAAAAATTCGCGATTTAGATAATTTCGGCAACTATCAATAATATGTTCTTTGAAGTATCTCAATTCCTCCATAGAGCAAAAACATTCGTTACTATCATATTCAAAGGATATCACACCCTGTGAATTAATGTTCAATGATACTTGCAAAAGAGACAATATATTCACAATCCAAGTATTGGACGATAAAAATGAAAGTAAATTACTGGGATTGACTGCTCTTTCTTGGGCTTCCATTTGGTCTTCAATATATTGAATATCCTTTTCTACCCCTAAGAGTCTCGCAGTTGAAACACCTAGAACTTTTGAAATATCATTTATCACATCTACTGGCGGAAGTGTAAGATTCATCTCATATTTCTGCACAGTTGAAAAACTTTTGCCGATGCTATCAGCAAGTTGTTTTTGAGTTAATCCGGCAGATTTTCTCGCTTTTTTAATTCTATCGCCAATATGATCTATTTTCATTTCGCTCACTCTCCTTGAGATCATTATACATTAAAGCTCAATATTATTCAATATCATCATTGACAAATTCAAATAAATTGAGTATTATTATTTTATAC
>JAJPXP010000013.1 GCA_021205365.1 Clostridia bacterium
GCCGACAATACTTGGCTGGTGACGGCCCGGGAAGATAGGTCGATGCCTACACAAACAGAAAGACAGATCCAGTTTGGGTCTGTCTTTTTTTGCATCCACAAAGAAAAATTTCGTACTTTAAATAGCAAAAGTAACCGGCACCATTGACTTTGTTATTTTCCCTTGCTACAATAAATAAAGCGTTTAAATGATAATAATAATAAAGGAAATGGATTATGAAACAAAAAACAATTGCAATTATTGGTCTTGGCCTGATTGGCGGCTCTTTTGCTAAGGCATTCAAAACATATACCGATCACAGGATTATTGGCTTCAACCGTACCAGAAGTACAGCGGAAACCGCGCTGGCTGAGGGTGCGATTGACGAAATCGGCACACCGGAAAATCTGAAGGAAGCTGATATTGTCCTGCTGTCCATGTATCCAAAGGTATCCTGTGATTTTGTCGAGGAGCATATTGATGCATTCAAACCGGGCTGTATCATTACCGATGACTGCGGTATCAAAACATATCTGGTAGAACGTTTGACATCGCTGTGCAAGGAGCATGGATTATATTATGTCGGCGGACATCCGATGGCTGGCCGGGAAGTTTCCGGTTTTAAGGCATCTACAGCGGATATGTATAAAGGGGCAAGTATGCTGCTGATTCCGACCGATGCCACGACACCGGATGTTTTGCAGGAAGTGAAAAACCTGTTTTCTGAAATTGGTTTCCATCAGTTGGTGGTTACTACGGCAGAACATCATGACCGGATGATTGCCTATACCTCCCAGCTGTGCCATATTATTTCCAGCGCCTATATCAAAAGCCCGTCTGAGCTGGAGCATAAGGGCTATTCTGGCGGCAGTTATCGTGATCTGACCCGCGTGGCTTATCTCAATGAAACCATGTGGACCGAGCTGTTTCTTGAAAACAGACGTGCCCTGGTACCGGAAATTGATGAAGTAATCAAGCATTTGCAAGAGTATCGTGATGTGATTGCCAACGAAGATGAGGAAACACTGTTCCGACTGCTTCATGAGGGGAAAAAGCGAAAGGAACAGTTTGGCTAATTCCTTGTATAAATATAGTATACGTGATATAATAAACGGAGGGAAAACGACAAAATATGTCATAAATTTCATTTTTATTAACAAAACTGGAGGGGTTTGTTTTGATAAAGAAAAAAACGGGGCTGAAATACCTTTTTTCAAGCATTGCCATTATGACAATGCTTGCGCTTACCGGCTGTGGCAGTACGGTATCAAACAGCATGGCACAAGGCTCTGCTGATGGTATGGACGCAGGCTCTGCAGCAGGCAATACGCAGACAAGTGACGCGGCCGTAGAGCCGGAACCAGAGCCGGAGGAGCTGCCTGCGAGCCAGCAGGAAAGTGAGCAGTATCTTGCCATCAAGGACGATGAGACGCTGCCGTCCTATGCAAAGGAATATCCGGGCATGTATGCAGATGCAGTCAGTGAACCCAATGTCCTCAGCGAGAGCAAGGTTTGCTATCTGACTTTTGACGATGGCCCGTCTTCTTCCAATACACCGGGCATTTTGGATGTATTGAAGCAGGCGAATGTCAAGGCAACCTTCTTTGTTGTCGCAAATCAGATTAACGAAGAGACAGAACCGATCCTGCAGCGTATTGTTGACGAAGGACATACGCTGTGCATCCATGCCAATGAGCATGAATACGGCAAGATTTATGCGTCTACTGAAGCATATCTGGCGGATTTTGCAGCAGCATATGACAAAATTTATGATCTGACCGGCTACCGTGTACAGGGCTTCCGCTTCCCGGGCGGCAGCAATGGGCAGGTGAACAAAAGTGGCTGCTATGACAGTATCGTTGCAGAAATGACACGGCGCGGCTTTGAATATTATGACTGGAATGCATATGACCATGATGCAGAAGGCGGCAATTACAGCATCGAACAGATGGTGAATTATGCTGTGCATGAGGTTAGCATTTCCTCCCGAAATGATACCATTCTGCTGATGCATGACACCTATGGCAAGGAAAAAACGGTACAGGCACTACCGTCCATTATCAGCCAGCTTCAGTCTGCTGGTATTCAGCTGCTCCCGATCGACAATACCACACGTCCGGTGCATTTTGATGTAAATGAAAATACACCTCCGGAGTATGTGGAGCCGGAGCCAGAGCCGGAACCGGGAACCACAGAAGAACCGGCTGAGGATGCAGCAGAACAAACATCATAAAAGAAACACAGGGCACGCCCCGATGCAAAGGGCGGCCCTGTTTTGTTTTGCGCCAAAAGCGCAGATCTATATGTGATTCGTCCGGCTGCTGTCAAGGCAGGTATATGAAATCAGAGAGAATTGATATGTTGGAGAAATGAAGAAGAATATATGGGAAAAGATATGGGGGATGTTCGGATTCAAGCAGGCCGGACGGAATCAGGCAAAAAAGGAATTATTCCTCTTCGAAAAAGTCATCCATGGGGTCTGTCGGCTCAAAGGAATAGCCCAACGCAAGGCGCAGGCGGTTTTTGGCCGCAGAAACAGTGCGGGAAACCGCAGAACGGGAAAGACCAAATTCATTTGCGATATCCTTTTGCGGCATGCCCTCCAGTAAGTTGAGTACGCACACCTGATACTGTGCGCTTGTCAGCGTTTCTGCCATGCATGACAAGAGCTGGCGTCGCAGCGCCATATCCGTGCCGGCTGAATTTTTTTCTTGGGCGTCCCCGACGGGGCTTGGGTGCGGCATATACAGGTACCTCCTCCGGTTTGTCATAATAATGTTCGAGTTCAAAGGCGATCTGCCTGCTCTCACAGACCATCACATGCAGTGTGTTGATTCGTCTGCGCAGCTTACGGCGTACTTCCAGGGAGATGGTGCGGGACGCCTGAGATTCCAGCTGCTGGATACGGGCTTCCATTTGAAGGGCGTTTTGCAGATATTCTTCTGAAAGCTCTTTTAAAGAACACATGTGGATCACCTCGAATGTACAAACTAATATTCCAGATTGTTAAATATTGAATAAAATACACCAAAATCTTATAAATTATTAAAAAACCGTCAAAATGCATTGAATGCTGACCTTTATCTAGAATAATAGTATAAATATGAGATAAAATCAACGTTGCAGAATACAAAAATGCGTGATATAATGGCGGAAAAATTTGCGCTGAAATGATATATTTTTCAATGAAAGGAAACAAAAAACGCAGAAAAAGCAGAAAAAAACCTCCGATGCTGTGTACAGCATCGGAGGGAAAAGAAATCAAATATTTTTTCTTCACTATTTTACATAACAGATATCGTCATCCGGTTTATCAGCCTTCTCCAGGGAAGAGACATACAAAACCGGGCCTTTTCCCTGATATTCCGGGAAAAATTCGTGCCGGACTTCTGCCGTAAGCAGATACCAGTCGCGGTCAACGAGCTTTGCAGCGGAAGGATGCTTGCATACCACCGCACAGAAAGCAATATCGTCTGCACAGCAGGTCATGACAAAGCGTCCGGCGGCAAAGCAGTTTTTTCCCATGCCATTGGGGCGGTAAACCTGGCACAGGAACTGTACCGTATGTCCGGCATATTTTTCCGGATGCTCCATGGCATCAAAATACCACATGGCATAATCTGCTTCAGAAATTTCAACTATATCCGCACTCAAATCCAGATTGGCCTCCAGGGATTCCTGATAAACCTCGCTCTTGCCGTCGGGATAATCGATAAAGATATCCGCGCGGCGGTTAATCATACGGATACGGCGTTTTTTAATCAGGTCCTTGGTATTTGCATCGCCGCGGTTGAAGACGATCATGTCCGTCATCTGCAGCATCGGGAACATCAGGCCGCCCATGTTCTGGAAGTAATTATCAAAGGTGCGTGCATCAACCGTTGTGACGGTCTGATATACAATCCAGCCCTTGGGGAAGGCATTCTGCGGGATATCGGACAGCTTCCACATACCGTTCCATTCTACAATGACACGTTCCGGCTTATATTTGCGGTTGCATTCATGCAGCAGGATGCGGTTGAAGTCTTCCAGCTGCTCGACGGACACAACAACGCAGTTGGTATCCATTAGCAAGCCGTAATCAAATTCCGTTTCACCTTCTTCGCACAGAAGAATCAGGGTACGCTCCCCTTCCGCAAAGTTGGGGTCTCTCAGGATGGATTCGATGAACGTGCTTTTGCCGCTTTCGAGAAAGCCGGTAAAGAAATATACAGGGATTTCCACAGTGGAACCTCCTTAACGGAACAGCTCAGCCAGTGCATCTTCTTTGATACCGGAGCCAATGACGCACAGGCGGCCGGTATAATCAGCGGAGCCATGGCGCAGCTCAATTTCTTCCGGTACCATATCAAAGTGCAGCCAGGTGCCATCCTGCGCCGGTACGATGCCCTTGGCACGCAGTACCATGCCGAACAGCTCGGTGTCAGACAGCTGGTCTAAGCGGGCACGCAGGTCTTCTTCGGTAAACTTGTGTGCCGTTTCCATACCCCAGCTGGTGAAGACTTCATCTGCATCATGGTGATGATGATGCCCACAGGAGCAGACGCCGTTTTCATCGTAATGATGCTCATGATGGTGTCCGTGGTCATGGTGGTGGCAATGCTCGCCGTGCTCGTGCTCCTCGTCATGATGGTGGTGATGGCAATGCTCACCGTGCTCGTGCTCCTCATCATGATGGTGGTGATGGCAATGCTCACCGTGCTCGTGCTCCTCGTCATGATGGTGGTGATGGCAATGCTCACCGTGCTCGT
>JAJPXP010000010.1:0-60825 GCA_021205365.1 Clostridia bacterium
CCCGGCAGCAAGCTTTTATTATTTCGCTTGTCTACCTAGAAGGGAGCATATCACTTGCTTCTGCGGGTTTTTCTATATGTTTTTGTGAATTTACAGGCGCATCATGCGTGCCAGCTTGGACAGCGGCTGCGGTTCAAGCTCAAATTCGCGCTGCAGCTTGATTGCCAGCTCGTCAAAATCGACTTCACTGCCGCTTTTCAGCTCCAGCTCCATCTCGCAAATTGTGCCCACGCGGCCGTTCCGGGTAAGCTTGCCATAATCAAATGCCAGCTCACAGGTGCAATTGATATATTCCAGCTGGAAATTAAAACGGGTGAACATGGTACGTCCCAGCTCAATCAGATTCGCCTGCAGCAGGCAGTCGCAGATTTCTTTTGGCGCGCCGGCAGACGGCAGGTTCTGGATACCGGTGCGGATGTCCGATGCATGGCATTCATATTCTTCCCGTGCCTTGTAAGCGCCGTTGAAGCCGGTCTGGGCAGCGAGCTTCAGGCATACAATATTGTCTGTATTTTCCCGGCGCAGGCGCAGGCCGCCATGGGATTTTGCAATCTGCCCATCGGCAGTATCATAATATGTAGCTTCCATTTCCAGCCGGGTTTCTTCCACTACCAGTGGTGCGACCATTTTGCTGTCTGCAATGCGGTCAAACTCAACAGGGTCTTTGATCGTCCATTTGAATTCGCGTTCCATAAAAGGGTTCCTTTCCTGTGAAAACAGCAATCAGCGGATATGTCCTTCGCCGTAGATGATATACTTGTTGGAGGTCAGCTCTTTCAGGCCCATCGGACCGCGGGCATGCAGCTTCTGGGGGGAAATGCCGATTTCTGCACCAAAGCCAAATTCACCGCCGTCTGTGAAACGGGTGGAAGCATTGACATAAACAGCAGCAGCATCTACATAATCCAGGAAGCGCTGTGCATGGAAGTAATCATGGGTGACGATGCATTCAGAATGTCCGGTATTATAGTGGTTAATGTGTTCGATTGCAGCATCGACGGAATCGATGATTTTACAGGAAATTTCGTAGTCGAGATACTCTGTGCCATAATCTTCATCGGTTGCGGGGAGAATGCTGTCTCCGAGTATTGCACAGGTTTCCGGGCAGCCATGCCAGATGACCTTGTGTTTGTCCAGGCGCTCCTTTGCCTTGGGCAGGAACTGGGCTGCAATATCGCGGTGTACCAGCAGGCTTTCTGCCGCATTGCAGACGGAAATGCGCTGGCATTTTGCATTTTCCAGAATATCCAGTGCCATATCGATATCTGCGCTGGCATCAATGAAGACATGGCAATTGCCGACACCGGTTTCAATGACCGGGACGGTAGCATTGTGGACAACAGCCTGAATCAGGCGGCCGCTGCCGCGTGGAATCAGGACGTCGATCAGGCCATTTGCCTGCATCATGACATTGGCGCCTTCATGCGTGGTATCCTCGATCAGATTCAGGATATCCGGAGACAGGCCACAGGAAGCAACCGCGTCGCGCATAATCTGCATGAGGCAGAGGTTGGAATGGAAGGCTTCCTTGCCGCCGCGCAGGACGCAGGCAGAGCCGGCCTTAAAGCAAAGTGCAGCAGCATCTACGGTAACGTTCGGGCGCGCTTCGTAAATAATGCCGATGACGCCCATCGGAACACGTTTTTTGCCGATTTTCAGGCCGTTTGGCGTAACCTTCATTTCGGTTACTTCACCAACCGGGTCAGGCAGGGCAGCCACCTGACGGCAGCCATCTGCGACACCATCAATGCGGTCGTCCCCTAATGTCAGGCGGTCAATCAGGCCCTCATGCAGGCCGTTTTTCCGGCCGGCATCAATATCCAGCTGATTTGCTTTTTTGATTTCCTCGCGGTGTGCCTGCAACGCGTCTGCAATGGTGAGCAGTACAGCATTTTTTTCCTTTGTGCCCAGTGTGCCAATTTCGTGCTTGGCTGCGGCGGCACGCTTACAAGTATCGAGTACAGTGTTCATGATATCTGTCCTTTCAACTCTTTGAAGAGTAATCCGGCGGCAGGAACAGCGTACCGGAAAGCCGTCCGTCTGCCAATTCATATAAAATTTCCGGTTTTGCGCCATTGACAACAAACATAGGGATGTTCCGCTCCATGCACAATTCAGCAGCCTTTAATTTGGTGAACATACCGCCGGTACCATTTTCTGTGCCGGCGCCGCCTGCGATGGTACGCAGGTCATCGGTAATTTCGTGGACAACCGGAATCAGTCGTGCTTCCGGGTTTTCCCGCGGGTTATCGTCAAACAGGCCATCCATATCTGTGAAGATGACAAGAAGGTCCGCATTGGAAACGCGTGCGACAACAGCAGCAAGGCTGTCGTTGTCACCAAATTCAATTTCCTCAACGGCAACGGTATCATTTTCATTGACAATAGGAAGTGCATTGGTTTCCAGCAGCGCATCAAATGTATTATGTACATTATGGCGGCGGTTTTCATCCTCCGTATCTTCGGTGGTAAGCAGGATCTGGGCGGTATGGATGCCATATTCTGCAAAAATCTTGTCATAAACATGCATCAGCTCACATTGGCCCACAGCAGCGGCGGCCTGCTTCATGCGCAGGGTCTTCGGACGTTCGGAAAGGCGCAGCTTGGAAGCGCCGACGCCGATTGCGCCGGAGGACACCAGCATCATTTCATAGCCGCGGTTATGCAGGTCCGCAATGCAGCGGACAAGGCGTTCAATGCCGCGGATATTCAGCTTGCCAGTGGGATAGGTGAGTGTCGAGGTGCCAACTTTGACCACGATGCGGCGCACCTGACTCAGATTCATCATATAAGGATTCTCCTTTTTCGCATTCTGTAAAAGAAGCGGATTTCATTTTCACATTTACGCATACCATTTTAGCACGAAATGCAGGAGGATACAATTGTATCCCCCGTGAAATATGGGAAGATTTCAATATACGGCTGGTATGCTGCTGCTCTATTGCCGCGTGTTCCTGCTGCTGGGCGGCGGCAGGCGGGTTCTCCCGGTGGTCTGGGGGATTGCGGGCAGAGCACGCAGGGCGGCACTGTTACCTAAAATATCCTGAGATGGTGTAAAATGTACTTTTTTTGTTTCTGCTTCAAAAAATCTTGCATTCTATTGACCATTGCGTCAACAAACTGTTAACAAAACGGCATGGTCTGTGCTATAATAATCCTGTATGAAGAAATTCGCCCGCGGTGAAGAAACTTTGAGCCGTGAGAGTGGACAATTGGAGGCAGGGATTCCATGAAAAACAGAGTCGAAGTCGTCATTGCCGGCAACCGGTTCACCATGACCGGCGAGCAGGATGAGGAATATATGACCAAAATTGCGACACTGGTAGATAACCGTGTATGCAAGGCAAGAGAAAGCGGTGCCAATATGCTGCAGGCTGTTCTGCTGACTGCATGCGATATGGCAGATAATTATGTACAGGCAGTACAGGGAGCAGAGAATCTGCGCACGCAGATTTCCGGCTATCTGGCGGAAAACAAAAATCTGTCGCGTGAGCTTGCAGATGCACAGGAGGAAATCAGCAGCCTGGAGCGCAGCGCAAATGAGAAGGACAAGGAAATGGCGGATGTCAACCGCTTTAAGGACCGCATTTCCGAGCTGGAAGCGCTGGTAGCAGCAAATGAAGCGGATAAGGTACGCATCACAGAGCTGGAAGATAAGCTCAGCGAAACACAGAAGCGTGTGCAGAGCATTTCCGCAGAGGCAGATGCACGTACCCGCCGGGTCAGTGAGCTAGAGCAGCAGCTGGCAGAGGCAGATGCACGCCATAACAACGATCTGGAGCAGGCAGAGCGCACCGGACGTGAGCTGCGTGAACTGCGGGAAAAGGTTGTTGACGGAGATAAGAAGCAGCGCCGTATTGAGGAGCTGGAAAAGGAACTGGCTTCTACCGAGCGCCAGCTCAATGAAGTCCGTTCCCGTCTGTCCAGACTGCTCAAGTGATACAGAAACCATTGCCGGAGCTGCTGGCGCCTGCGGGTTCCATGGAAGCCGTACGTGCTGCTGTGCAGAATGGCGCAGATGCCGTATATCTGGGCTTTGGCACCTTCAACGCGCGCAGGGGTGCAAAGAATTTTTCCGCGGACGAAATGCGGGAGGCCCTGTTATATTGCCGCCTGCGGGGTGTGAAAACCAATGTAACCGTCAATACACTGGCAGCAGACCGTGAAATTCCGGCGTTGCTGGAGGACGTCCGGCTGCTGCTGGAATCCGGAGCAGATGCATTGATTGTACAGGACCTGGGTGCAGCACGCTGTATCCATGAAACCTTTCCGGATGCAGTCCTCCATGCATCCACACAGATGACCGTGCATTCCCTGGAGGGTGCGCTGGCAGCGAAGAGGCTGGGCTTTTCCCGTGTGGTTTTGTCCCGCGAGCTGCCGTTGGAGGAAATTCAGTATATTACCGCACATGCCGGCGTGGAAACCGAGGTTTTTGTCCACGGTGCGCTGTGCATGTGTTATTCAGGGCAGTGTGAGCTGTCCGCTGTCATTGGAAGGCGAAGCGGCAACCGTGGATTGTGTGCACAGCCATGCCGCCTGCCATACGGCGGGAAAAACAGCTATCCCATGAGCCTGAAGGATTTGTGCCTGCTGCCGCGCCTGCAGGTATTGTGTGACGCGGGTGTGTCCTCGCTGAAAATTGAGGGACGCATGAAGCGCCCGGAATATGTTGCCATTGTGACAAAAATCTATGCATCTGTTCTGCGGGAAGGCAGAATGCCGACCAAAGAAGAGATGGACACGCTGGCAAAGGTCTTTTCCCGCGACGGCTTTACACAGGGCTATCTGGATGACAAAATAGGGCCGTCCATGTTTGGGACCCGCCCGGCAGTGCCGGAAAGCGGTTTGAAGCCGTTATATGATGCGGTTTCCCGCAGCTTTGCAGAGGGGCAGGAATGTGGCAGTGTTCCAATAGAACTTGTGTTTACTGCGTGTGCGGATGAATCCATGACACTGACCGCAAGCGATGGGGCGCATACCGCTGTTGTCACGGGCGACGCTGCAGAGCGTGCACAAAAGCGGGAAACAACCGCAGAAGATATTGAAAAATCCCTGCGTAAGACAGGCGGAACCGTCTTTACCGTGCAGGAAATCAAAATAAATCTGGATGGCGGCCTGCGGATTGCCGCCAAACAGCTCAATGACCTGCGCCGGCAGGCATTGAGGGAGATAGAACAACAGCGCAGGATCGTCCCTCCGGTGCGGGAACATGCCGGACGGCGTGAGATTGCAGCGCAGAAGGCGGGCTTTGCCGGTTATACGGTACAGGTGCGTGAGCTGGCACAGATTTCGGACGAAATGGCACAGCTTCCGGTGCAGGCATATTATGTGCCGGCAAAGGAACTGGTGCGCCATACGAGACGGGCACAGCAGCTGATGGAAAGCGGCTGCGTGCTGGTGCCGGTGCTGCCGCGTGTGATCTGGGACAGGGAACAGGCGGATGTTGTCACACAGCTCGAACACTGCAAACAGCTGGGCTGTCAGGCTGCTTTGTGCGGCAATATCGGACAGCCTGCGCTGGTACAGCAGCTGGGGCTGCAGGCGATCGGTGATTTTGGACTGAATGCGTTTAACTCCGATGCACTGGAAACCCTCCGCCAGATGGGCGTGACGCGCCAGACGTTGTCGTATGAGCTGCGTCTGCCGCAGATTCGGGATATCCAAAAGCCGATAGAAACCGAATTGATAGTTTGTGGACGTCTGCCGCTGATGCTGACAGAGAATTGTATGATGACTGGTAAAAAAGGCGGCTGCAGGCGGGATGGTACGGGAATCTGTGCCAAAGGGGTATTTTACCTGGCCGACCGCAAGGGAGCAAAATTCCCGGTTTTCCGGGAAGAGCACTGCCGGAACAGCCTGTATAATTCCCAGCCGTTGTTTTTGGAGAAAGAAGCATACAGCAGCACGGGTATTACCCATGCACGGCTGTTGTTTACTGACGAAAATCCGAAGCAGGCAGCACGGATTGCCAGGGCTGTGCTTTCCGGGCAGCAGCCGGATTTTGGTATGCCGCTGACACGTGGCTTATACCGCAGAGGAGTGGAATAAAACAATTATGTTAACCGTAAAATTCCGGCGCATGCCGACGCCGCAGGGGAAAAAGCCTGCATTGCCGCAGCATGCAACCGGAGGCTCTGCAGGCGCAGACCTGCATGCAAATATAGACGAACCGGTGACATTGGAACCGATGGCACGTGCCGTGGTCCCGACTGGGCTGGCGATTGAGCTGCCGGACGCGGGCTATGGCGCATTTGTGTTTGCCCGCAGCGGGCTTGGCATCCGCCATGGACTGACATTGTCCAATGGTGTCGGGGTGATTGACAGCGATTACCGTGGTGAAATTTCCGTTGGGCTGGTCAATTTGTCCGATACGGCATATACGATTCAGCCGGGGGAACGCATTGCACAGCTGTGCATCCTTCCGGTGGTACAGTTTACTGCAGCCGAAGCGGAGGAGCTGACACAGACCGCACGCGGAAGCGGCGGCTTTGGCTCCACCGGACGATAAGGAGGATGTAGAATCATGATACAATTCCAGCATCATCCGGTGATACTGGCTTCCCAGTCGCCGAGGCGGCAGGAGCTGCTGGCACGCATCACGGCGGAATTTGAAGTACATCCGGCGGATGTGGATGAAAGCCTGTTGCCGGGCTGTACGCCGAAACAGAATGTACAGCAGCTGGCACAGCGCAAGGCAAGGGCGGTTTTTGAACAGGCGGAAGCGAATGCGCTGGTCATTGCAGCGGATACGATTGTTGTTTGCGATGATACCATCCTCGGCAAGCCGGAGGATGAGGCGCATGCGGCACAGATGCTGCATATGCTGTCCGGCAGAACCCATCAGGTCATGACCGCTGTGTGTGTGAAGACAGCGGAAACCGAGCTGGCAGAAGTATCTGTCACGGATGTCACATTCCGCACCCTGCGGGATGAGGAGAGAAAGGCCTATGTTTCCAGCGGGGAACCGATGGACAAGGCGGGGGCGTATGGCATCCAGGGACAGGGAGGATTGTTTGTATCCGGCATCCATGGAGATTATTACGGCGTCATGGGACTGCCGATTTGTATGTTATATGAAATGCTGCAGCAGGTTTGCAGCGGGATGAACGCGGAGACGCAGAAAGGTTGATGGGCTTGCGGAAAACTTGGAGAAAAATTGTCCATACCAGATGGTTCCCTGCTGCGGTGCTTGCGGTTATAGTTTGTCTGGTATTGGCGATATTTACCGGAGCTTCGGGGAGAGACAGCGTCATTTCCCGTACCCTTGGCAATGTATTGCTTCCGGCAGAACGCGGCATTACCCATGCGGCAGTGGGAGTGGCGGACAAATACAATAAATTTTTTCACTATGATGAGATGGCTGCGGAAAATGAGCAGCTCAAGCAGCAGATTGCAGATTTGACCAGCCAGCTGGAGAAGGCACAGTCTGCTGTGACGGAAAATGAAGAACTCAAAGAGATGCTCGGCGTTGCGGAGCGCAATACGGAGTTTACGTATGAAGCGGCACAGGTTGTGGGCCGTATGCTGGATGAATGGTCCAGCGTCCTGACCATTGATGCTGGAAGCGCAGAGGGCCTGGAGAAAAATGACTGTGTTGTCACCGCAAGCGGCATGGTTGGCTATATCAGTGATTTGTCTGAGCACTCCGCACAGGTTACCACGGTGATTGACAGTGATATGTCTGCCGGCGCGTTGGTATCCCGTACTGGTGCGCTCGGCGTAGCAGAGGGCGATTACCAGCTGATGAGTGACGGCAAGCTGAAGGTCAGCTACCTGAGCAAGGATGCGGATGTGGTTGTCGGCGACACGGTGCGGACCTCGGGCACTGGCGGGGTATTCCCGAAGGGGCTTGCGATCGGCACAGTGGAAAGCGTTCAGACAGAAAGCGACGGCATGTCAAACTATGCTGTGCTTGTACCAATGGTGGATATCACATCGCTCACCAACGTATATATCATCACAGAGACTGCGACAACCAGTGAATAAGGAGGACGAGATGAAACAACGTAACCTGTCCTTCGTCCTGCGTGTGGCGCTGTGCATAGTTCTGCTTGTAGTGGCTTATGTGCTGCAGTGCAGTCTTGGCATCCGCTTTTCGATTTTTGGCGTGCATATTGACCTGCTTCCGCTGATTGTTGCGGCAGTAGGTGTTGTTATGGGCTCCGGTGCGGGCTTTGTGTGCGGATTTGCAGCCGGACTGCTGTATGATGTATCCGCCAGCGGCATTGAGGGCATTTATCCGCTGTATTATCTGATCTGCGGCATCCTCTGCGGCACTGCCGGAGAACGGTTCCGCAACCGGCAGATCCGCGGTACGATGCTTTGCTCTGCCAGTGTGATCCTTGCGCTGGCAGCAATCCGTTATCTGTTTCTTTTTCAGTTCAGCGATATGGGTATTTTGATTTTTGCACGCAATATCGCGGCACAGCTGCTGTTGGCCGTCGTTCTCAGCCCGATTGTGCTGGTAGTTGTGCGCATGGTCAGCGGAAGAAAGAAAACGGCGTCCATTTCCCTTGAACAGTCCATGGAAGGAGGCAGCAATGGACCGTCATAAGAAAAAACTGCTCCGCCGCCTGTATGTTCTGACTGGAGGCGGGCTGGTGTGCGGGCTGATTGTGGCAGCGAACCTGTTTTCCCTGCAGATTATTCATGGCGATGAATATGCAGATGATGCCAATCAGCTGTATACATATACCAGTACGACTGCGGCATCCCGCGGCGATATCCTTGACCGCAACGGCGAGACGCTGGTAACCAATACAACGGTATATAAGTTACAGATAACCTATGCGTTCTGGGAAAAAGACGGGCAGAATGCACGTATTCTGGATCTGGTCAATATGATTGACCAGGACGAAAGTGCACAGGTGAATGACACCCTGCCGATTTCCTCCGGCATCTATGGCTCTTTTTCCTATACAAAGGATGAGGATTCCTACGATTTTACCAGTCTGCAGAAATTCTGTGAGAACCAGGAATGGGGCACGGATTTGAGTGCAGAAGAGGTTATGGAAAACCTGTGTGCCAATTATGAGGTAGACAGCAGCCTGAGCGCGGCAGACACGAGAAAGATTGTCGGTATCCGTTATCAGATGGAGCAGGAACAGTTTTCCATGTATAATGCCTTTGACCTTGCGACAGATATTTCCATGGATCTGGTTGCTAAGATCAGTGAGCAGCATGAGAGCTATGCGGGTGTTGAAGTGGAGACATCTGCAGAGCGTGAAATTGAAACCGAGTATGCAGCCAACATCCTGGGATATATCGGCCCGATCTTTGCAGAGGATTGGGATGAATATAAACAAGAAGGCTATTCCATGAATGCACAGGTTGGTAAGACCGGGGCGGAACAGGCTTTTGAAGAATATCTCCGCGGCACAGATGGCAAACGCTCGATCCAGACGGATTATCGCGGCAATGTTGTCAGTGAACAGGAGACCGAAGAGGCGCAGTCCGGCAACAATGTTGTCCTGACGCTGGATATTAACCTGCAGAAGGTTGCAGAGGAATCGCTTGCAAGCCGCTGCCAGAGTATCCAGGGGGCAGGCGGCGGTGCAGCTGTCGTTGTGGATGTCAAAAATGGCGAGATTCTTGCGCTGGCGAACTATCCGACCTATAATCTGGCAACCTTCAATCAGGATTATGAGGAGCTGGCGTCCAATGAGCTGTCCCCGCTGCTGAACCGTTCTATTGCAGGAATTTATGCACCAGGCTCAACCTTTAAGGTCTGCACGGCGGTAGCCGGGCTGGAAAGCGGCGTCATTGATGCGGATACCCGCATTTATGACGAGGGCATTTATACCTATTATTCCGATTATCATCCGAGATGCTGGATTTACTCCTCCACTGGCAGCGGGCATGGCTGGGAGGATGTCACCGGTGCGCTGGAAGATTCCTGTAACTATTTCTTCTATGAAACCGGACGGCTGCTCGGCGGAGACAAGCTGGAAAAATATGCAAAGCAGTTTGGCCTCGGTGAATACACCGGGCTGGAGCTTTCCGGCGAGAAAAAGGGCAGGGTTGCAGGTCCGACCGAACGTGCAGCAGCGCAGAAAAACGACGCATCGCTGCGCGACTGGTCTGGCGGCGATACGCTGCAGGCAGCGATCGGACAGGGCGACAATGCGTATACGCCGCTGCAGCTGGCAAATTACTGCGCAGCCATCGCAACCAGAGGCACACAGTATGAAGCACATCTGCTGCGTTCGGTTAAGGCGTATGACTATTCCGAAACCGTTTACACCAAGGAAGCTGCGGTGCTCAACAAGATCGACGCGGCCTCCAGTACATGGGATCTGGTGCAGGAAGGTATGGCGAAAGTAACCGGCGAGGACGGCACGGCAGCCTCCGTCTTCCAGAACTATTCCATCAAGGTGGCTGGCAAGTCTGGTACGGCACAGGTTACCGGCACAGAACAGGATAACGGTGTATTTATTTCCTATGCCCCGTACGATGACCCTCAGATTGCAGTTTGCGTTGTCATTGAGGGCGGCGATTCGGGCAATAACGTAGCCCCGGTTGTCCGCGATATCTATGATGCGTATTTCTATTCCAGCAACGGCAGTGACGATGCAACAGGTGACACTGGCAACTACGACGTCATTGCGTAAGTGTGTGGGAATTACTGTAAAAATGGTGAAAGTACGCTGGAATTTATATGGATTTTTCGCGTATATTGTGCGACAATGGTAACAAATGTAAAAAAATATAACAGAAACACTTGTGTAATTCGTTCATTTGGTATATAATTTTTTTAACTGGCAGGAGGAGTTATGACAAAAATCATTATCATTGCATCCGGCAAGGGAGGCACTGGAAAAACCTCGCTGGCGGCAGGGGTAGGAGCCGCGCTGGCAAAGCGGGACCGGAAGGTCCTTGTGGTTGATGGGGATTCCGGGCTTCGGAATCTGGATATCGTGCTCGGTATGAGTGACCGCGTGGTATTCAGCTTTGCTGATGTGGCATCCGGTATGATTCCGCTGATGGAAGCGGCGGCAAAATACCCTTCCATGGAAAAGCTTTTCCTGCTGACGGCACCGGCAGAACCGCTGAAATCCGGTGCATTGACAGCTGAAGGCATGCGTCTGCTTGCGCGGCAGGCGGACGACGCAGCATTTGATTACATCCTGATCGATGGCCCCGCTGGTCTGGCAGAGGAGTTCGGCGCTTTCGCAGCAGTTGCGGATGAAGCCGTCATCGTCACTTGCGGCGGAAGCGGAAGCCTGCGCGGCGCGGAACGCATGGCGCGGCTTCTCGAGGATGAAGGGGTCCCGATGGTGCGATTGGTCGTGAACCGGATTCGCCGGAGGCTGATCCGCCGGGGCGCAATCGGCACCGTGGATGATGCGATGGATGCAACCGGGCTGTGCCTGCTGGGCATTGTACCGGAGGATGAAGAAGTATCGGTTGCAGCGGGAAACGGCCGGCCAGTTTCGTCGGAAAAGACAAGAAGCGCGGCGGCAGCCTATCGGAATATCGCGCTGCGTCTGGAGGGAGAAGAGACACCTCTGATGCGCCTGTAATGACAAGAAACAAAGATATAGAATGGGATTTATATGAGAAGGAAGGTGTCTGAGTTTTGAATATCGCATTGATTGCTCATGACAAAAGGAAAGAACTGATGATTCAGTTCTGTATGGCATATTGTGGCATCCTGTCCAAGCATAACCTGTGTGCTACAGGCACAACTGGTAAAGTGGTGTCAGATGCTACCGGTCTGGAGATTGAAAAATATCTCGCAGGAATGCAGGGCGGTGAACAGCAGATCAGCGCCCGTGTTTCGTATAATGAAATCGATATGGTTCTGTTTTTCCGTGACCCAAATTCCAACAGTGAATACGAACCGGATCTGCATTCTCTGATCCGTCTGTGTGATATGCACAACATCCCGATTGCTACCAACGTGGCAACTGCGGAGATGCTGGTACTCGGTCTGGATCGCGGCGATCTGGATTGGCGCGATATTGTCAACCCAAAGTCCAAGCGATAAAGACAAAAGAAAATATTCAGGCGGTTCGCAAAACCGCCTGTTTTTCGTCGCTTCATTTTTGTTTGCGGCAGAAACATAGGGCAGGCAAAACCGCCTGCCGGAAAGGAACAACCATTTATGGCAGAACTCATCAAAGCCCCGAAGGGCACCAAGGATATCGTACCATCCGAGGTATATAAATGGCATTATGTGGAAGGCGTCCTGCGCACCATCGCAATGCAGTATGGATTTGAAGAAATCCGTTTCCCGAATTTTGAACACACGGAGCTGTTTAACCGCGGCATCGGTGATACCACTGACGTTGTACAGAAGGAAATGTATACCTTTACGGACAAGGGCGGACGTTCTGTTACCCTGCGCCCGGAGGGCACTGCCTCCACGGTCCGTGCATATCTGGAAAATTCCCTGTATGCAAAGGGACTGCCGTTTAAGGGCTATTACATTGTACCGAACTACCGCTACGAGAATGTCCAGAAGGGCCGCCTGCGTGAGCACCATCAGTTCGGCGTGGAGTGCTTTGGCGCACAGACACCAGCTACCGATGCGGAAATCATCTCCCTGGTGGACACTTTCCTCAAGCGGCTGGGTATCAACGAGGTCAAGGTACACCTCAATTCCATCGGCTGCCCGAACTGCCGCCCGAAGTACTACAACATGCTGACCGGATATCTGAACCAGCATAAGGACTGCCTGTGTGAAGACTGTCTTGACCGCCTGGACCGCAATCCGATGCGTATTCTGGACTGCAAGCAGGAGTCCTGCAAGAAGGTAGCCGTAGATGCACCGGTTGCATTGGATTATTTGTGTGATGACTGCCGCGACCATTTTGAAAAGGTAAAGAACTATCTGGATGATATGGGTATTGATTATGAGATTGATACCGGCATTGTCCGTGGCCTGGATTACTACACCAAGACCGTATTTGAATTTGTCTCCGGTAATATCGGCGCACAGGGCACCATCTGCGGCGGCGGACGGTATGACGGCCTGATTTCGCAGCTGGGCGGACAGCAGACGCCGGGCATGGGCTTTGGCTGCGGTCTGGAACGCCTGATTATGGTAATGGAGGCCGTTGGCGCACCGTTCCCGGAACCGCCGAAGCCGGACATTTATCTTGCACCGCTGGGTGATTTGGCAGACCGTCCGGTACAGAAGCTGGTATATGATCTGCGTCAGCTGGGAGTAGCCGCAGAACGTGATCTGGTTGGACGCGGCCTGCGTGCACAGATGAAACATGCCGACCGTATTGGCGCGCGGTTCTCTGCTGTAATCGGCGACGGTGAGCTGGAGAGCAAGGTGCTCAAGGTGAAGAATATGGAGACCGGTGAGCAGACCGAAACCGAACTGACAGCAGATGCCATTGCGGCTGTGGTGATGGCGTAAACTTGAGAATACAATTGGGAACGTAATCCACTGCGTTCCGGGGAGGTTATTATGAATACATCCATTCAGGGCATGAAGCGTACCGCATGGTGCGGCGAGCTGCGTGCAGCGGATGCAGATCAGGAAGTTATTGTCAATGGCTGGTGTGAACGCACCCGTGACAATGGCGGTGTCCTGTTCCTGCTGCTGCGCGACCGTACTGGTACCGTACAGTGCACCTTTGACAAGTCTGTGAATGCAGAACTGTTTGACATCGCATTCGGCGTCCGCACCGAATATGTTCTGGCAATCAAGGGCAAGGTTGTCCGCCGTGATGAGCGTGCCATCAATCAGAAGATGGCAACCGGCGAAATCGAAATTGCCGTTACAGATATCCGAATTTTGTCTAAGTCCGAGACTACGCCGTTCGAGATTTCCGACAACAAGGAAGTCAATGACCAGCTGCGTCTGAAATACCGTTACCTTGACCTGCGCCGTCCGTCCATGCAGCGCAATCTGGCCCTGCGCCACCGTGTGACACAGGTTGCACGTAATTACTTTGATGAGCAGGGATTTTTGGAAATTGAGACACCGATGCTGCAGAAGTCTACACCGGAGGGTGCACGTGACTATCTGGTTCCGTCCCGCGTCCATCCGGGCCAGTTCTATGCACTGCCGCAGTCCCCGCAGCAGTATAAGCAGCTGCTGATGCTGGCCGGCGTTGACCGTTATATGCAGATTACCCGCTGCTTCCGTGACGAAGACCTGCGTGCTGACCGTCAGCCGGAATTTACCCAGATTGACCTGGAAATGTCCTTTGTTGAACAGGATGATGTCATTGCAGTCAATGAAGGCTTCCTGAAGCGTGTCTTTAAGGAGGTTCTGGATGTCGATATCCAGCTGCCGCTGCCGCGCATGAAGTGGAAGGACGCCATGGACAAATATGGCTCCGATAAGCCGGATCTTCGTTTTGGCTATGAGATCGTCGATATCTCCGATATTGCAAAGGACTGCTCCTTTAAGGTATTCCATGGCGCGGTTGCAGACGGCGGTACAGTGCGCCTGATTAATATCAATGGCGCTGCGGACAAGTTCCCGCGCAAGGAGATCGATAAGCTGCAGGATTTTGTCAAGACCTATCGTGCAAAGGGTCTGGCGTGGATGAAGCTGGCAAGTGACGGCAAGATGACCTCTTCCTTTGCCAAGTTCCTGTCTGAGGACGAAGTTGCAGCAATCAAGGAAAAGGCTGGCGCAAAGGATGGCGATATTCTGTTTGTCGTAGCGGATTCCGATTGGCAGACGGCTGTTGTTGCTCTGGGCGCACTGCGCTGTGAGCTGGCAAAGCGTCTGGATGTCATTGACCCGAAGGATTACAAGCTGCTGTGGATTGTGGAATTCCCGCAGTTTGAATACAGCGAAGAGGAAAACCGTTATGTTGCGATGCACCATCCGTTCACGGCTCCGATGGATGAAGACCTTGCGCTTCTGGAGAGTGATCCGGCAAAGGTGCGTGCCAAGGCATATGATATCATTCTGAATGGCTGTGAGCTGGGCGGCGGCTCTATCCGTATCCATTCTACGGAGACGCAGGCACGCATGTTCCGTGCCCTGGGCTTCTCAGATGAGGATGCGCAGGAGCGTTTCGGCCATCTGCTGACTGCGTTTAAGTATGGTGCGCCTCCGCATGGTGGACTTGCTTATGGATTGGATCGTCTGTGCATGCTGCTGGCTGGCCTCGATTCCATCCGCGATGTGATCGCATTCCCCAAGGTACAGAATGCGTCCGAACTCATGACAGCCTGCCCGTCTGTTGTCGATCAGAAGCAGCTGGATGAGCTGCATCTGGCACTGGCGCTGGAAGATAAGGAATAATCTCAAGACAGCAAAAGGCCTTCTCTGGTACATTCCATGGTACCGGAGAAGGCTTTTTTAGTTTGATATTGTAACAAAAAGCGCTGTTTTGCTGTGCTATTGTAACCAAACTGTTGCTGAATTGTTCATACATTGTTCATTTCATTCTACTGTGCAGCATGCTATAATGAAACACGTGAATAACATCTGTACTGGCAGGATAGCAGTGCAGCACGATTTACATGTTTCATAGCAATCAATAGTGGAGGAAAAACAAACGTGCCGAATAAAACAAAAAAAGACTTTTGCTGTCTAATGATCAGCGGCTTTGGTGCAGGCAGTCAGGCCGGCATCATTCTGCGGGATCACATGTGCGACAACGGCATAGATACATTCCTGACCACGCCTTCCGGAAAAGAGACGCTGCGGCTGGATGAAGAACACTGGATTCATAGCATCCGCATGGAATATCTGTCATTGCGCAAGCAGTACCAGCGCGTTGCAGTCATTGGGCTGTCACTGGGTGGTGTACTGCTGTTACATCTGCTGGACTTGAATCCGGCAGCGATTATTTTTGTCAATACGCCCTGCATAACGATGCACAGCAGCCGTGCATGGAACCGCATTTTTCAGGCGGATCTGCATGCCCGGATCCATGGGATCCGTACGATGATAGGGAAACAGCAGCTAAAGCAGCTGGTGAAGAAAACCTGTCAGAAGGGGATGCAGAATGCACAATGTCCGGCTCTGGTGCTGCAGACAATGGACGATGATGTCTGTGACCCGTCCAATGCAGATGCATTGTTTAAGCTGCTGCATATGTCGGATAAAAATATCCGGTTTTATCCTGAAGGCGGACATGATGTATTGTCGAGCCGTACTGTACTCGCCGTATGCAGTGATATTTTTCAGTTCTGTTCCCGTATACGTGGATGGGAAAACGAGACAATGTGACCATATTTCTGTATTTTGGCAGGGGCGGACAAGATCCGCCCCTGTTTTTTGACTCCCTCCTCTGAGGGAGTTTTTTATGCCTCCCATTCGGAGGGCAGCATGTGTAACTGGACCTGCTCTGCGCTGATGCGGAAAAATTCTTCCATGGCACGGGTAATATGTTTTTTGCGCCGGAAATAGAAATAAACCTTGCGGCAGCTGATGTCCGCATCCAGGCGGAAATAATACAGGGAATGCGCCGGAGGCGTATGCCGCAAAATTGTGTCACTGACCAGGGTAGCGCCGATGCCGCTGCAGGCGATCTGATATACTGTTGTCAACTGGTCAAGCTCCAGATGGATATTGGGATGGAACGAATACCGTTCACAGAGTTGTTCAAAACGATAGCGGGTATCATTGCCGGTGCGCAGTGTCAGGAATGGGATATCGGCAAAGTCAGATAACGGCACGCAGGGGGTGGAGGTCCAGTTTGCCGCAATACCCGGCCGGTACATATCCAGCTGATACCGTTCCAGATCGCTGTCCGGCAGCAGAGCTTTCGGGACAACCAGCAGCAGGTTTTCCGTAAAAAGATAGCTTTTATCATAGGTATCGTCTGTAAAATTATAATTTTCCAAAACAATGTCCAAAGCGCCGGAATTTAAAGATTGCAGCAGCGTATCGGTATTGCCTTCACTCATGGAAACCTGCACACTGGGATGGCGGTTGGAAAAAGAAAAAATATAATTGGGTAGGAGGAAGGATGCAAACACGCTGTTGGCACCGATGGATAAGGAACCTACTGTCAGCGTTTCAGTCTGGTTCAGGTATTGCAGGAACTGGTTTTCAATATCTGTGATCTGTTCAATACAGTTGATATACTCCTGACCGATGCTGGTGAGCCGGATTGGCGAGCAGGAGCGGTCAAAAATCGGGCTGCCAATGCGTTTTTCCACTTTTTTTACCATGGCACTCAGGGCGGGCTGCGAAATAAACAGCTTTTCGGCGGCGCGTGAAAAACTCATTTCCTTGTATACGGCATAAACATATTCCATGTTGCGGAACATAAAAACATCTCCCTCTCGGCAAATCCGGACTGGTATTTGAAACGTATTTATAATAAACAGATAATCTGCCTGCTATAGTATATCATAACTATTTCGTTATAACAAATATAAAATATTAATATTTGATATATGGTATTTGTTCGGCTATAATGAAAATTGCAAGGAGAACAGTTGAATGGAACGAAAAAATGCACGTGCAGGTGTATTTTTATCAGCTGTTGGTACTGCCATTCCGGTGATTGAAAAGAAGGACATGAGAAAAGCCGGATTTTCCTCCTAAAAGGAAAAATATTTCATATTCATCCTGTTTTGCAGAGCAGGATGGGAGAAAGCCGGAGATATGCATTGGAAAACATAGATCCGGCAAGGTTTTCGCATCATTCAGAAAGCAGCCTTTGCTTTTACTGCCAGCCATTACTCCCTTTGGCTGGCGGACAAAGCAAGGGCGCCTGAGTGATTTTTTCTTTTGCAGGAAAGTGTTTTCCGAGCCAATTGTTTACAGATACCGCAATTTTATGGTATGATAAAACAAATAGATGGACTATGAGGCTGCATCAAACCGCAGCTTTTCGTGAAATAAAAAGGAGCGACATGGCTTATGAAGAAAATTCTGATGCTGACGACCGGTGGCACAATTGCAGGCGAGCATACGGAAACGGGACTGGTACCGGTTTATTCCGGTGAACAGCTGGTTTCCATGGTTCCGGAAATGAGAGAATTGTGTACGCTGGAATGTAAGGACATTATGCAGCTGGATGGCACCAATGTCCAGCCAGAAGACTGGATTACCATGGCAGAGGCTGTTTATGATGCACAGGATGACTATGATGGCGTCATCATTACGCATGGCACGGATACGATGGCATATTCTGCATGTGCCGTCAGCCTCATGGTGCAGAACTTGAGCAAGCCGGTTATCTTCACCGGTTCTCAGATTGCGCTGATTGATGAAAACTCCGATGGCAAGCGCAACCTGCTGGATGCCGTACATGCGGCAATGTCCGGGATTCCGGGTGTATATGTTGTTTTCTGCGGCAGACTGATTCAGGGTATCCGTTCCCAGAAGATGTATACCCGTGAGCTGGATGCATTCCACAGCATCAATGCGGAGGATGCAGGCTATATTAAGGATGGAAAGGTAATCCTGAATGAAGAAATCCCAATGCCGAGAGAGGCATTGATTTTGGACACCAGGCTGGAACCCAAGGTTGTACAGCTGAAGCTGCTGCCGGGCATTGAGCCAAAGCAGCTGGAGTCCATGCTGGGCATGGGCTATTATGGCATCATTCTGGAAGCGTTTGGCTGCGGCGGTATTCCGAACCAGCAGCGCAACCTGCTGCCGTGCCTGAAGCGTGCGAAGCAGTTCGGTGTTGCTGTGCTGGTTGCTACCCAGTGCAAGTATGGCTATGTTGACCTGACAGTATATGATGTCAATGTACAGGCAGCCAAGGAAGGCGCTATGTCGGTCTATGATATGTCCATCGAAGCCGCTGCTGTCAAGCTGATGTGGGTTCTGGGACATACCAAGAATCTGGACGAAGTGCGCAAGATGATGGAAACCTGCTATGTCGGCGAGTTTACCGAGAAGAAATAATCGTTTTTGAAGAAAAGGGCACGCAGATTTTTTCTGCGTGCCCTTTGTGCGATATAGTTTGTCCAAATTACAGGTTGCGGATGAGGTTTGCCATCTCAATGCCGGAGCATGCAACGTCATAGCCCTTGTTGCCTGCCTTGGTGCCAGCGCGCTCAATTGCCTGTTCGATGGAATCGGTCGTAACAACGCCGAACAGAACCGGAATGCCGGCATCCAGGGAAACCTGAGCGACGCCCTTTGCGCACTCGTTGCAAACTAGATCATAATGAGAAGTAGAGCCGCGGATGACAGCGCCGAGGCACAGCACCATATCGTACTTACCCGACTTTGCCATCTTCTGTGCAATCAGCGGGATTTCAAATGCACCCGGAACCCATGCAATTTCGATATCGTCGGAATCCACACCGTGGCGTACCAGAGCATCCTGTGCGCCGGAAACCAGCTTGCCTACGATAAATTCATTGAAACGGGCAGCAACAATACCAACCTTCAGGCCAGTGCCTACTACATTTCCTTCTAACAGTTTCATAATGGATTTTCCTCCTGTATTTTCACGTAATAAAATAAACTTACTGATACTCCGTCATGTGATCCATGCGTTCCTGCTTGGTTTTCAGATAGAAAGCATCTACCGGATTGGCAGCAATCTGAATCGGGACACGTTCTACGATTTCCAGGCCATAGCCGGACAAGCCATGGATCTTCGTCGGGTTATTGGTCATCAGACGAAGCTGGTGGACACCAAGCGCAACTAGGATCTGCGCACCCATGCCATATTCACGCAGGTCAGGGGCAAAGCCCAGCTTGATGTTGGCATCGACAGTATCATAGCCCTGTTCCTGCAGCTCATAAGCACGCAGCTTGTTAATCAGGCCGATACCGCGGCCTTCCTGGCGCAGGTACAGCAGCATGCCTCTGCCCTCCTTGGCAATGGCAGTCAGGGCAGCAGCCAGCTGTTCGCCGCAGTCGCAGCGTGCAGAACCGAAGGTATCGCCGGTCAGGCACTCGGAGTGGACACGGCAGAGAACGGGTTCGCCGTCTGAAATATCACCCATGGTCAGGGCAACATGATGCTCGCCGGACAGCTTGTTTACAAAGCCATGAATCTTGAAATGGCCGTATTTGGTGGGCATATCTGCGCAGGCAACCTCTTCTACCAGAGATTCTTCCTTATCACGCATGCGGTAAGCAATCAGGTCTGCAATGGAAATCATAATAAGATTGTGTTCCTTTGCAAATTCGATCAGCTCTGTGGTACGCATCATGGTACCATCCTCACGCATGATTTCACAGCACAGGCCAACCGGAGCCAGCCCGGCAAGGCGGCACAGGTCCACAGTCGCTTCTGTATGGCCGGAGCGAATCAGGACGCCTCCCTCGCGTGCACGAAGCGGGAACATATGACCTGGACGACGGAAATCCTCCGGCTTTGCTTCCGGGTTTACGGTCATCATGGCTGTCAGGGAACGCTCGACAGCGGAGATACCGGTGGTCGTCTTAATATGGTCAATTGAAACAGTAAATGCAGTTTCATGGTTGTCGCTATTCTTTTCTACCATTGCCGGCAGGCCCAGCTTGTCGCAGTAATCCCCGCTCATCGGCATGCAGATCAGACCCTTTGCATGGGTAGCCATGAAGTTTACATTTTCAGTGGTTGCGAATTGTGCGGCACAAATGATATCGCCTTCATTTTCGCGGTCCGGGTCGTCGATGACAAGGATATTCTTGCCTGCCCGGAGCGCGTCCAGTGCCTCCTCGATGGTTGCAAAATCAGCCATAATGGCTCCTCCTTTATCAGAATCCATCCGGATTCTGTATTATTTTTGTTAAGCTGTTTTCTGTGCGGCAGGGGATTCTATACGTTTGCGGTATTCAATCAAGTCCGCAGGCCGAAATCATGCAAAGCCCGTGCCGTGTGGTAATTCTTTCTGTTTCGTTATGTTTATGAATGATGCCGTCGGAAGAAAGGGATATTACAGGAAACCATTCTGCGTTAAGAGTTCAATGGATACCCCTCCGCTCGACGGTACATTTTCGGTTTCTTCCGGTGCAGGTTTCATAAGCTTTTCAATATATTTTCCGACAATGTCACATTCCAGATTGACAACATAGCCGGGTCTTCGTGTGAGCAGGGTCGTTTCCTGCCCGGTGTGCGGGATAATGGATACCTTGAAGCAGGTATCATCCACATAAGCGACCGTTAAGCTGATACCATCAATGGTGATGGAACCTTTTTCAACGATATAACGCAGGATATCCGGCGCAGCGGAAATGGTCAACCAGACCGCATTCCCTTCCGCAGATAAATCGGTAATTGTACCGGTTCCATCCACATGTCCGGCAACAATATGTCCGCCAAAACGGCCGTCTGCTGCCATCGCACGTTCCAGATTGACGCGGGATTTCGGACGCAGTGCGCCGAGATTGGTACGCCGCAGGGTTTCCGGCATGACGTCGCCTTCAAAACCATCGCCAGTCAGACGGACAACGGTAAGGCAGACACCATTGACTGCAATGGAGTCCCCAAGCTTTGTACCGCCCAGTACCGTTTGGGCGTGGACACCTAATACTGCACTGGTTGCTGTCTGGCGCAGTCCGGTGATTTCACCGACTTCTTCGACAATTCCGGTAAACATGGTTTCAGTCCTTTCGGATACGGCCTTCAATCAGGAGATCATCTCCCAGCCGTGTGAGTGTAAGATTTTCAAATGTGAGTGCATCTGCCATTTTCGCAATGCCGGAGCCGCCAATCGGGCCGGGGGCTTGCGCACCGCCGATCAGCTTTGGTGCGATATATGCCTGCACTTTATGAACAAGCCCAAGGCGAAGCGCTTCCCCGTTTAAGGTTCCGCCGCCTTCCAGCAGGACGCTGTCGACCTGTTCCCTGCCGATATATGCCATCATAGCCTCCAGATCCACATGGGTGCTGGATTCGTCCGGCATAGGGATAACATGGACGCCTGCATCCTCAAGCGCAGTTTTGCGGCTGATATCCGCATTGGCGCAGAAAATCCAGGTTGGAATTTGCTTTGCAGTGCGGACAATCTGGCTGTCCAGCGGTGTGCGCAGATTGCTGTCACAAATCAGGCGGATTGGATCGACGCCGGATTCAATCCGGCAGTTGAGCATTGGGTCATCTGCCAGTACCGTGCCGATGCCAACCATGATCGCGCTCAGCTGCTTGCGGGTCTGCTGTACATGCTGGCGTGCAGTCTCGCTGGTGACCCATTTGGCATCACCAGTATAGGCAGCAATGCGGCCATCCAATGTCATGGCATATTTCATGACGACATAAGGCATTTTGGTTGTAATATAGTGGAAAAATACTTCATTGAGTGCATGGCATTCTTCTTCCAGCACGCCGGAAACGCATTCGATGCCCGCATCCTGCAGGATTTTCAGGCCCTTGCCCGCAACCAGCGGATTCGGATCGAGACAAGCCACGACAACGCGGCTGATTTTATGCTCTAAGATCGCATCGGTACAGGGTGGTGTGCGTCCCCAATGACAGCATGGCTCCAGTGTCACATAAATGGTTGCGCCGGTGCAGTCCTCGGTACAGTGTTTGAATGCGTTGCGTTCTGCATGCAGCCCGCCAATGCGTTCGTGCCAGCCTTCGCCGATAATGCGGTCATTTTTGACGATGACAGCGCCTACCATCGGATTGGGGGAAACATGTCCGGCGCCGCGCTTGGCCAGCTCCAGCGCATGACGCATGTAATTCAGATCAGTTGTTGTGATATCTGCCATATAGTATCAGCTCCAAAAAAGAAAAAAACCCTGTTTTCCAGAAAAAACAGGGCGCACGAAAAAGAAAAGCCTGTTTGCGATGTACGCGAAACAGGGCACAGAAAAGGGGAGACATTGTAACATGTCTCATCGCAATTGCGTCTTCTTCCATCCAGACTCTCACTGTCGGCTTCGGAATTGAACCGAATCAGCCATTGAAGCGTATTCAATGGGTCGCGGGCTATACCGCCGGTAGGGACTTTCACCCTGCCCTGAAGAACAATGTTATTTTCTTGACAATGGTAGTATACTACATGTGCAGGCGAATTGCAACACTTTTTGTGGAATGTTACAAAAAAATCTGCACAATTTCTGCAAGAATTTGGAATTCAGGAGATCAAGACAAAGCTGTTCGAACAAATATAGCTGCGTATGATATTGGTAAATGGCTCGATGGGCGGCTTGATAA
The DNA here is from genome assembly GCA_021205365.1 of Clostridia bacterium. Taxonomy (GTDB): domain Bacteria; phylum Bacillota; class Clostridia; order Oscillospirales; family Butyricicoccaceae; genus Butyricicoccus_A. Next base: position 22,995 of record JAJPXP010000010.1, read on the forward strand.
AAAGTGACAATCAGACTACATGCCCCCGGAGTGCCAGCTCCGGGGGGATTACCTAGTCATGATACAGGTGCCGGAGAATCTAAAAGTTCCGTTCCTTTCCACGCATGCGCAGCCATAGCTTCCGTCCGAAATCCACAGGGATTACCGTTGACGCCAGTACGGCAGCAGCGCCAAGCTCAAAGAATGGCAATGGCGTTGTGCGGAATAAAGCGCCGCCGAAATAGATAAGCGCCAGCTGGACAACAGAAACTGCGATCATAATGAGCACAAACAATGGGTTTTTCCAGATATGTGCCAACAGATTCAGCCGGTGGGTACGGGCATTGAACGCATTGAAAATACCACAGAAGATGAACAGGGCAAAAAATGCTGTGAGAAACCGCAATGGCTCTGCGGCATAACAGAAAAAACGCCGGACAGGTGCAGCCCATAGGAACAGAATACATAATATAATTGTATAGACGCCGGTAAAGACAATCTGCCCCTTCATATAGCTGTTTAAAACAGGCTCTTCTCGGTGTTTGGGTTCCTCCTGCATATATTCCTTCAAAGGCGGTTCGCCGGAAAACGCAAGTCCGGCGAGGGTATCCATAATGAGATTGATCCACAGCATCTGCATCACGGTGACAGGCGTATCTATGCCGATCAAGGGGCCTGCGATGGATACACCAACTGCACAGACATTCATGGTCAGCTGGAAGACGAGGAATTTCCGAATGCTCTTGAAAATCGTACGTCCATACAGCACGGCGCGGGCGATGGAAGCCAAGTTATCATCTGTGATGACAATGTCACCGGCTTCCTTCGCAACAGCAGTACCGCTGCCCATGGCAAAGCCTACATCTGCCAGCTTCAATGCCGGTGCATCGTTGACGCCATCTCCGGTCATACCGGCAACCAAGCCAAGCCGTTGGGCAGCCTGTACCAGACGCACCTTGTCGGATGGCATCGCGCGGGCAACAACGGCAAGATTAGGAAGCCGCTGTTCCAGTTCCCGGTCAGACCATGCTGCCAGCTGGCTGCTTTCCACAACGATATCCTGCCTGTCTGATAATACTCCACAGCGCCTGGCAACCGCCCTGGCTGTATCAGGATGATCTCCTGTCAGCATAATGGTGGAAATTCCCGCAGTTTTCAGCTGGTGCACTGCCTGCGGTGTTTCCCTGCGGACAGGGTCACGCAGAACCAGCAGCGCCGTCAGGGTCAAGCCAAACGGAAGCTGTTCCGCTGTTACGGCATGATCTGTAATTGCCATGGCAATCACACGTCCGCCGTCCATTGCCTGTTCCTGCAGGATTTTCCGGGGAATTTCTCTGGAAAGCGGATGAACCATGCCATCCGAAGACAGGAACTGGGTGCAGTGTGGAAGCAAAATTTCCGGCGCTCCCCGAACCAGGGTCAATGCACGGGATGGAAGGCGCACGGCTGCAAATTTCCGGCGGGAATCAAAGGGAACCTTGTCTCCGATGGAAATAGATGCCTCTCCCGCTGCCATGGGAAGAATGGCATACAAAAGAGCGCGGTCTGTCGCATTGCCGCCGGTTACGCTCCCGGCAGAAATTGTGCCGCCGGAGTTGTAACGGCAGTCTGCATAAAGCTGTTGAAACAATGCGGGGGCATGGTGCTGTACGGAAGACATGTTGTCGAACCGGGTGCCGTCACCGGTGAAAATCAATTCTGCTGTCATGCGTCCGCAGGTTAATGTCCCAGTCTTGTCGGTAAATAGGATATTCATGCTTCCGGCTGTTTCAATGCCGGTCAGACGGCGGACGAGGACATGATCGCGCATCATGCGGACCATGTTCGAGGATAATACGACTGTAATCATCATAGGCAGCCCTTCCGGAACCGCCACAACTAAAACCGTTACGGCAAGTGTAACAGCATGGAGAATATGCTGGAAAATAGCAGCAAAACCCTGGGATAAGCCGTTTTGCACAAAAAGGCAGAGGAACAAATCGGAGGCTGCAACCAGAAGCGCTGCTGCAATGCCGAATTTGCTGATTGTCCCCGCAAGTGCGTCGAGCCGCACATGTAAGGGGCTTTCGCGCGGCTCCTCCTGCATTTGCTTTGCCATGCTGCCGTACATGGTTTTGCTGCCGACCGCAGTTACTTCCATCAGGCCCTCGCCGGAAACAATCACGCTGCCGCGGAGCAGGGAAGATTGTTCGGATTCCGGTGTTTTATGGATTTCACGGCTTTCCCCCGTGAGAGCAGACTGGTCTGCATCCAGTTTCCCTTCCCGGAGGAAACCGTCTGCCGGGACGGATTCTCCGGCCTGCAGCAAAACAAGATCGCCGCAGACAATTTCATCTGCGGGGATGCTGAACACCGTGCCGCCATCCCTTCGGACGCGGCAGGTGACAGCCGCCGCCTCTGCCTGCATCCGCTGGAAAGCGGCATCACTGCCATATTCCGATAAGGCAGAGACAAAGGTTGCCAGAAAGACAGCGACGGCAATACCCGCTGTTTCAAACCATGGCGCACCCCGCAGCATGAAAACGATATTGATACAAAGTGCAATGAGTAAAATACGGATGATCGGGTCAGAAAAGCCTTCTAGAAACCGGGAAAGCAGACTGCTGCCCGATTGCTTTTCCAGACAATTGGAGCCATGCTGCTGCCGTGACAGATGAACCTCTCCGGCACTGAGCCCGCCATTTCCGGTCATAGACATCCCTCCCTGTGCTTACAGCTTATGCAGACAGGCAGGGGAGGTATGACAGTTCGGCTTTTATAAAAGGGAAGCCGTTTTTTATTTACTGCGCAAAGACTTTTTCAGTTTTCGCATACATGCTCCGGTGTAGATGATCCAGCATAACGAAAATATTGTAGCGATCGCATACAGATGTATCCATTCCATACAGATTGTCAGTCCATAAAAGGGTGTAGCTGAAAAGAGCGCGATGAATCCCGCGATAAATCCGCCGCCTCCCAATAGTAATAAGAACATGAAACTATTGGCAGCAGATATGAAGGTGAGCAAGCTTATAATAAAAGACATCTTAATGAGCGGGCCGTAGTTTCTGCAAACGATGGAGAATACAATCCAGAAAAAAAGGTATAGCATTGTCGCCATAAGGTTTCCGATTTCCGCAGGGCCGCCGTCCAATGCTCCCCATGCGTTAATCATGAAGCAGCTTATCATCGCGGCGATTGCAACGATGATTCCCAATACATTTTTACAAATATTGCGGAAAATCGTCCTGCTTTCAAAATCGGGCGATTTGGGCTTTTCTGGAAGGTTTGTATGCATTTCATCAAATATCTTCCGGCATTTTTCGCAGGTCTGCAAATGTGCATGCACCAACTCTTCCGACTGCTTGCTGCACACATGGTCCATATAAAGCGGCAGCAAATCACAAATGATATTACAATCTATATTCTTCATGGTTCTTCCTCCTCTAATTTGGCCGTTAACATTATTTTGGCTCGATAGTAAGTAACCCGTGCCCAGCTATCACTTTTTCCAAAGAGCTGGCTGATTTGTGTCAGGGGTATATCGCCCAGGACGTGAAGCATAAATACCTCTTTATATGGTTCATCCAGACCATGCAGATGACGCAGGATTCGTCCTGCTGTGTCTTGGTCGACCAACTGATCGGTTATGTCGCAGCCATCTTCGTTTTGTGCAATGGCTTCATTGATTTGTACGGTACGTTTGTTCTTTTTTTGCCATTCATAATATAGGTTTTTGGCGATCTGGCATAGCCAGACAGACATTTTGCTTTCTCCACGGAATGAGCTGATATTCATAATGGCCCTGAACATGGTTTCCTGCGTGAGTTCTTCAGCAAGTGTTTCATCATGGGACAATGATAATAAAAAGAAGTAGATAATTTTGCCATATTGCTGGTATATCGCATCAAAATCACGCACAATCTCACCTCCTTGAAAATAAGACTCCGGAAGTCGGAAAACGTTACAAAAAAGATTGGATTTTCGGGTGTTATTTTAGGCGTATCGGAAGATAATAGACAAAATAAAAAAGCATCCAACCTCTTGGTTGGATGCTTTCCTGGTGCAGATGGAGGGACTTGAACCCTCACGCCCTTGCGAGCACTAGCACCTGAAGCTAGCGCGTCTGCCATTCCGCCACATCTGCATTTATGCCTCTTAATTTTTACACGGAGGAGACACTCCGAGGTGGGGCACATAGCCTGATCCACATTGGTGCAGATGGAGGGACTTGAACCCTCACGCCCTTGCGAGCACTAGCACCTGAAGCTAGCGCGTCTGCCATTCCGCCACATCTGCATATTGGTGCGACTGGCCGGACTTGAACCGGCACGGTTGCCCACACGCCCCTCAAACGTGCGCGTCTGCCTATTCCGCCACAGTCGCATGTTGAGTTGTTATGAGCAACTGAGGGAGAAAACAATCCTGCGATCATTTTCCTGCCGCATCTCTCAGCGACAATTGATATTATACATCGGGGGTATGGAGATGTCAACTATTTTTTTCGAAAATTTTTGTATTTTTTGGAATACAAGGGTGAAAATAATAATGATTCCTACTTGACAAACAACGGAGGCGCGGATATACTGTAAGAGAAGACGAAAAGGATATTCGGAGGTGGATCATGCGGATCACGCACGAAGCGGATTATGCGATCCGAATTATGTATTGTCTGGCAGAGCGCGGTCAAAAAATTAGCGCAAAGCAGATTTCGGATGAGAGCGGGGTTCCGTCCCGGTTCACGTTGAAAATTCTGCACCGGCTGACGCAGGCAAAGCTGACAAATTCCTATAAAGGCGTCAGCGGGGGCTACGAAATTGCCAGGCCGGCGGAACAGATTTCTCTGGGAGAAATTATAGAGGTGATAGATGGGCCGATTGAAATCAACCACTGCCTCAGCAATGAATTTGACTGCAGCCGTGTGCAGCAGAAAAATGAGTGTACGTTCCATCGGCTGTTCAGTGCAATCAACCACGATATCCGTAGTAAGTTATATGATCTGCCCTTGGCACAGTTTGTCCCAAAAGCAGATTCATTATAATAAAGTAATAATATTATTGAGAGGAGATCATTTATTATGGCTAAGTTTGTATGTACTGTATGTGGTTATGTTTACGAAGGCGAAGCAGCTCCGGAGCAGTGTCCGGTATGTAAGGCTCCGGCAAAGATGTTCAAGGAAATGAGCGGCGAGCTCACCCTGGCAGCTGAGCATGAGTACGGCGTTTACGCAAAGACTGTTGCAAACAACGATAATGTATCCGCTGAAGATAAGGAATATATTCTGGACCAGCTGAAGGCAAACTTCACCGGCGAATGTTCTGAGGTTGGCATGTATCTGTGCATGGCTCGTATTGCTCATCGCGAAGGCTATCCGGAAATCGGACTGTATTGGGAAAAGGCTGCTTACGAGGAAGCTGAGCATGCTGCTAAGTTCGCAGAACTGCTGGGCGAGGAGCTGGAGCCGAACATGAAGGCTACCACCAAGGACAACCTGGCATGGCGTGTTGACTGCGAATTTGGCGCAACCGAAGGCAAGGTTGATCTGGCTAAGTGCGCAAAGAAGAATGGCCTGGATGCAATCCATGACACCGTTCATGAAATGGCAAGAGACGAAGCTCGCCATGGCCGTGCTCTGAAGGGCCTGCTGGAGCGTTACTTCGGTTAATAGGTGAAGCATATGGATATGGAAGAGACTGTATGCTTCTGCGGCGGTGTCACTGTAGGTGACATCAAGGCCGCTGTTGAAGCTGGAAACACGACACTTGAGGCTGTTCAGGAGGCTACTGGCGCAGGCACGCATTGTGGCGGCTGCGTAGAAAAGGTAGAAGAACTGATTAAGCAGTTTAAGTAAGGTTTACCGAAAATGGACATGCTCTGTGCCCATAAAAAGACATGCGGTTTGTTTCAACGGACAAAGGAGCAGGGCGTTTGCCTGACTGCTGCTTTAGCCAAAGGAAAAGTCACAAAAATACAGAAAGCAGATGGAATCTTTCCATCTGCTTTTTCTTTCGTTGGATACGCGGTGATCTGTAAAAAATAAGAAAAAACTGGAAATTTCAGAAAAAACGACTATAAGTGGCCTTTTTATACAAGATTTTCACAATTGTGAAAATCTTTTGTAAATGTATGACCGGAAAGCTTTACACTGCTGTTTTGGATATGTTATGATGAAAAGGAAAAAATGGAGGTGAGAACGGATGGCAGACACGGATGAAAAAGAGAAAAATTACACTGTGAAGCGAATCGAGAATGAAAATGTGACGGAACCGGACCGCAAGCTGGAACAAGACCCGCTGGACCACCTGCCGGATGTATCATCCCAGACAGGCGGATTGCCAATTGTCACGTTTGTTCTCATATGCCTCGCAGCGTGTGCCATGATATTAATGAGTAAAGTGATTACAGCAGGCTCTGTTCTGGTATCTGTGGTATGTGTGCTGATAATAGCAATTCTGGTATTTGGCATGATTGCGCTGATACGTGGCATGTTCACAAAGCTGCATAACCAGAATGAAAAGGAACGCTGGTACCCCATTAGCAGCATCATCATGGCGGCGGGCATTCTGGCTGGCTTGATTATTGGTATCTTTGCCAGCTTCTGACGAATGAAGTTTTCATAGATTGGACATAATTTTGTTAAATGGGTGTCATATTCAGAAGGTATACTAATCACAGTGAAAAATTCCTTTCAAAAGGTTTTTCATGTGGCCTTTCGTTTCTATATCGATCATTCTTTTTCAGCCCCCCCTTTTTCATGTTTTTATACCGGAACCCCGAATGGTTGGATACTGTTCGGGGTTCTTTGTCCGTATTGGACGGCATACAATGGTCTGGATGAATGGAATTATGCAAAAAAACTTGTCATATTTTCGAATATGGCTTATAATCGAAGAAATAGAGACTCCGATATTCCGGACAGGGAGGGGACTAGTATGTATTGCATCCGATGCGGTAAACAGATAAAAGATGGTGTAAAGTACTGTATGTATTGCGGTTCACCAACAGCGGAAGGAAGAAAGGCACAGGCAAATCCTCAGCAGAATACTGCTTCTATTCCGACAGATTTCTTTTCCCGCAGAATGAAAGCGGAGCCGGAAGATGATTTTACTATTGCAATCCCAAAGGATTTTATTCAGAATACATCGGAAGCTTCCGCGCAGATGCCAGATCCGGCAGGCGAAATAGAATATACGCGCATGATATCCCGGCAGGATATCCAAAATGCCATAGAAGAAACACAGGAAATCACCGGGGAACTGATTCCGGATGGCCTGCAGGATGATATCCAGAAGGCAATTGTTGAAAAAATAGCAGCACAGGGCACCAGTGAGGTGCCGGAAGCACAGGAGATTGAAAACAAAGAATATACGCGGGTGGTATCCAAAGACAATATCGATGCAGCACTTGCTGAGCTGCACAGTGAGCCGGAACAGGAGATATCCGATGCAGAACAGACACAGGCTTTTTCCAGACAGGAAATCCATGAGGCAGTAAAGCAGGAAGCAGAGCAGGCTCCGCAGGAAAGCGAACTCGCGGAAACCCGTGTCATGGACAAAGGTGAGATCAAGTCTGCAGCAAAACACGAGGCCGAACCGATACCGGAGGATACCCGCGTTGTGGACAAAGAGCAGATCAAAGCTGCAGCAAAGCAGGAGGCAATGGAGGCCGCAGCTGCACCGGAGTATGAGATGGAAGCCACACCGGATGACATCGAAAGTGTAGAGTATACCCGTGCGATGTCGAAAACGGAGATCCTTGAAGCAAAGAAAGCCATACACAAAGAAGAGGAAACCGCCGACGTTCCAGCAGAGCAGGAAATGACGGATATCACAAAGATTCCAGATATTCCGATACCAGATGATTTTGTTGCGCCGGAGCCGCTGGAGGATAGCCAGCAGGTTTATCCAAATCCGGATGCTGCCTACCGAAGAAACCAGATTAAGCGAAGGGAAAAATTGGGAAGACAGGCATACCAGGAAGAGGATGAGGATGATGGCCCGGAACAGCTGGTCAGCGGACGCGGCATGGTTATGGTCGCAATTGTTGTAATTTTACTGTTCGCTATTGCAGTCGGCGCAGTTGTCATGGCACTGCGGGGCGGCGAACCGGAGGATACCGGCTCGGGAAATAGCGAGATCAGTTTTTCCTATGGGGAATCGGATCAGTGATTCATTGGGTGATTATAAAGTTTACTGTCTGTTTGTGAGTAAATATTGTGCATTTTTGTGAATAATACATAAAAATGCGGCGAAGATTTCGGGGAATCCGTTGACAAGCCAATTGCCATGCCATATAATAACGTTAAGTATAGTAGGTATATTAGGTATAGCAGCGATAAAGATATTGCAAAATCGTTGGAGTTTACAACCTGCCGGGGGTGGGAGAAAATCCAAGGGTATTGGTTGTAATCAGGATGGAGGGCATCAAAAAAATGAAAAATATATTGTTTGCTGCATCAGAATGTGTGCCGTTTGTGAAGACTGGCGGTCTGGCAGATGTTGTTGGCGCGCTTCCAAAGTCTCTGGATAAGAGCAAGTATGATGTACGCGTTGTACTGCCGGATTATACCTGTATTCCGCAGAAATATCGCAGCCGTTTTTCTTATTTCGGCAGCTTTTATATGGATTTGGGCGAATTGGGCAATTTCTACGTAGGAATTATGACCTGTGAGTTCGAAGGAATCCGCTACTATTACATTGACAATGAACATTTTTTCCATGGCGAAAAGCTGTACAGTGACATCCTTTGGGATATTCAGAAGTTCAGTTTCTTCTCCAAGGCGGTACTGTCTATGCTGCCGGTCATTGATTTCCATCCGGATATCATCCACTGCCATGACTGGCAGGCAGCGTTGATTCCGGTGTTCCTGCATGAAATGTTCCAGGACAATCCGTTTTTCCGCGGCATCCGCACCATTATGACCATTCATAACCTGAAGTTCCAGGGAATCTGGGATATTCAGACCATGCGCCGGTTTACCGGCCTGCCAGGGCATGTGTTTGTTCTGGGACGTATGGAATTCCATAAGGATGCAAATATGCTCAAGGGCGGCTTGGTTTATGCTGACCAGATTACAACTGTCAGTGACAGCTATGCAAATGAAATCCGTATGCCATACTATGGCGAAGGTCTGGACGGTCTGCTGAATGCCAAGGCAGATACCCTCAGCGGGATTCTGAACGGCATTGACTATGATCTGTATAATCCGGCGACAGACGAGATGCTGGCTGCAAAGTACAATGCAGAGAGCTTCATAGAAGGCAAAAAGGCATGCAAGCTGGCGCTGCAGCGAGAGCTAGGCATGCCGGAAGATCCGGAAGTGATGATGATTGCTATGATTACCCGTCTGACTGACCAGAAGGGTCTGGATCTGGTAGAATGGGTGCTGGAACGCATGCTTGCTTCCCGTATTCAGCTCGTTATCATCGGTACTGGCGATCCCCGTTATGAAAATATGTTCCGCCATTATGAATGGACACGTAAGGGACAGGTTTCTGCGAACATCCTGTTCAATGAGACGAGGGCGCATCGTCTGTATGCAGCGGCGGATGCTATGTTGATGCCGTCCCGGTTCGAGCCGTGCGGGCTGACACAGTTGATTTCCCTGCGTTATGGTACGGTTCCAATTGTCCGTGAGACGGGTGGACTGCGTGATACGGTTCAGCCATACAACCGTTATGACCAGACAGGCACCGGTTTCTCCTTCAGCAACTACAATGCAGATGAAATGTTGAATACCATTTTCTATGCAGAGCAGGTCTTTTATGATGAACCGGAGGCATGGAAAGCGATGGTAAAGCGTGGCATGGAGACGGATTTCTCGTGGGACGCATCTGCAAAGAAGTATGAAGCGCTGTATGACTCGCTGGGCTGATCGAATATAAAACAGAATACAAGCAGACTCCGGTTTGGAGTCTGCTTTTTTGTATAAAAATTCTGCGGGAAACGACAGATTTGTGGTATTTGACGTAAAATACAGGCGAATCAAGATGATTTTTATCAAATTTGCGGATTGTTTTTGCACGAAGCATCGTTATAATTTTACATGTATTTCATAGGGATTCCAAAGACGGAAGGTTTTTGGAATCCTTTTTTGTTTGTACAGCTGCATGCTGCAAACAATTTTAGGAAAGGATGAATGATATGAACAAGCTCCTGAAGAACAACACATTCCAAATCTTTCTTGCCATGATTCTTGGCATCATTGCAGGTTTGATTGTGCCGCACATTATGGTATCTATTAAATTTGTCGGGGACATTTTCCTGCGCCTGATACAGATGTCTGTTGTCGTTCTGGTTATGGGATCGGTTATTGAGGCAGTCGGCTCCTTGAAGAGAAAGGAAATCGGCGCGCTAGGCGGCAAGGCATTTATTGGTTTTGCCTGCACGACCATTTTCGCCGGAACAGTCGGCATTATTGCGGCAAACATTGTAAGGCCCGGCACCGGCATTCAGTTCACCGAGGAACTGACAACCGAAATTACCGGCTCAGACCAAACCATTACCGAAATTATCACTAATTTTTTTCCGAATAACATCGTTGCTTCCATTTCTGAAGGCAATACCATTCAGGTTATTGTATTTGCCTTGCTGGCTGGTCTGGCAGTCAGCCTTTTGTCTGAAATGACCGGAGAGAACAAGATTCTTGAGGGTGTAAAGGCAATCAACCAGGTACTGCTGACGATCATTCAGATGGTGATGAAGGTAGCGCCGCTTGGTATTTTCTCCCTGCTGGGCTGGGCAATTGGCAACTATGGCCTGGCAGTCATTCTGCCGCTGGCAAAGTTCCTTGCAACCTTTGCTGTATGCACGGTAATCATTCTTGCCGTTTTCATTACGCTGACCTCTGCGTATGTGAAGGTAAGCCCAGTTCGCCTTGCCAAGAAACTGACCCATATGGGTGTTGTTGCATTTACCACCACGTCTTCGGCTGTCACCTTGCCGACAAAGATGGATGATTCCGAAAATAAGATCGGTATCAGCAAGCGAGTATCCCGTCTGGTCAATCCGCTGGGTATGTCTCTGAACAGTGACGGTCTTGCGCTGTATCTTGCTCTCGCGTGTCTGACGATTGCGCAGTTCTTTGGCGTAGAAATGAGCATTCAGCAGCAGTTTGTGGTTGTTATTATGTCTACACTGGCAACGCTGGGGACGGTTGTTGTACCGGGCGGCGGTTTGGTTGCATTGGCAATTGTACTTCCTACCATTGGACTTCCGATTGAAGGCGTTGCACTTCTTTCCGGTATTGACTGGTTCTCTGGAATGTTCCGTACCACCCTGAACGTTATCGATGATGTTTTGGTTGCGCTGATTGTTGCAAAGCAGGAAGGCGAATTTGACCGTGAAATTTTTGCTAAAGATTAAATCTTCGTGATTACATAAAAAAGCAGCAGATGTCCTATCTGCTGCTTTTTATATTGGAAAGTGGATAAAACATGATTCCATGGGAATACTACCTCCAAACGAACGGAGGAATGAATCATGGATATGACGCCACAGGAATATGAACAGCTTGTGGAAAAGCATTGCAAGGCTTCTCCATTGGGAAAGGATATGCTGTGGGCATTTGTAATTGGCGGAGCCATCTGCACACTGGGACAGGGGATTTTAGATTTCTGGAAGGCTGCGGGCCTGGATGAAAAGGATGCTGCCACAGCAACGTCAATTACATTGATTGGATTGTCGGCCCTGCTCACGGGGCTGCATTTGTATGAAAAACTGGCAAAGCATGCCGGTGCCGGTACGCTGGTGCCCATTACTGGTTTCAGCAATTCTGTAGCTTCTCCCGCGCTGGAATTTAAAAGCGAAGGATTTGTACTTGGAACAGGGGCAAAAATGTTTACCATTGCCGGACCCGTTATTGTATATGGTATCAGTGCGTCCATCATATATGGCGTGATTTTAGTGATATTTGGTGCTGTCTGACGGAGGGAAAATTGGATGATTGGAAAACGAATGGGAGTTGGAACCATCAAATTTGACCGTCCGCCAAGGGTACGCGCATGGGCTGCTGTCGGCGGGAAAAAGGAAAAGGAAGGGCCTTTGGGCCAGGAATTTGACCATGTATTTCCGGATACCATGTGCGGGGAAAGTACATGGGAAAAGGCAGAAATGCATTTACAAAAGGTAGCCGTCGGCATGGCGGCCAATAAATGCAAGCTTCCGGTATCCGCCATGGATATGGTTATTGCCGGAGACCTGCTGGGACAGTGTGTGGCGTCCAGCTATGCTGCCAGAGGGACACAGGTACCCTATCTCGGCGTATATGGGGCCTGTTCAACGATGGCGGAAAGCTTAGGCATTGCCGCCTGCATGGTAGATGGGGGCTTCGCGCAGCGTGTCTGTGCTGTGGCATCCTCTCATTTCTGTACCGCAGAGCGGCAGTACCGGTTCCCGCTTGCCTATGGCGGGCAGCGTACACCGACTGCACAATGGACGGCTACTGCGGCAGGTGCCTGTATTCTAACACCAGCAGCAGATGACTGCGCACCGGTACGCATTACCCACGTATGCTTTGGAAAAATCTGTGATCTGGGCATTACAGATGCGAATAATATGGGCGCCGCCATGGCTCCGGCAGCATATGATACCCTTCGCACGCTGCTCAGTGATACCGGCACACATCCGGAGGATTATGACGGCATTTTTACCGGTGATCTGGGAGAGGTTGGCTCCCGATTGCTGTGCGAATTATTTGAACAGCACGGAATCCAGATGGCGGAGAAGCATGAGGACTGTGGCAAGCTGTTATTTGATAAAAAGCAGGATGTGCATGCGGGCGGTTCTGGCTGTGGCTGTGCAGCATCCGTATTGTGTGCGCATTTACTGCCGCGTCTGGCAAACGGCACATACAAACGTATTATCCTTGCTGCAACCGGCGCATTGATGAGCCCAACCAGCGTCCAGCAGGGAGAAAGCATACCGGGTGTCTGCCATGCGTTGGTTCTGGAATCCGGGAAAAAGGGGTGATTGCTAAATGCAATATATTTATGCTTTTATTACTGGTGGTATTATATGCGCATTGAGCCAGATCTTAATCGATAAAACCCAGCTGACGCCGGCAAGAATATTGACTGCCTATGTTGTCCTTGGCGTGGTTTTGACCGCAGTTGGGATTTACAAGCCATTGGTAGACTGGGCAGGTGCAGGCGCAACGGTACCGCTGCTAGGTTTTGGTTATACACTGGCAGAGGGCGTGAAAACGGCGGTTGCGGACAGCGGCTTGCTGGGGGCCTTAACCGGCGGCGCAAAGGCGGCGGCGGGCGGCATTTCTGCGGCAGTATTTTTCGGCCTGCTAACGGCGCTGTTGTTTAAGCCTGCGGATAAATCGTAACCTGCTGTCTTGGGGGAAAAGAGGGATTCTGCCTGCATATCCTGCTGGGATATGTATACAGCGGATGCAGGAATATGATATAATCGGTACAGGAAAACATAGGAGGTTTACTGCCATGCTTACCTGTACCGACCGGCTTCAGCGGGGCCAGCGGATCAAGCCATATGTGCTGTATTTTATGCTGTATGCCGTATTTGGCTGGTGCTATGAAGTCTTTCTTGAAGTTGTTATATACCATTGGGGATTTTCCAACCGCGGCGTATTGTTTGGGCCATATTGCCCGATTTATGGTGTGGGTGCCATGCTGTTTCTGGCATGCTTTGGCAGGCTGATACATATGCGTGGCAGCCGGATATTCCAGCTGTGCAAGCCGGTTGTTATTTTTCTCGGTACCATGGCTGTTGCAACCGCAGTGGAGCTGGCTGCAACCTATCTGTTGGAATGGACAATCGGCAGCTGGCCTTGGCAGACCTATGCCGATTACGCATACAATTTTCAGGCGCGTATCGCGCTGTCTCCATCGGTCCGGTTTGGCATTGGCGGCGTGCTGTTTTTGTATATCATGCAGCCATTCTTTGCATGGCTCGTGGGCAGGCTCAGCCCAAAGGCGTTGAACATATGGGTTGCCGTTGCAGTGGCTGCCGTGTGCGTGGACATTGCCGCAACTGTGCTTGTGCATTGTATGCGTTGAACGTATATCGTTTCTGCTGCCGGGATGCTTCGATGCTTGACATGAAACGGGGCATGTGATATGATATGGGCACTAAAACGATCGTGTGGATTTTTATAGTTTTACTTTTTTCGCCACACAATTACTCTTATGGGTAATTGTGTGGCGTTTTTTGTTTTTCTATTATTATTTACACCATATTATTTTATTCGGAGGGAAAAATGGACGCAAAATTCATGAAGGAAAAACCAGTTCTGCCACTGCTTACGACGATGGCGCTTCCCATGGTCATTTCCATGCTGGTCAATTCGCTGTATAACATTGTAGACAGCTATTTTGTGGCACAAATCAGTGAAGATGCTATGACTGCATTGTCGCTGGTTTACCCTGTTCAAAACCTGATTACTGCAATTGCAATTGGATTTGGCGTGGGAATCAATGCAGTTATCTCATATCATTTAGGCGCAGAAGATACCGTGACAGCGAATACGGCGGCGACGCACGGCTTTGTCTTGTCTGCACTCCATGGTGTTGTGGCAACGGTTGGCAGTATTGCTGTTACGCCTGTTTTTTTACGTATGTTCACCTCGTCCGGTCATGTGGCTGGTTTGGGAATCCGGTATGCGAGGATTGCCTTTGCCTTTTCCCTGGTTGTCATGATGAGCCTGTTTTTTGAAAAGCTTTTTCAGTCGGTAGGCAGGATGAACATTACCATGGTCAGCCTATTGTGCGGGTGCATTACCAACATCGTATTAGATCCGATCTTGATTTTCGGGCTTGGTTTTTTCCCGGCCATGGGAATTGAGGGGGCAGCTTGGGCAACAGGAATCGGGCAGGTTGTTACATTGGTTGTTTATCTCGTTGTTTATGTCGCACGGCCCCTTCCGGTACACCTCGGCCGAAAATATCTGATCCGGAACAAAACAATTGATTTCAAGCTTTACGCCGTCGGGATACCGGCAGCCCTGAACCTTGCGTTGCCTTCTTTGCTGGTTTCATGCCTGAACGCGCTCCTGGCATCATATGCACAAAGCTATGTCGTTATTTTGGGTATTTACTATAAGCTGCAGACCTTTCTCTATCTTCCCGCTAACGGAATTGTCCAGGGAATGCGCCCGATTATCGGATACAATTTTGGCGCGAGAGAGTACAAAAGAGTCAGGAAAATCTATGATATCACACTTTGCATGAGTGGTGTTATCATGGCCTTCGGAACCGTGATCTGCCTGATTGCTTCCAAGCAGCTCATCAGCCTGTTTACCACAAACATGGCAACGATCACAGCCGGGCAGACCGCACTCCGCATAATCAGTGCAGGCTTCCTTGTTTCCGCCGTTTCTGTGACATCCTCGGGAGCCTTGGAAGGGCTTGGAAAGGGGACACAGTCGCTTGTTATTTCGCTATTCCGGTATGTGGTTATCATTATCCCGGCTGCGTTTGTGTTATGCCGGCTTTTTGGGCCGGTCGGCGTTTGGAATGCTTTCTGGATTACGGAAGTCATAACAGCGGCTGTCGCGTTTGTTGTCTATCGTAAATCGGTTCAAATCAGGTGATCTTTCCGGAAGAAAGCTTTTGAATTGACAGTCGGTTTGCATATCAGTTATAAATACAGTATGATAAGAGCATAGGTGGTGACTGATATGAAAACAATTGTCTGTTATGGAGACTCGAATACCCATGGATATGATCCGCAAAATGCAGGACGGTATGCGTATGATGTCCGCTGGCCGGGCCGGCTGCAGAAGCTTTTGGGCCGAGAAGACTATTATGTCATAGAAGAAGGATTAAACAGCCGCACAACGGTACATGCGGATGCCTGCTATGATGACAATAAAAGCGGGGCCGATTTGCTTCCGACCATCATAAAAACCCATATGCCAGTCGATCTGCTGATTATAATGCTGGGCTCCAATGACATGAAGCAGCGGTTCCATATGGAAGCGGCCGAAATTGCAAGAGGGGCCGCCCGGATGGTATCTGTTGCGAAAAATGTTTCTGCATCCAAAAGCCCGGATGAAATGCCATGCCATATCCTGCTGGTGGCACCCCCGCTGATTACAGAAGCGCTGCGGGATGGCAGCTGTTATTGTGAATTTGGCGACCGCGCCATCCGGATATCTTCCGAGCTTTCCGGCTGGTATGAACGGGTGGCAGAGAGCCAGAAGGTAGAATTTCTCGATGCTGCAAAGCTGGTCACACCATCCGGCATCGACGGATTGCACCTGACACCGGAAGGACATACCATACTGGCAAAGGCGATTGCAGAAAAATGCCGCAGCATTCTTAACAGCGAATGCAATTGAACCGGCTTCCTGTATGTGATACAATGGAACACAGAGATTTTTATATTGAGAAGGTGGCGTATGGCGTATATTTCCTTTGAACACGTTACAAAACAATATAAAATGGGTGAGGTAAGTATCCCTGCACTGAATGGTGCAGATTTTTCCATTGAAAAAGGCCAGCTTGCAGTTATTTTGGGGGCAAGTGGCGCCGGAAAAACAACAGCGCTGAATATTCTCGGCGGTATGGAAACCGTTACAACGGGAAGTGCCCGCGTAGCAGGCCGGGATATAACAAAATTGAAGGGCAAACAGCTTATCCGGTACCGGCGGGAGGACATTGGCTTTGTCTTTCAGTTTTATAATCTGGTGCCCAATCTGACTGCGCTGGAAAATGTGGAGCTCGCGGCACAGATTTGCTCGGACAGCCTGTCTGCATCGGATATGCTGGATAAGGTGGGGTTATCTGACCGGAAAAACAATTTTCCGGCACAGCTTTCCGGCGGCGAACAGCAGCGTGTGGCAATTGCAAGAGCGATTGCAAAAAATCCAAAGCTGCTGTTATGTGATGAGCCGACCGGTGCACTTGATTATAAAACCGGTAAGCAGATCCTGCAGCTATTGCAGGATACCTGCCGCAGGGATGGTATGACAGTGTTGATTATTACCCACAATTCGGCAATCGCGCCGATGGCAGATGTTGTCATCCGTATGGCAAGTGGGAAGGTGACGGAAATTCAGCAGAATCATCATCCGACGCCAATTGCAGAGATTGAATGGTGAGCATATGACAAAATCTCTGCGAAAAAATATAGTCCGGGAAATCCGTGGAACATGGAAACGGTTTTTATCCATTGCGATGATGGCATTTCTGGGTGCAGGCTTTTTTGCCGGGATCAATGCAGCCAGCACGGATATGCAGCTATCCTGTGATACCTATCTCGATGAGCAGAACTGCTTTGATCTGGAGGTCATGTCTACCTTGGGACTGACACAGGACGATATAGATGCCATATTGCAGGTCAAAGGTGTCAGCGAGGCCGTCGGCACATATTCCGAAAATGTCATGGTGGGTATCTATGACGGGGAGGAAAAGGTCAAGCTGATGTCCATCCCGGAAGACAGCACAATCAACCAGCTGCATCTGCTGGACGGCAAGATGGCGGAAAACGCGGATGAATGTGTTGCGCCCCAGTCTCTGCTGGAGATTACCGGAAAGGAAATCGGTGACCAGCTGGAAATTACAGAGACACTGGAAGAGGACGAGGAATCGTCCTTCCGCTATACCAGTCTGACCATTACCGGCGTGATTGAAAGCCCCTTGTTTGTTTTCCGCAGTTCGGGAAACAATGAGCGCAGCACCGGCGCAGTTGCGGACTATCTGTATGTGCCGCAGTCCAATATCGTGGAGGATTATTTTACGGAAATTTATCTGACCGTGGACGGCGCTGCAGAGCTGGACTGCTTTGGGGATGACTATGAGAATCTGATTGAGCAGGAAGAGGTGCTTGTCAAGGCAATTGCAGATACACGGGAAGCGGCCCGGTATGACCAGCTCACCGGAGATGCCAACGCGGAAATTGACGATGCACAGGCGGAACTGGATGATAAGACAGCGGAAGCACAGCAAAAGATTGATGACGCACAAAAAGAGCTGGATGATGCACAGCAGGAAATTGATGACGGCCGCCGGGAGTTAGACAGTTCCCGTGCGCAGGCAGAGCGTGAATTTGCTGATGCACAGAAGAAAATTGACAGTGCGGAAACCCAGCTGGCAGAAGGCCGCCGTGCATTTGCTGCACAGGAAAAGGAAGCAAAGAAACAACGTGCGGAGCTGGTGGCTAAGCGTACCTCGGTTTCGGAACAGCTGGCGGAATTGCGGCAGACCCGGAAGGAAACCGCAGAAACATTGGATTATTTGCAGGAACAGCGTCTCGAACTAGCGGATGGCATCGCGCAATATCAAGCCGCCATCAGCACATACAAAGCCCAGCTGGAACAGGCACAGGCAGTGCGGGAGCAAGTGGGCAATGTGGATCTTGATGAACTGGATGCACAAATTGCACAGCTGAGAGCCGGGATCGCACAAATAGAAGAGAAAAAAGCTGAATTTGAAACCCAGCTGGAACAGGCGCTGGCTGCACGCGAACAGCTGTTGGAAACTGGCATGGATACCACCGAGCTGGATGCACAGATTAACCAGCTGACAGCTGGACTTGCGCAAATAGAGGAGCAGAAAGCCGGATATGATGCGCAGCTGGAGCAGGCGGTCACTGTACGGGAACAGCTGGACAATATTGATCTTGCTGAGCTGGATGAACAGATTGCCCAGCTCACAGCCGGTATTGCACAGGCAGAGGAAGAAAAAGCCGGATATGATGCGCAGCTGGAGCAGTTGGATGCTGGTATCGCACAGGCGCAGTCCGGACTTACACAGCTGGACAGTGGTATTGCGCAGGCGGAAAGCGGTCTTGTACAGATTGCTGACGGTATTGCGCAGATTGATTCCGGTCTGGCTTCCGGCAAGGCACAGCTGGCTTCGGCACAGCAGCAGCTCGATTCTGCAAAGCGTCAGCTGGCAAATGCAAAAAATTCCGCTTATGCAGAGATGAATGAGGCAGCACGCAAGCTGGTGGATGGCCAGGCGGAAATTGATGATGGAAAAATTGAACTTGCCACGCAGAAGGCGGATTTTGATAAAGAAATTGCCGATGCGCAGAAGGAAATTGATGAAGCACGCGAAAAGGTTGGCGATATCAACTTGCCGACCTGGTATGTTCTGACAAGGGATGGCAATAGCGGTATTTCCAGCTTTGACCAGGATTCCACCAATCTGAAAAAAATCGGCTTTACCTTCCCGTTGATTTTCTTCCTTGTGGCAGTTTTAATCAGCCTCAGCTCGATGACCCGTATGGTAGAAGAACAGCGCGGGCTGATCGGTACCTTCCAGGCATTGGGCTACAGCGGCGGGCAGATTGCATCGAAATATCTGATTTATGCGGCTACTGCTACAATTTCAGGCTCGATTGTGGGTGAACTGATATGTATGCGGACGCTTCCGCTGATTATATGGGGAATTTATGAATCCTTCTATTATGTTCCGGTATTCTTTACACCGATTGACTGGTATTATGGTCTCATCGGGCTGATTGCCTGTGCCGGCTGTATCATCGGCGCAACAGCAGCGGCCTGCTGCAAGGAAGTTCGCCGGACTCCGGCACATCTGATGCGTCCGAAAGCACCTGACCCCGGCAAACGTGTCCTGATTGAACGGATTACACCGCTGTGGAAACGGTTTAATTTCTCTCAGAAGGTGACACTGCGCAATTTGTTCCGCTATAAAAAGCGCTTTTTCATGACCATCTGCGGCATTGCAGGCTGTGCCGCGCTGATTACAACAGGCTATGGCTTGCGGGATTCTATTGTGGCGTTGATACCGCTACAATATGATGACGTGATGCATTATGATATGATCGCCGTTGCGGGTACGGATATATCTGAAGATGAATTTGCCGATATGGCAGAAGAACTGAGGGCAGAGCCTGTGGTATCGGACGCCATAGAGATCCATGCGGAGAGTATCAAAATTGTGACGGATGGTGGCAAAGCACAGGAGCTGGAACTGTTTGTTCCATCAGATGCCGATGCATTTCAGGGGTATATTTCCCTGCTGGATACGGCAACAGATGCGGAACTGACATTATCTGGTGATGCAGTTATGCTTACCCAGCAGATTGCGGAAATTCTGGATGTGTCGGTAGGGGATACGATTTCCCTGCGCCGTGAGGATGGCACCAAGGCAGATGCTGTTGTTGGCGCGATTGTTCACAATTATCTGAGCCATTATGCATTCCTGTCAAAGGATGGGTATCAGAGTGTGTTTGAAAAAACGGCAGACAACAACGCTTTTGTGGTGCACACGGCAGAGCCATCTGGCGCGGATGTCGATGCGCTGACTAAGAAGCTAAATGGTGATTCGCGGTATACGACAGTTTCTGCAACACAGGCGGCAAAGGATTCTGTCAATGACCGGTTCGGTATGCTGGACCAGGTGGTATGGATTCTGATTGTGGCAGCAGCAGCGCTTGCGATTGTCGTGCTGTATAACCTGTCTAATATCAATATCAGTGAGCGTATTCGTGAGCTGGCAACCATTAAAGTGCTGGGATTCTATGATGTCGAGGTCTATCAGTATAATACCAGAGAAAGCATTGTGCTGACCTTGCTGGGTACGCTGCTTGGTCTGGCCGGGGGAAACTGGCTGACGAATTTTATACTGAAAACCATGGAAATGCAGGGAATTGTCTTTGAGCCGACTGTAGCGTGGAAAAGCTATCTGCTTGCAGGTGTGCTTACCATCGTGTTTGCGACAGTCATCAATTGCTCAACCTATTTTTCCCTGAAAAAGATCAATATGGTAGAAGCACTGAAAAGTGTGGAATGATACAAAAAGGGCGCTGCATCCCCAGATGCAGCGCCCAGCTGTTTTTATGAAAATCAGTGTCTGTTTTTCACGCTTCGTCCGAGCACGTCGGAAACTTCCGTGATGGTAATGAATGCATTTTTATCAATGCTGGTGACAATGCGCTTCAGACGTGTAATCTGGAACCGGTTTACAACGAAATAAACAATGGTGCTTTCCTTGCCGGAATAAAAGCCGCGGGCATCGATATGGGTAATACCGGTACCAAAGGCTTCCGATAGCGATGCGCTGATTTCTTCCGGCTTTGATGTGACGATCATTGCCGACTTTGCCTTATCCAGACCTTCTGTAATGAAATCAATGGCTTTGACAGCAACGCAGTAAGTAATCACGGAATACATGGGGAGAACCCAGCTTTGGAAAACGCAGCCGATGACCGTGTACAGGATGATATTATAAATCATAATAAAGGTGCCGACGGTCAAGCCCAACTGACGGGCAAAGATAACTGCGAGAACTTCGATGCCGTCGATCGCGCCGCCGAAGCGTACCGACAGGCCGCTGCCGATGCCACAGATCAAACCACCGAACAATGCGCAGAGCAGAACGTCATCACCGGCGAACGGGGAGCCTGCACTGACATCAATGGGCAGAACCTCTTCAAATATATGTGATGCAATGGAAAAGACGATAACAGCCCAGATGGAATAAATGGTAAAAGTTGTGCCCTGTTTCTTCAAACCAAACAGGAACAGCGGGACATTGAGAACAACGAGAAAGAGTGAGTAAGAAAACTGCGGCGGAGTAATCTGCCAGAGCAGCATGGATGTACCGGAAATGGCGCTGTCATACAGATCAACCGGAGCCAGAAACATGGTGACACCGATGGCGCTGATGACACCTGCGAGCATCATAATCACGAAGATACGCGGCTGCAGCGGTTCGGAAAGCTTTAAATTCAGCTTTGGTTTTTTCATAAAATGATACACTCCTATTTTGTAGCAATACTATTTTTATTGTAGCAAATTGGACAGCAAAGAAAAAGCAGAATAGACCTTAATATCGTGTTAAGATTACGTAGAGAATTGGCAAGCCCCGGCTTTGGAGCTTACTTGTTATCTAAGCTGGCATATCTGTGCTGTATTCTGCGACTAGCGATATTCATTGTGCGGCAGGATGGAATATCGGCGGAGAGGAGATAAAACTGTGCAGTGGTGTTATTTTGCAAAAAAGCATACCATACAATATGTATCGAAATACGACATTTTGGACACCTTTTTGGAGAAATTTTAATAAAATATATTGTATATAATGATTGTTTACAATAGCGAACAACTAGTATAAAATATAAAACATAAAGGGTGCCCATTTTGGATGAAAATGTTAGGAAGGGGAACCTTCTCAATTTCCTGGGGCATCTGCCTGTGTTTTTGCACAGCATAGTGGCATTGTAAAGCGAGTATACAAGATTTCTGCATATGGTGCAACTACGGCTTCCTGCTGGGCTTTGCAGATGGAAAGGAATGTTATGAGATCAGAGGCTTCGAAAAGGATTTTTGCTCTTATACTTATGCTCATGGTTGTAGCAGCCGCTTTTCTGCTGTTACAGCGAAAACAACCGTCTCCGACAGAGGTTGTAGAGCAGTATTTTGCATATTGGAATGAAAAGGATACAGAAAAACAGAATACGCTCGTAGCAGAACGGATACAAAGCAGCGGAACAGATGAAGCGTATCTGGAATGTGTCGAGCTGCTTTCCTGTGATGCGGAAACACGGCAGGACAAACTGGAGGGGGAACTGGAGCGTATTCGGGAAAACTGGGAGCCTGATGCTTCATATGCAGCGGTGGTGTATGTTACATATGACATCGAATATGCAGACAATGCCTCAAGGACAAACGGACTGGAAAATGGCACGTATGATTGGACATTTTGGCTTGCGAGACAATCAAAAGATGAACCTTGGATGATTGTGGCATATGGTGTATGAAAACAGGAAAAACAATGCAAAGCTCCGTACCGGATTGGTGCGGAGCTTTGGTGTATCTGATTCTATTTGTATTTGAAATGTTAGCGGGCACGGTAGCGATTACTTACACTTTGCCAGCAGCTTTTCCCACTGCTCGTCAACATACTTCTGCGCTTCTTCGATCATCCATTCGTTGCCCGGCTTGAAGCAGTGCTTGAAGCGTCCCTGCTTGACCATGAACTCTTCCACCGGCAGCTTCTTGCTCGGCATGTAGGTCAGATGCCATTCGCCGTCGATCACTTCATACAGCGGCCATACACAGGTCTCAACAGCCAGACGGCAGATCTGCGCCATATCCTGTGCCTGGAAACGCCAGCCGCGCGGACACGGGCTCAGTACATTCAGGAAGCAGGCTCCCGGAGTGTAAATTGCCTTGTGTGCCTTCTCATGCAGATCGCGGAAGTTGCCAAGGAAGGTAGTCTGGGCTGCATATGGGATGTTGTGTGCAGCCATGATTTCCGTCAGATCCTTCTTGTTCTGCTTTTTGCCGTAGGATGCCTTGCCGACCGGGGAGGTGGTAGCATCGGCAAAACGCGGGGTCGAAGAGGAACGCTGGATACCGGTGTTCATGTAGGCTTCGTTGTCGTAGCAGACATAAACCATATCGTGTCCGCGCTCCATCGCACCGGACAGGGACTGGAAACCGATATCATATGTACCGCCGTCACCGCCGAAGGTGATGAACTTGAAGGTATCCTGAATCTTGCCCTTCTTTTTCAGGACATTGTATGCAGCTTCTACGCCGCCGCAGGTAGCAGCAGCATTTTCAAATGCACAATGGATGTAGCTGTCTTTGTATGCAGTATACGGGTACAGGAAGGAAGAAACCTCCAGACAGCCGGTTGCATTGGTAATAACAGCCTTGTCTTCCGGCTCCAGTGCACGCAGCACAGCACGGACGGTAATGCCAGCGCCGCAGCCGGCACACAGACGGTGGCCGCCGACAAAGCGCTCTTCTTTTGATAACTGTTGTTTCAAACTATATGCCATGATTGTCTTACTCCCTCTGTCCGATATGGCGGTAAACCTCGCCGGTCTTGCCGGTTTCTACGATTTCATCCAGCTGGTCGAAAATGTAGGTGCAGTCTTCTACGCGGAAGTCTCTGCCGCCCAGTCCATAGACATAATTGATTGCTTTCGGACGGTTTTCCAGATCATACAGTGCGCTGCGGGTTTCTGCGAACAGCGGGCCGCCTGCAGCAGAGAAGCTTTCGGCTTTATCCAGAATGGCAACAGCCTTGCAGCCGGACAGTGCCTGTGCAATTTCGTCAAACGGGAACGGGCGGAATACGCGGACCTTCAGCATACCAACCTTACGGCCCTGTGCACGCAGTTCATCGACTGTAGCGCGTGCAGTACCAGCGGAGGAACCGATCAGGACAACAGCAGTTTCTGCATCCTCCATCTTGTATGTTTCGAAGAAGCCATAGTAACGGCCAGTAGCATCGCCAAATTTCTTGCCGACCTCCAGAATAACCTTCTTGGCACGCTTCATCGCTTCGGCCTGTGCCTTCTTTGCTTCCATATAATACGGGGAAACACCGTATGGGCCAACTGCCAGCGGATTCTCATGCTTCAGCAGATAGTTTTCCGGTTTGTATTCGCCGACAAATTCCTTTACCAGGGAATCCTCCTCCAGCTCAATGTTTTCAACAGCATGGGAGGTGATGAAGCCATCCTGACAAGCCATGATCGGCAGGCGGACATCCGGATTTTCGCTGATCGGCATACACTGGATGTAGTTGTCATATGCTTCCTGATTGTTTTCGGCAAAGATCTGAATCCAGCCTGCATCGCGGGCGCCCATTGCATCGGAGTGGTCATTGTTGATGTTGATCGGGCCGGTCAGCGCACGGGTAACCAGGGCCAGTGTGATTGGCAGACGGGAAGAGGATGCGACATACAGCAGCTCCCACATCAGAGCCAGGCCACAGGAAGAGGTAGCCGTGATGGCACGTGCACCTGCAGCAGCAGCGCCGATACAGGTAGACATGGAGGAGTGCTCGGATTCTACAGGAACAAATTCGGTGTCAACCTCACCGTTTGCAACATACTGTGCAAAATACTGCGGGATTTCCGTGGACGGGGTGATCGGGAAAGCACCCATGACATCCGGGTTAATCTGTTTCATTGCGTAGGCAACCGCTTCGTTGCCAGAAAGTCTTTCACGAATCGACATGAGTTACTTCTCCTCCTTTCCAAAGGAAATGGCATGGAACGGGCATACCTGATAGCAGATGCCGCAGCCCTTACAGTGATCGAAATCAAAGTCCTGGCGCTTGCCATTTACAACCGGAATCGAAGAATCCGGGCAGTATGGAGCGCACAGCAGGCACTGCTTGCACTTATCCGGGTCCCAATGCGGCGTCATCGTGCGCCACTCGCCGGTGATGGTCATTTCAGCCGTACCCGGCTCATAAATTTCACAGCCCGGAGTCAGCTCCTGCCACTTGGACTGTTCGTGAATATCCTTTGCGTGAATCAACCTTCCTGCACCTCCTGCATAGACTGGGTAAGCACGGTCATGTTGCCAGCGACAACCTGCGGCTTTGTTGCGAATTTGTGCTTGAATGATGCTTCCATGTTGGAAACAAACTGATCCGGATCAACAACACCGGAAACCTTGACGGTTGCAGCGAGCATCGGGGTATTCGGGAAATTCTTGCCCAGAACCTCTTCGGAAATACGGCGTGCATCGATGGTGCAGACACGTCCCGGATATTCGCCAAGCTCCTTACGGACCTCAGCCGGTGTCTTCGAGGTGTTGACAATGATAGCGCCATCCGGCTTCAGTCCGTTGAGTACATCAACGGTTTCAATCAGGCTTTCGTCGACAACAACGACATAATCCGGATCATAGATGTTGGAATGTACGGTGCAGCGCTCGTCACTGATGCGGTTATATGCCGTGATCGGCGCACCCATGCGTTCCGGGCCATACTCCGGGAAGCCCTGTACATATTTGCCGGAGCTGAAGGCTGCGTCAGCCAGCAGGAGACAGGCTGTCTTGGCGCCCTGTCCGCCGCGGCCATGCCAGCGGATTTCAACGATATTTTTCATGAAAAACTCCTCCATTCATTTTTTCAGCGAAAGATCTGCATTCCGCGAAAAAACAATCGATCTATTTCCGGCTGTACATGAACCTGCCGGAAGTCTCTGCGCTTCGCGCAGCTTGCTTTGCAAGGGATTTTGCATTGTCTGCTGCGGCAGATAAATAAAAAAACTCCCATCCGTAAAAGGACGAGAGCAATCTGCTTCGTTATACCACCTGTTACTGCATACTGACATATGCGCTTCCGATAACGGGGAAAACCGGCATGACCTACTTGGCTGGGCGTTCGGCCTGCGACTCAGGAGTGATATTCAGAATGTATGTACTGCTGCCGGGCTTACACTGTCCCCGGTTCGCTGTGAGGTTCCACACAAACATACTGTCTCCGTCGCTGTCTTTTCAGCGGAATATTACATTGTTGTTTTCAAGTATAAGCATATTTGCTGTCGATTGCAATAGATAATCTGCACAAAAAGAGGTATGAAATTATGGGTAACTTATGCGAAAGTTTTTTCATAAGATGAAAATGGGAAATTTTTTGTTAAAAAGTAGATTTTATCCGTTGACACAATGGAAAATCTGTTACAATATGAACAGGGTAATATATGTATGCGGAACTGCCCGGCGCATTTGCCTCATACAAATGGGGGATAAACACAACGCCCTGCTATCACGCAGCGCTGCTACCATATCATAAAACGAAGGAAGGGAGATCTTTCCCGTGAAAGAGAGTATAAGAAAATATTTCGGCTGGGGTGTTACCATTGTTGCGACTGGCGCGGCGACACTGCTGATCTTTTTCTGCATTTATAAATTCGGCACGCTGGCCGCCGGCATCCGAAAGCTGGTCAATATTCTGATGCCGATACTGGTGGGAATTGCCATTGCATATGTGCTGTCACCATTGTATAATTGGCTGCGGCACAAGATTCTGCGGCTGCTGCACCGGACATTCCGCTGGCGCGGGCGCGGCGCGATCCGCTGTGCAGGTATCCTCGCCATGGTTGCAACCTTTGTCGGCGCAGGTGCGCTGCTCGGCGGACTGCTGGCGCTGATTATTCCGCAGATCATCATGAGTGTCACAAGCTTTGCTACCACGCTGCCGAGTAACATGATGCACATTTCCCAGAGCCTGCAGAAGCTGCTGGCCAATAATCCGGACATGGAACAGACCGCCATGTCGCTGTATGCACAGGGTGTCAGCTATGTAGAGGAATGGATTCAGGATTCCTTTACGCCGTCGCTGCAGGATGCTATGGGGTATATCTCCATCGGTGTCATGAGCACAGTGGCTTTCTTTAAGAATTTCCTGATTGGATTGATCGTTGCGGTTTATCTGCTGGCTGGCAAGGAGCGGTTTCTGCGCCAGATGACCCGGTGCATTTATGCGCTGTTCGGCCAGCGCTGGGGCAACATTATTATGGATTATGCAAGCTATACCAACCAGGTATTTACCGGATTTATCAGCGGCAAGCTGCTGGATTCCTTGATTATTTTCATTATTTCCGTCATAGGGCTGAACATTATGAATATGCCGTATGCAATGCTGGTCAGCGTTATCATCGGCGTTACCAATATTATTCCGTTTTTCGGCCCGTTTATTGGCGCAATCCCATCCTTTATCATTATCCTGATCAATTCCCCGATTCAGTCGCTGTATTTCCTGATCTTTGTGCTGGCGCTGCAGCAGTTTGACGGCAATATCCTTGGCCCGAAGATTCTGGGCGATTCCACCGGACTGCCTAGCTTCTGGGTACTGTTCGCTATCCTGCTGTTCGGCGGGCTGTTTGGTTTCCCTGGGATGCTGTTCGGTGTACCGGTCTTTGCGGTGCTGACACATATCATCAAGGATATTTTGAACCGCAGGCTGAAGCAGCAGCATCTGCCGATGTCCACAGATGATTATGCATGGCTGGATCATATCGACGAGAACGGCACACCTGTACGGCGCAGGCCGAAGCAGGCGCAAGTGGAGCAGCGTGTGCAGGAGGCTGTGCTTACAAAAGTGCAGGAGGACGTCACGGAAGAGGAAAATGACGTAGACGTATAGGAGGCGTACCGGCATTGGCAATAGAAAGAGACGCTGCGCTGGACAATCTCAAAGGACTGCTGATTATCAGCGTGGTATATGTTCATTTCTATGACCTGCTTGGACAGAAAACAGCGCTGCTGTTCACCATTCGGACGCTGGTGCTGGCGGTACAGATGCCGCTGTTTATGTTCCTGTCCGGCTATTTTGGCAAGCATGCGGAAAAAAGGCGGCGTGCTGCCTGGGCTGAATATCTGATTCCGTTTCTGATTTTCAATACATTATATTATATGATCCGTTCCGGGCAGACGGAAGAAATCAAATTTGGTTTGCTCCGTCCGCTGAATATGTACTGGTTCCTGCTGGCACTCCTGATTATCCGTGTGCTGATGCCGGAGCTGGTGCGGATACGCTGGCTGCTGCCATTGTCCATTGCACTGGCGCTGCTGGCAGGCGGCGATAAGGACTTTGGACGCGTACTTTCCCTTTCCCGGACGGTGTGCTTTCTGCCCTTTTACCTGATGGGGTATTACTGTTCACCGGGACACATGCGCCGGATACGGAAAATCCCGATACCGGTGGCGCTGACCGGCGCGGCAGCAGGCTCGCTGCTTGCGCTGTGGCTGACCGATACCATAAAAATAGAGGGGGATGCCAGCCATCCGTTCCAGCTGGTCAATTCCTATGCAAAGCAGGGGCTCAATCCGTGGGAGGGCATGATATTCCGGTTCGGGATTTATCTTGCGGCGCCCCTGATCGGCATTCTGCTGATTCGTATGATGTCCTCCAAACGCTGCCTGCTGACCGGAATCGGCAGGGGAAGCATGACAGTTTATCTGCTGCATGCATTTCCAATGCTGTGGGTTGTCGGACACTGGGAATTTGTCTGCGGGATCATCAACCGGCTGATTCCGAGCCTGGAGGGGGTGGAATACCCCGGCAGATTGTGCCATGGCATACCGCAGGTGATTGTGCTGGGGCTGTACGCTTTCCTTGTGTCGTGGCTGCTGAGCAGTCCGCCTGTTGTGCGGGTATATGACCGATTTATCGCGGAGCTGCAGCAGCTGCTGTTTCGTCCCGTAAAACAGGGAAAAAGTGAAAAACAAGTCGAATCTGTGCAGGAAATCCGTTGAGGTTTCCTGCATTTTGCGTAAAACGAATGAAAATCGCTTGTCAGAGGCGCACGGGTTTGTTATAATGCATTATGTATTAGTGGCAATGTGCCGCTGCGGTTTTCTATGAGGGGAAAAACCGGAAAGGAGGCTATGCGTCTTGGAAAAGCGGTTATCCAGGATTCTGGAACCGGGCTTCGGCATGTACTTTGTTGTTTTTCTGCTGTTTGCCTGTGTAAGCGCATTTTTTTCATTGGCTTTGGCATTGTTTGAAATGGTGGTATGCGCAGTCCTGTATGGCTATTATGTCATTACAATGCGCCGCAGGAACAGGGAAATGCTGCAGTACCTGGAGGCTTTATCCGGCGGGGCAAGCAACGAGACAAGACAGAATTTTGCTGACATTCCGATGCCGATTACGGTATGCATGATCGGAAACGGGCAGGTTGTCTGGTTCAATGACCAGTTTAATGATGTATATGATATGAAGGACAGCCTGTTTGAGCAGACCCTGGAGGATATTGTGCCGGGGTTTGATACATCGTGGCTGCTGGACAAAAAGCCGGTTTATCCGTCCGAGGTGAAGATCGAGGACAAGTATTATATGGTTATGGGGTCCCGGGTGCATCCGACAGACGGAAGCACCAGTGTTCTGATGACGCTGTATTGGATTGATACTACCGAGCTGATTACCCTGCGCAAGGAGCATGAGGAAAGCCGCCCGGTCGTTTCGATTGTATCCATCGACAATTACGAAGAGCTGGTGAAGAACGTCAGCGATTCCGAGAAGGCAACGCTGCTGGCAGCGATTGATAACCGGATTGGCGAATGGGCAAAGGATATCCACGGCGTCCTGCGCAAGTATGACCGCGACAAGTATATCTTCGTCATGGAGGAGCGCGATTTGGCGCAGATTACACAGGATAAATTTTCTGTTTTGGATTCGGTGCGTTCCATTGTATCCCGTGAAGGTATCAGTGCGACATTGTCCATTGGTATCGGACGTGACGGTAAGACGCTGGAGGAAAAATATGAATTTGCACTGATGGCGCTGGATATGGCGCTATCCCGCGGCGGTGATCAGACTGTGATCAAGAACCGCTATGCCTTTGAGTTCTTTGGCGGCGTAGCCAAGGAAGTGGAAAAGCGTACCAAGGTAAAATCCCGTGTCATGGCAAATGCACTGGGACAGCTGATGCGTGATTCCTCACAGGTATTCGTTATGGGACACCATCACTCTGATATTGATGCGCTGGGCGCAGCGATCGGCGTTGCATGTGCTGCACGCAGCCGCGGCAAGGAAGTACATATTGTCCTGCGCCGCGCACAGACGCTTGCCATGCCTCTGCTGGAGCGTGTGGAGGCGAGCGGACAGTATGACGGCGTGTTTATTGAGCCGGAAGAAGCGATCAATATGATTGACGGCAACAGCCTGATGGTTGTTGTGGATACCAACCGGCCGGATTTTGTAGATGCTCCAGAGCTACTGTTACGGTTCCGGCGGGTTGCCGTGATTGACCATCACCGCCGTGCAGCGGATTATATTGAAAACTGCGCAGTGAATATGCATGAACCGTCGGCATCCTCTGCCTGTGAGCTGGTCAGCGAACTGCTGCAGTATATGGTGCCGAACCAGACCATCAGCCGTATTGAGGCGGAAAGCCTGCTGGCAGGTATCTATCTGGATACCAAGGGCTTCTCCATTAAGGCGGGTGTGCGTACGTTTGAAGCGGCAGCATACTTGCGCCGGGCCGGTGCGGATATGGTAATTATTAAGCGTATGTTCCAGAACACATTTACGGAATATATGCAGCGCGAACGGGTTATTTCCCACGCTGAAACCACGTCATGCGGCATTGTCGTTGCCGTGACGGAGGATCAGATTTCACGCCCGACTGCAGCGCAGGCTGCGGACGAGCTTTTGAATATCATCGGCGTCAAGGGAAGCGTTGTTGCCTTCCCGATGGATGACGATATGGTTGTTTCTGCCCGTTCCATGGGCGGTGTCAATGTGCAGGTCCTGACAGAGATGCTGGGCGGCGGCGGCAGTCTGACAGCAGCCGGGGCACAGATGAAAAATACCACGCCGCAAAAGGCGAAGGAGCGTATTTTCCAGGCAATCAGCGCTTACATGGAAAGCCAGAACGCACAGGAAGAAGACGAAAAACTTCCGTAACAAATTTTCTATCCTTGGAGGGATTTTATTATGAAGGTAATTTTACAGCAGGACGTGAAGGGCAAGGGCAAGAAGGGCCAGCTTGTCGAGGTTTCCGAAGGCTATGGCAGAAACTTCCTGCTGCCGCGCAAGCTGGCAGTCCTCGCTACTGCGGACAACATGAACCAGATGAAGCAGGCAGAGGAGTCCCGCAAGCACCGTGAGGCTGTTGAACGTGCAGAAGCGGAAGAAAATGCAAAGAAATTTGAAAATATCATCGTCCATATGACCGCAAAGGGCGGCACCAGCGGACGTATTTTTGGCTCTGTTACCAGCAAGGAAATTGCAAACCAGCTCAAGAAGGAGCATGGCATTGAGATCAGCAAGCAGAAGATCGTTCTGGATGAAGCAATCAAGACCTTTGGTACCTTTGAGCTGAAGGTGAAGCTATATCCGGAGGTTGTTGGCAAGCTGAAGGTTCAGGTAACTGAGGCAGAGTAAGAAAGCAGAATCCAGATGAGGAAGGAGGCCAGTCACATATGGCAATGGATGATCTGCTGTCACGGCAGATGCCACAGGCGCTGGAAGCAGAACAGGCTGTCATTGGTTCCATGTTGATTGACCCATCCTGTATACCGGAGGTTATCGAGCTTCTGCGGCCGGAGGACTTCTATGCGGAGGAAAACCGGCGTATTTTCGAGACGATTTTTTCGATGTTCACGGATTCCGTCCGCATTGATGCCGTTACCGTGCTCAACGAGTTAAAGGTCAACGGGACATATGACGACGCGGGCGGGCGTGCATACCTGTCCCAGCTGATGGATGTCACACCGACGGCAGCGGGCGTGCGGGAATATGCCCGCATCATCCGCGATAAGAGCATGCTGCGTGAAGTGGCGGCAGCGGGTGCGGATATTCAGGCGATGGCATATGAAGGTGCCGGGGAAGCCGGGGATATCGCGGAATCGGCAGAGCAGAAAATCTATGCGGTACGCCATGGACGCGAGGTTCAGGGGCTGTCCCCGATCAAGAGCATCATTCTGGACGTGTATAACCGCCTGGATGAGCTGGCGCAGAGTGAAAGCGGTCTGCCGGGCCTGCCGACAGGCTTCCATGACCTTGACCGCCGGCTGACCGGCCTGAATAAATCCGATTTGATTCTGATTGCAGCCCGTCCCGGTATGGGTAAGACGGCATTTGCGCTGAACGTGGCCCTGTATGCCGCTAAGCATACGGATAAGGATATCGTGCTGTTCCAGCTGGAAATGAGCAAGGATCAGCTGGCATCCCGCCTGCTGTCCCAGGAAGCTGTTATTGATTCCCAAAAACTCAAAACAGGAGAACTGGAACCGGATGACTGGACAAAAATCGCACGCGCTGCCAATGTGCTGGCGAAGACGCATATTTATGTCGATGATAACCCGGCGATTACCGTAGCGGAAATCAAGGCAAAATGCCGCCGTCTGGGCGATAATCTCGGCCTGATCTGTATTGATTATTTGCAGCTGATGCAGTCTGGCAAACGGACGGACAACCGCGTCAATGAAATCGGTGAAATCTCCCGCGCCATGAAAATCATGGCAAAGGAGCTGAATGTTCCGGTTATCTGCCTGTCCCAGCTGTCCCGTGCGGTGGAAAAACGTGAGGACAAACGGCCGATGCTGTCTGACCTGCGTGAATCCGGCGCAATCGAACAGGATGCAGATATTGTTCTTTTCATCTACCGGGATGACTATTATGATGACGAGAGCGAAGAGAAAAATAACGCGGAAATTATTATTGCCAAAAACCGACATGGCGCAACCGGTTCGGTAATGCTCCAGTGGATTGGTCAGTATACAACATTTTATAATCAGGATAGAAGGCACGAATGAAACAACTGGTACGCCATACAATCAAACAATACCGTATGATACCGGAAGGTATCCGTGTGCTGTGCGGACTGTCCGGCGGAGCTGATTCTGTCAGCCTTGTGTTATGCCTGCAGGAGCTGGGATACGATGTCTGTGCGTGCCATTTGCATCATGGCCTGCGTGGGGCGCAGGCAGATGCGGATGAAGCTTTCTGCCAGAGGCTTTGCGAAAACCGGGGCATTCCGTTCCGTTCGGAACGCTGCGATGCGAAAGCCGTAGCGGAACAGAAAAAGTTATCTGTGGAAACCGCTGCACGCGGACTGCGGTATGATTTTTTTGCACGCTGTGCAAAGGATTTTCATGCAGAACGCATTGCGACAGCGCATACCGCAGATGATAATCTGGAAACGATGCTGTTTCATCTGATCCGCGGCACAGGAAGCGCCGGCCTGGCAGGTATCCCTCCCGTCAGGGAGAATATCATCCGCCCGCTGATCGCAGTGGACCGGCGGCAGGTTGAGGCGTTTCTGCATGAACGTAGGCAGACATGGCGGACCGATGCCACAAATATGGATGACAGCTGTACCCGGAATCAAATCCGGCACCATGTGATCCCGGCGCTGCGGGAAATTGAACCGGCAGCGGCACGGCATGCATTGGAAGCAGCCAGCCTGCTGCGGCAGGACAATGCTTGCCTGGACGCCATGGCATGTGTGCATGGCACACAAGTAGCTGTGGAAGTGCTGCAGCAGCTTCCCGAAGCGCTGCAGGCAAGAATGGTTCGGCAGCTGCTGGAACAGTCCGGTGTGCCGATGGGTGAAATCAGTGCAAAACATATCCGCGCGGTATGTGCTCTGGCTGGCAAGAAACGTGGTTCCATCAGCCTTCCCGGAAGGAAGAGCGCGGTGCTGCGCAGCGGCAGGATCTGTATTGAAACAGCAGTATCCCGCTTGCCGCCAATCCGGCTTGAACCGGAAAAGCCGGCGCAGTTCGGCGCATATACCATAAGCATTACGAGAAAAATATCGGATATTCACAGTTCGTTCAAGCTTTATCCGATTTCATATGATACAATCAATTTGGCCGATTTGTGCGTACGCACATGGCAGCGGGATGACCGCATGACACTTCCCGGCGCACGGGGAGCACGGTCGTTGAAACGGCTTTATGCGGAACGGGGAATACTGCCCGATGTACGGGATATTCTTCCGGTACTTTGCTGTCAGGGAGATATTGTTGCAGCGGCAGGAATTGGAACAGATGAAAAATTCTGCGGCAGTACCGGATTTTTCGCTGTTTCAGCTTTTCGCGGCAGGTTAGACAGAGAGGAGATTGAAAAGATATGACACAGGACATCCAGAAGGTACTTCTGTCCGAAGAGGAAATTGCAGCAAAGGTTGCAGAAATTGGTGCACAGATTTCTAGGGATTATGTGGGAAAAAATCCTGTTATCGTCAGCATTTTAAAGGGTTCTTTTGTTTTTATGGCTGATTTGGTACGGGCGATTACCATTCCATGTACCATAGATTTTATGTCGGTTTCCAGCTATGGCTCCGGCACGAGCTCTTCTGGCGAGGTCAAAATCGTCAAGGATTTTGATGGAAGCGTGGACGGCCGCCATTTAATTATTGTAGAGGATATTCTCGATAGCGGACGTACACTCAGCTATCTGATGAAGACGCTAAAGACACGCGGCGCAGCGTCCATTTCGCTGTGCACGTTTTTAGATAAGCCGGAACGCCGTGTGGTACCGGTAAAGGTTGATTATAAGGGCTTTACTGTTCCGGATTCATTTATTGTTGGTTATGGCTTGGACTATGACCAGAGATACCGCAATCTGCCATATGTTGGCGTGCTGAAGCCGTCGGTATATGGAGAAGAATAACACTTCCGTTTATCGGAGAGGAGTGACATACACTTTTGGATAAAAAGAACAATAACAAAATGAAGGGCCTTGGCTTCTACGCTATTATCATCGTGCTTCTTATCATTACCGTAACGGTACTGATGCAGCAGGGCGGTTCTACAGCTGTTACCTATGCGCAGGTGGTGGATGCGTTCGAGAATGAGCAGGTCACGGAGTTCGTGATTGATGGCAGCACGCTCAGAGCAAGCTTGAAGGATGACACGACCCTGGAGTACAGTCTGCCGAGTGTCGATCTGTTCTTCAATGACCTGGGAGATACGATCAAGGAGCAGAAGGCCGCCGGAATTATCAAGGATTACAACTGGATTGTCAGGCAGGTTCCATGGTGGGCAAGTATCATACCGTATATTGTCCTGATTGTTATTTTCGGACTGTTTTATTATTTTATGTTCAGCAAGCAGGATGGCGGCGGACGCGGCGCCATGCAGTTCGGAAAAGCGCGTATCAAGCATGCCAGTGACGACAAGCGGCATGTCACCTTCCAGGATGTTGCCGGTGCAGATGAAGAAAAGGCAGAGCTGGAAGAAATTGTGGAATTTTTGAAGAATCCACAGAAGTTTACCCAGATTGGCGCACGCATTCCAAAAGGTGTCCTGCTGGTAGGCCCTCCGGGCACCGGTAAAACCCTGCTGGCACGTGCGGTTGCCGGTGAAGCAGGCGTACCGTTCCTGTCGATTTCCGGTTCTGACTTCGTTGAGCTGTATGTTGGCGTCGGCGCATCTCGTGTACGAGACCTGTTTAATGAGGCGAAGAAAAATGCCCCGGCCATTGTGTTCATTGATGAAATTGATGCAGTCGGACGTCACAGAGGCGCCGGACTTGGCGGCGGACATGATGAACGCGAACAGACATTGAACCAGCTGCTGGTTGAGATGGATGGTTTTGGCGCAAATGAAGGCGTTATTGTTATTGCAGCTACCAACCGTCAGGATATCCTCGACCCGGCTCTGCTGCGTCCGGGACGTTTTGACCGCCAGGTTTATGTTGGCGCGCCGGATATGAAGGGCCGTGAAGCAATTCTGCATGTCCACGCACGCGGCAAGCAGTTTGACCCGGATGTCAGATTTGATTCCATTGCAAAATCTACGGCAGGCTTTACCGGTGCCGATCTGGAAAATCTGCTGAATGAAGCGGCCCTGCTGGCAGCGCGCCGGAATAAGCGTCTGATCAGCATGGAGGATATTGAAGATTCGTTCCTCAAGGTTATCATGGGCACGGAAAAGAAGAGCCGTGTCATGAGTGACCACGAAAAGAAACTGACGGCTTATCATGAAGCAGGCCATGCGATTGCAACCCGATGCCTGCCGACGCAGGACCCGGTTCACACGGTTTCTATCGTACCGCGTGGGCGTGCAGGCGGCTTCACGATGAGCCTGCCGCAGGAAGAAAAGTTCTATGCTTCCAAGAAGGAAATGCTGGATGATCTGATTGTCCTGCTGGGTGGACGTGTCGCAGAAAAACTGACGATGGATGATATTTCCACCGGCGCTTCCAATGATATTGAACGTGCGACCTCGGTTGCCAAGAGCATGGTTACGAAGTATGGCATGAGTGATGTCATCGGCCCGATCAATTACAGCAGCGGCCAGCAGGAAATTTTCATCGGACGTGATATGGTGGAACGCAGCGATTCCATTTCCGAAGAGCTGGCATCTAAAATTGATGGGGAAATCCGAAAAGTCGTTCTGGATGCCTATGAAAAGTGCGAGAATATCCTGAAAGAGCACATCGAACAGCTCAGGGCAGTTGCAGAATATCTGGTGCGCAATGAAACGATGGACGGCGATGCATTCGAAAAGCTGTTCAATGGCGAGGAAGTACCGGATCACACCAGCGGCGAGCAGTTATTCCATCTGGAAAGTGGTTTTGCAAAGACTGCAGCGCAGGACAGCGAAAAAACAAAAACCGTTGCGCCGGAGGAAAAGAAGGATGACTTCCAGCCGATGGATGATGACGCTGATCAAACCCGGAAGATTTCTGCGGATGGTGACATCGATCAGACCCGGAAGATTCCTGCGGATGATGACATGGATGGAACACAGAAGATTTCCATGGATAAAACGCAGAGGATTTCTCTGGATGAAGCTGTGACCAGACTGTTTGTGCAGGAAGACCAGATGGACGAGGACAATGATCCAACGCATCAGGACGATGGCGAATAAAACAACAGAATATTGTAAAACCGCAGGGAAAGCTCCCTGCGGTTTTTTGACAAAAAGATTATTATATGCTAACAAAATACCAAGCATATTGAATAGATATGATTTGTATAAAAATG
Source organism: Clostridia bacterium (assembly GCA_021205365.1). Classification (GTDB taxonomy): domain Bacteria; phylum Bacillota; class Clostridia; order Oscillospirales; family Butyricicoccaceae; genus Butyricicoccus_A. The sequence continues at coordinate 60,096 of JAJPXP010000010.1, forward strand.
CTGATATTTGCGCAAAAGTGCTAATAATTGCTTTTTTTTTCAAAAAAACTTGCAAATATAAAAGAAAGGAATATAATGGGTGGTAGTTAGTTGAAGCTAATTACAATCTAGAAAGGAGATTTTCTATGAAAATCAAAGACTACAAATCCAGGCTTGGTGCGCTGTTATTGGCAGGAACGATGGCAGCAACCATGGTTCCTGGAGTGGCATTTGCGGCAGACGGGGAGGTTACCAAAACCTATTCCGGCACGGTACATCGTGCAGATGGTGACCACTTCGGCGATTATGACTTTACTGCAAAATTTACTACAGTAGATGGCGTACTGACATCGGTTTACTTTGATTCCGATAACTGGAACAAGGAAATCAATGCAACTACTTACTCCCAGGATGCGATTGACGACCTGCTGGATCAGCTGCGTGCACAGGAAACCCTGAACGCAGAGGGACTGGACAATGTAACTGGCGCAACCCGTTCTTCTGACGGCATCAAGGCAGTTATTACTGAGGCACTGGCAGATGAAGCGCTGGGTATCAAGTCTGTAGCAGAAGATGTAGAAGTTACATTCAATGTAACCGATGACAACAAGGGCTCTGGCCGTGGCGAAGGCGGCGGCAACCATGGCGGTGAAACCACTGAACCGGTTACAGCTGAACAGACTTATTCTGGTTCGGTACACCGTGCAGACGACGATCATTTCGGCGATTATGACTTCACTGCAAAGTTTAC